>JAFZIG010000168.1 GCA_017554485.1 Acidaminococcaceae bacterium | reverse complement strand
GAACACCTATGAAAAGCTGTTTGCGGAATACGGGCAGATCGTGGCCCAGGTGCTGCTGACCCGGACGGAAGTGCTGGACCGGCACCGTTACACCAATTCCCGCAACACCTTTATGGAACTGCTGAAGCAGGGAGTCATCCCTATTGTCAACGAAAATGACGTGGTAGCCCTGGATGATCTGAAGATCGGTGACAACGACAACATGTCCGCGCTGGTGGCGGGCATCGTGGATGCGGACCTGGATATCCTGCTCAGCGATATAGACGGGCTGTACACAGCCAACCCGAAAACCCATTCGGACGCTAAGCTGGTATATGAGGTAAAGGAGATCACTCCGGAGGTGGAAGCCAGCGCCGGCGCGGCAGGGAGCGGTTTTGGCACGGGAGGCATGTTTACCAAGATCCAGGCGGCCAAAGCAGCTACCAGTTCCGGTATCAGCATGATCATCGCTTCGGGTACGGAACCCAATGCAATTACACGGATCCTTCAGGGAGAGCAGCTGGGGACCCTGTTCATTTCCCGGGAAAACCGGCTGCAGTTCCGCAAACGCTGGCTGGCCTTCGGTTCCCGCATAGAAGGTTCCCTGCTGGTTGACGCCGGCTGTGCCAAAGCCATCCGCCGGCCGGGAGGAAGCAGTATCCTGCCTGCCGGGATAAAGGAAGTCTCCGGTGATTTCGAGGCAGGACATACTGTCAGCGTGAAAGATGAAAACGGCAATGAACTGGCCCGGGGCCTGAGCCATTATTCGTCTCTGGAACTGGCAAAGATAAAGGGACATAAGAGCAGTGAAATTGAAAGTATTTTGGGTGAAAAAACCTATGATGAAGTGATCCACCGGGACGACCTGGTAATTTTGTAGGAAAATAGGGTTAAATGAGTTTGTGCAGAGACAGATGTGCGAGCAAATTCATCAGTGTTTTCGTAAATTTAGGCTACAAGTTCTGTTTTTTTGGCAACGTGGTATGACAATGACTGCGATGAAAGGAATTAGGACAAAGCTGGCAAACGACAGTATAAATATGGAAGGAAAAGAAGGTGTGAAGATGACGATACGGGAACAGGCGATGGAAGCCGCGGCCGCAGCGCGGCTGCTGGCAGCGGTTTCGCCGGTAATAAAGAACAGCGCGTTGGAAGCTATGGCAGAGGCCTTGCTGGCAGGGCAGGAAGAAATTTTGGCAGCCAATGCGGCCGATATGGCAGCAGGCAAGGCAAAAAACATGAAGGCATCCCTGTTGGACCGGTTACTGTTGACGCCGGCCAGGCTGGCGGATATGGCTGAGGGGCTGCGGCAGGTGGCGGCGTTAAAAGATCCTGTAGGCGAAATCATCGGCGGCAGCACACTGCCTAACGGACTGACGGTTACCAAGATCCTTGTGCCCCTGGGCGTAATCGGCATCATTTATGAAGCCCGCCCCAACGTGACGGCAGATGCCATCGGGTTATGCCTGAAGAGCGGCAACGCGGTCATCCTGAAAGGCGGCAGCGAAGCCATCCATTCCAATACAAAAATTGCTGATGTTTTGCGGAGTGCGGCGGAAAAGGCAGGCATTCCTGCAGGCAGCATTCAGTTCATCACCAGTACGGACCATGGGGCGGTCCAGGAACTGATCACCCTGAACGGTCTGGTGGACGTAGTGATCCCCCGGGGCAGCGGACGCCTGATCCAGGCCGTGGTAGGCAATGCCAGTGTGCCGGTCATTGAAACCGGCGTGGGAGTTTGCCATACCTTTGTGGATGCCGGCGCGGATTATGCAATGGCAGAAAAGATCATCATCAACGCTAAGACCCAGCGCCCCGGCGTATGCAACGCCATGGAGACCATGCTGGTACATAAAGACGCGGTACAGGACTTCCTGCCTCACATGCTGCAGGCACTTAAGGAAAAAGGCGTACAGATCATAGGCGATGAAACCGTCTGCGCCATGGACAAGGACGCCATCCCTGCCACAGACGAAGACTGGGCCACAGAGTACGGCGACCTGCGATTGTCGGTGAAGGTTGTGGAAGATGTGGAGGCAGCCATTGAACATATTTCAAAGTACGGTACGAAGCACAGCGAATGCATCGTGACCCGCAGCCTGGCAAATGCGCGCAAATTCCAGCAGATGGTGGATGCCGCCTGCGTATATGCCAATGCGTCCACCCGCTTTACGGATGGCTTCCAGTTTGGCTTTGGGGCGGAGATCGGTATCAGCACCCAGAAACTGCACGCCCGCGGCCCCATGGCCCTGCCGGAACTGACTACCTATAAATATCTGATCAGTGGAGACGGACAGGTTCGCCCATGATACCTATCATTCTGGAAAAACAGAAAAACATCCGGGACCTGGGGGAAACAGTGATTCAGGATGGACGCAGGATCAGAGAACGCAAACTGATCCGGTGCGGCCGCTTAAGCGACCTCAGCGCAGCGGATGCGGCAGTCCTGTTAGGCACATACCGGGTACGTACCGTTGTGGACCTGCGAAGCGCCAAAGAGAGCGAAGAACGTCCGGATCCCCAGTGGGGAATTGTAGATCATTTCCACATTCCCCTGCTCAGCGACGACCAGTTGGGTTTAGGCGCATTTAGCGCGGCAGGGGCAGCACAGAAAAAAATCAGTGTGCTGGACATCCTGATCAACATGACCAGCGGACCGTCCTATACACCGCAGCAATATCTGCAGGATATTTACCGTAAGTTTATTACGTCACAACAGTCCCAAAGCGCGACCCGCCGCTTTTTTGAACTGCTGTTATCCCAAAAGGACGGCGCCCTGCTCTATCATTGCAATGGGGGCAAGGACCGTACGGGAATCATCACCGCATTCCTGCTGACGCTGCTAAATGTTTCCTGGGACACGATTGAAGAAGACTATATGGAAACCAATACCGTAGTGGAGCCCTGGCTGGAACAGAAGCTAAAGAACCTGCCGGAACGTTACCGGAATGAACAGGCAAAAGCGGTATTGCGCATGATGTATCTGGCGGACAAAGACTGCCTGCAGACAGCCCGGGAGGAGATGTGCAGCCTGGGAGGGTCACCGGCAGGTTATTTGAAACAGGTTATCGGGATTACCGATGCAACCCTGAAGGAACTGCAAGACCGCCTGCTGAAATAAAGACAGGCGCATTGTCAGGAAAAAAGAAGGTAATTATGGTTTTTTGTTTTTCCTAACATAAAAATGTCACAATTAATGGTTACAATATAGCCATAAAATGATGATGATATATAAAATTATCGTAAAGAGACAAGATAAAGCGGTACGGGAGCGTGATCAGCATGATGAAATTTATAAAGAACAATCTGTATGCCCTTTTATTTTTAGTAATTCTGATCGGGGCTTGTTTCGGAGGCTATAAATATTACCAGAACCAGAAGGCAGCAAAAACGGAAACGGTGAAAACCGCGTCCGTGGAATACGGGAACCTGCAGAAAAGCGTTTCAGCCACAGGCAGCCTCACTGCGCTGGACAATGTGGATATCAGTTCCAAGATCACCGGGCGTATCGTAGAGGTTTTTGTGGAAGAAAACGATCATGTCAAGGCAGGCCAACTGTTATTGCGGCTGGACGATTCTTCACTGAAGGCGACGGAAGAGCAGCGGGAAGCCACGCTGAATGAGGCGGCGCTGACCCTGGAGCGTTACAGGAGGCTTGTGGAAAAGGGAGCGATTGCACAGCAGGCTTATGACACCGCCCTGATGAATTACAGGGTAGCCAAGGCGGCCCATGAACAGGCGGTCTCCAATACCAATGATACCTATATTTATTCGCCAATCGACGGCTATGTCATTGGCAAGCCCACCCCGGTAGGCCAGACCATCAGCTCCGGTATCAGTTCGCCCCAGGTCATCATGTCTATTGCCAATTTGGATAAAATGCAGATAGAGACCCTGGTTGACGAATCGGATATTGGCCAGATTAAAGTAGGCCAGAAGGTAGAGTTTACAGTGGATTCCTATCCGGAAGAAACCTTTGAAGGTATAGTACGGCTGATTTCCCGCAGCGCTACCACTACCAACAACGTAGTTTACTATAAAGTATATGTTGATGTTGCCAACTCCAAAAACAAGCTGTTCCCCACCATGACGGCCCGGACCAATATCATCATCAGCGAGGCCGGCAATGTGCTGATGGTTCCCCAGAATTGTATCTTCTTTGACGGCGGTCGCAAATATGTGAAGAAATACGACCCGCAGACCAAGCAGGAAACGGAAATTGATGTGGAAGTGGGCATGAGTGGTGACGAAAGCATAGCCGTCAAAAGCGACCAGCTGCGTCAGGGAGACAAACTGGTGGTGAAGACGTTGAAAGCAAAACAGAATAATAACAATATGCGGGGAGGCCCGGGAGGCGCGCCGCGTATATAAATAAGCGGAAGTCAGAATAAGGTTGACCGGTCGCTGATTTTGCATCAGCGTGACAAGGCAACAGATTAAAAAACGCGGCACAGGAAACGGGGGATGAGCATGGCAGATGTCATTGTACTGGAAGACATAGTGAAGCAGTTTACCATGGGCGATACCATTCTGCAGGCGCTGGATCATGTGAATTTCAGCGTGGAGGAAGGGGATTTTGTCGCCATCATGGGACCTTCCGGCAGCGGCAAATCAACCATGATGAATATTCTGGGCTGTCTGGACCGTCCCACCTCCGGCAAGTACTACCTGGACGGGAAAGAGGTGGCGGGGCTGAGTGATGACGAACTGGCCCGCACCCGGAACGCCAAGATCGGCTTTGTGTTCCAGAATTTTAACCTGCTTTCCAAAATTTCGGCCCAGCAGAACGTGGCTTTGCCGCTGGTGTATGCGGGTGTTCCGGAAGAAGAACGGATGGAGAGGGCCAGGAAAGCCCTGGAAGATGTAGGGCTGGGGGATCGCATCGGGCATAAACCCAATGAACTGTCCGGCGGGCAGCGGCAGCGGGTTGCTATTGCCAGGGCTCTGATCAATAATCCTGCAATCGTTATGGCAGATGAACCTACCGGCAACCTGGATACGAAATCCAGTTATGAAATTATGGAGATATTCAAGAAACTGAATGCTATGGGCAAGACCATCGTCATGGTTACCCATGAGCCGGATATCGGGCAGCAGACCAAACGCATCCTGGTGATGCGGGACGGTCACCTGAACAGTGACGAAAGGCTGGTACACGATTATGTTCAATGAGTCGATCAAGATGGCCATTGACGGCATGATATCCAACAAGCTGCGCACGCTGCTGACACTGTTGGGCATCATCATCGGTGTGGGCGCCGTCATTGCCATGGTCAGTCTGGGCTTTGGCGTCAAGGAACAGATCAAAGACAATATTTCCCGGCTGGGCAGCAACCTGCTCATCGTCCAATCCGGCGGGCGCACAGCAACCGGGGCCCGCATCCAGGCCGGCAGCGGGGCGCGGCTGACCTATGACGACGCCAAAGCCATTGAAAAGAATATTGACGGAATCAAATATGTGGCTCCTATTGTATCCAAAGGGTACCAACTGGTGGTAGGTAACCAGAACTGGACCAGCAATGTCCAGGGAAGTACGCCGAACCTGATTGATATCCGGGATTATACGGTAGAGGAAGGCCGTAATATAAGCGACCGGGACATGGACGGCAGAGACCGTGTCTGCGTCATCGGCAAGACGATTGTGGACAATCTGTTCCCGGAAGGGGATCCCGTAGGCAAGACCATCCGCATCAACAAGGCGCCTTTTAAAGTGGTAGGCGTATTAGGCGCTAAGGGGCAGTCTTCCAACGGCCAGGACCAGGACGACTTCGTCCTTGTTCCCCTGACTACGGCCATGAACCGGATGATGGGCATCACCTACGTGAATAACATTACCATACAGGCGCAAAATGAAAATGTCATTGACGGCGTGCAGGCGGAAGTAGAAAACCTGCTCCGTATCCGCCACCGGATCAAAAACGCGGATGACGATGACTTCTCTGTGCGTAACCTGGCGGCCCTCATGGACACCATGATGAGCACAGCCAACACCATCACCATGCTGTTGGGCTGTATCGCGGCCATCAGCCTGCTGGTGGGCGGCATCGGCATTATGAACATCATGCTGGTGTCCGTGACGGAGCGTACCCGGGAGATCGGTATCCGGAAAGCCCTGGGCGCAACTTACAACAATATTCTGCTGCAGTTTTTGATTGAGTCTGCCGTTATTGGCATCATCGGCGGTTTTTTAGGGGTCGTGTTGGGTATCGGCGCATCCTATGCTATCAGCACCTTTGCGGAGTGGAAGACGGTCATTTCTGTTCCCATCATTATTATTTCAGTTGTCTTTTCTGTAGGTATCGGTGTGTTCTTTGGCATCTACCCGGCCCGGAAAGCTGCCCTGCTGGATCCTATCGAAGCCCTGCGGTATGAATAAGAACGCTGTGCGGCGAAGCACAAAAATGCTTTTGGCTGGACAGGATATAGCGGCACCGATACAATACGGGAACAAACAGAGGAAACATACATGCACGATGAGCGCAATTCGTTACAAAAAACAAGTGATTTTATTCAGGCCTTCCTGGAATTTCTGGGAAGGCCTAAAACCATTTTTGATTTGCAAGACCGGGGCAGGCTGTTGTTGATTTTGCTTTTGATCATTGCTGCGATCGAAGGCCTGCTATATTATTTGGAAAACCTGAAGTAAAACGCATCGGTACCGGGCCATTGCCTTTTGTAAAATTTACGGGAATTCCTCCGCTTTTATTTACAAACGCAGCGCTGAATTGATATAATATAATGTAATTCATAAACGGGAGGCAAGGTCATGGAACGGCTGGCGATCATGGGGGGAACCTTTGACCCGATCCATATAGGGCATTTACGCATGACCCATGCGGTGCAGCGGCAGTTGAAATTTGACAAAGTGGTGTTTTTGCCAGCTTACATACCTCCCCATAAGCAGACCCGGTCGGACTTTGCGTCTTGGCAGGATCGGCTGGCCATGGTGAAACTGGCCGTACAAAACTATGCAGACTTTGTGGTCAGCAGCCTGGAATTTGACCGGGGCGGCATATCCTATACCTACGATACCGTAAATTTTATGCAGGAACTGTGGCCGGACGCGGAGATTTATCTTATCATTGGGGAAGATTCCCTAACCCAACTGTTCACCTGGTACAGGGTACAGGACCTGCTGCGGCTGGTGCATTTTGTAGCGGCCGAACGGCCCGGCTATGAAGGGGAGGAAGGAGTAGCAAGACTCACCAAAGCCTACGGTTCCTGGACCGCAGAAAAGATCATCCACGCGGAAGTGCCGGAAACAGCCATTTCTTCCACAGAAATTCGGAAACGGCTGCGGGAAGGAAAACCTATCCGGGGCATGGTGCCAATGGCAGTGGAACAGTACATTTATGAGAATGGACTGTATCAGCAGGAAAAGTAACCTGCGGGGACAAACATATAATTGCATCTTCCATTTGTTCAGTACAGCCTGCCGACGTGCAAAATGAAACAATGAAAGTTGTTAGCAAACTATGGAAAAAAGAGGAAACAAACCTGTAATGACAATAGAAGAAATGCGCGCTCTGCTGCAGCAGAGCCTGAAACCTAAGCGCTACGAACATTCCCTGCGCGTATACGAAACGGCACTACAGATGGCAAAGCATTATCATGCAGAGGAACAAAAGGTGGCTTTGGCGGCTTTGCTCCACGACTGCGGACGCCAGGTTTCCAAGGAGGCTAGCGCAGCAAAGGCAGAAGAACTGGGGATTGCAGTTGACGCAGTGGAAAAAGCCCAGCCCATTTTGCTGCACGCCAAGTTAGGCGTATATTATGCGGTCCATAAATATGGCGTAAGCCCGGACGATAGGGAAGTTCTGGATGCGATCCGTTATCATTCCACGGGGACGGCTGACATGACGGAAACTGCAAAGATTGTGTTTCTGGCAGACCTGATCGAACCGGGCCGTGACTTTGCAGGGGTAGAAGATATCCGGGAGGCTTCGTGGCAGGATCTTGACCGGGGCATGCTCCTGTCTTATGACAACACCATCCGTTACCTGCTGGAGGACGGTCTGTTGATCCACCCGGACGCCATTGCGGGATACAACCAGCTGGCAGCGAAATACCTGATGGCGCATAATGAGCAAAATAAAAGTGAAAAGAACAAAAAGAAAAACTGACGCGTGTGTTTCTAAACGTGAGCGGCACAGCATTGCAGTGCTTCCAAGGTGGAATAGTAACTGAAACCTAAACAAAAGAGGATATAAATGGATTCGGAAAAAAGAAACGGTAACCAAAACGGCCAACATGAAAATGACGGCAGGCATTATCACCGTCCCAAACGGCGCAGGCTGCGCTGGGGACGGCTGTTTGTGCTGCTGGTTGTACTGGCGGTGCTGTTGACCTCGGTCTTCTGGGGTTCGGTGTGGGTTTACACCAATATCATCCACGCGCCGGAGAAGAAGGTTGTGGCAGCAGACCCGGAAATAGAAAAAGATGAAAAACTGAACCAGCGGATCAATGTGCTGCTACTGGGAATTGACGACGGCGACAGCGAAGCGGACGACAGTGAGCCCAAGCGCACCGACGCCATGATTGTGGCCAGCTTCGACCCCGGCCAGGGCAAAATATCGATGCTTTCTCTTCCCCGGGATACCATGGTCCTCCTGCCGGGCCACACCCAATATGAGAAAATCAATTCCGCTTATACTTATGGCGGGGTGACCATGGCCAAGCAGATGGTGGCCAACCTGCTGCGCATTCCCATCCATTACTATGCCCTGGCCAACTGGAAGGGCTTTATTGAAATCATCAACCTGATCGGCGGCGTGGACCTGTATGTGGATAAAGACATGCATTACGAAGACCCTTATGCTAACCTGAAGATCGATATCAAGCACGGGTACCAGCATTTGGACGGGGAAAAGAGCGGGCAGTATGTGCGCTTCCGCTCTGACGAGCTGGGGGACATCGGCCGGGTGCAGCGGCAGCAGAAGTTCCTGAAAGCCCTGGGGCTGCAGATGTTTTCTATTGAAAATATAACCAAGATACCCAAGATTCTTGCCACAGCCAAAGAATATATCGAAACAGATATGGATACGGTCACCATGCTGAAGGCGGCCCGCAGCTTCAAGATCCTTTCGGATAATCACATCCGTTCCGGCATGCTGTACGGCAACTTTTATGATTCCCCCACCAGCGGCATCAGCTACTGGAGGGCCAACCGGGCTGATATTGAAAAGTCGCTGGCAGAGGTGGACATTCCCTTTATGACGGTGAAACCGGACTCCAATGCCGACGATCCGGTACAGGGCGTGGACGAGCTGGGCGAAGGGAGCAACAGCGACTCCCGGCGCAGTGCCGCCGCGGCTGCTGCCAGAAGGTCATCGTTCGAGAACAAGAAGAAGGCGTCTACAGTTCGCAAATCCGAACCGGAAAAGAAAGCAACGGTACAGCCGAAGCCAGGTGGTTCGACCAGTTCTTCATCAGCAGCGTCCGGCGCGCCTAAAACTTCATCCTCAGTATCCAGCGCACCAACGTCTTCGTCTACGAACGTGCTCAAACCGGCACCCAAGAAAAACGCGCCCCCGGTGATCCGCAAACCGGTGATCAGCAATAAGCCCCAGGTGGCACCGAAAAACTGAGCAGGGTTCATGACAACATAATCAAAATACATGAATGGAAAGAAAGCGGAGGTATAGACTGTATGACCATGCAGCCGAGAGAGTTAGCAGGAAAGATCGCGACCATTGCAGACGATAAAAAAGGCAAAGATATATTGCTGTTAAACATGGAAGGCATTTCCTACATGACAGATTATTTTGTGATCGCCAGCGCCACCAATACCACGCTGGTGCGGGCCATTGCCGATGCCATTGAAGACAAGCTGGCGGAAGAAGAAGTCTTTTGCCGCCACAAGGAAGGTTACAATGGCGGTCGCTGGATTTTGATGGATTTTGGCGACGCGGTGGCGCATGTGTTCCTGGAAGAGGAACGGGATTTCTATAATCTGGAACAGCTGTGGGCCGACGCGCCCAGTGAAGAGTTCAAGGGGAGCGGTGATGGAGAATAAGCTGCAGTACAAAGCCGGAGACGTAGTGACCCTGAAGGTGTCCCGGATTTCCGATATGGGCGCCTTTCTGGACGCGGGCACCGGCAACACCTCGGATGACATCCTGCTGCATAAACAGCAGCAGCTGACACCGGTGCAGGCCGGGGACGAGGTAAAAGTGTACCTGTATCTGGATCCCCATAAGCGACTCACCGCCAGCATGAAGCTGCCCAAGATGAAAGAAGGGCAGCTGGGTTACGCGAAAGTCATCAGCGTGACCCGGGACGGCGGTTTCGTAGACATCGGCGGGGAGCGGGGCGTGTTCCTTCCTTACACGGAAATGCTAGGGCGGGTGAACCCCAACCAGAAAATCTGGATCAAACTGTACCGGGACAAGAGCGGTCGCCCTGCCGTGACCATGAAGGTGGACAAGGATTTGGCCAGGGCAGCGAAACCCATTGGGGAAGAGGCCAAAGTGGGCGATACCATTACCGGGACGATTTACAATATCACTAAAGAAGGATTCTTCCTTTTTACCAATGACCGGCACATTGCCTTCCTGCACCGGAGCGAAACGGATCCGAAACGTTATCTCGCCTATGGGGAGCAGGTTACGGCCCGCATCACCTTTATCCGGGAAGACGGTCACGTGGACGTGTCTCTGCGCAAGCAGAAGGAAAACGCTATGGTGGACGACGCACAGACACTGCTGAATACATTGCAGTCCCGGAACGGGCGGATGCCCTACTGCGATGATACGCCTGCAGAAATCATTAAAGCCAAATTCGGCATTTCCAAAGCTGCGTTCAAGCGGGCTCTGGGCCGTCTGATGAAAGAAGGCAAAGTGTATCAGGAGGATGGCTGGACAATATTGAAATAGGAATTATATGCGTGCCATAGTGGAACCCTTCCGGGCTTCTTATGGCATTTTCTCACAGTGCTCTCCGTTTTGGAATCTTGTTATATGGGAGGTCATGCTTATGAAAAAATCTGTTGTTATCCGTACCGCAGCTTCTGCTGCACTTTGCCTGTCATTAACCGCAGGCACCGTCATGCCGAAACAGGCCTTTGCCTGGGACTGGCTCTCTGCCGGCCTGGCTTTGTTCCAGGTGGGGGCAGAGTACGCTTACCTCAACAAACAGGTCAGCTATCTGGATAATAAGGGCCGGGACGAATACATGGGCCAGATCAAGGACAAGTACGGTATCAACACCGACCCCACGGCCAACGCCATGCTGGGACGCATTATGACCCGGCTTTCCGACGCAGTGGCGCTGACCGATGATTCCATTGTAAAGAAGCCTTACAATTATTTTGTCAACAACGACAAATCCTTTAACGCATTCTGTACCCTGGGCCATAACATGAGCGTGAATATCGGCGCGTTTACCAAGTTGAATTATAATGAAGACGAACTGGCCTTTGTCATCGCCCATGAAATGGGTCACGGCCAGAAGAACCACCCTGCAGCCGGGGTGAAACGGGCGCTGCCCCTGTCCATCCTGGCTGCCCTGTATGCCAGCCAGAACCAGAATACGGCTTCTGACATCGGCGCGGCATTAGTCACTACCATCGGCACGGCCAAGTGGGTGACCAAACCCATGGAGACCCAGGCGGACAAGCTGGCCTTTGACTACGCCGTATCTGCCGGTTACAATGTGGGCGCTGGCGCGGCTTTGTGGCAGCACATCCTGGAACAGAACGGCAGCAAGTCCAGTGGTTTCGCCGAACTGTTCAACGACCATCCTACCAGTGTAAGCCGCCGCAACAATTACAACAAAAAAATCACGGAGTGGAGCCGCAATCAGGTTAAGGTGAATGAAGAAACCGGGATGATCACCGTGGCGGGGAAACCTTTCTATACACCGGCCAAAACTACGAACATGAGTCCCCAGGAGCAAGCCTTCCTGATAGCCGGAAACCTGGCCGCGGTATTCCACGACGGAAGGCAGCGGGACGCAGTGTGGACCAACAGCAGCAATATATTACTGGTTGGGGAGCAGCCGATTATGAGCCTGGACGGCGTAGCAGAAGCTGGCACCCTTGAAAGTAACCTAAAGGATATTTTAAGCAGCAGCAGTACGGTAAGTGAAAAAGCAGCAGAAAACAAAAAGAAAAATAGTAAAGACAGCGTTGCCACGACGGAAACCAAAATGACCATGCGACAGAAACTGGAAGCGTATACTTCGCAGCAGCAATGATATAAACCTGACAATATGAAAGATTAATACGCTGAAACCGGATTTACCTGCACTTATAAAACTGAATAGACGCGCAACCCGCGTAAATCACAGAAGCCTGTAAGAATAATGCTTGACAATGCAGATTAGCAGTGATATATTTTAAAAAGGAATATGTTGCACTGTATCCTTTTGCATATTCTCAGTTAGGTTACAGACGCAGCTCCAGACAGGAAGAATGCACGTTTGCAGAGGAAACACGGCCACTCGAGCGGATGTGTGCAGGCTGTCCTTTAAGGAAAAGCGTGTTGTAATCAATTACATTTTTTTTAAAGGGAGGCAAACACAATGAAAAAATCTTTAGTACTGGCAATGGCTATGGCGTTGGGCGTAACTGCCTCCGCCTATGCTGCCAACCCCTTCTCCGATGTACCGGCCGGCCACTGGGCTTATGACAGCATCAGCAAACTGGCGGCTGCCGGCGTTATCGAAGGCTATGGCGATGATACCTTCCGTGGCGACCGCCTGATGACCCGTTATGAAATGGCCCAAATCGTTGCAAGGGCCATGGCCAAAGGTGCCAACGTGGACAAACTGGCTGCGGAATTCGCGGACGAACTGGACAAGCTGAACGTACGCGTAGCGGCTCTGGAAAAGAAATCCGATAACGTGAGAGTTACCGGGGAAGCACGTTTCCATTTTGCTAAATATGGCAGAGAAGCGCGTACTCAAAGGGGAAAACGTGAACATGGTATCCGTACCCGCGTTTACCTGACCGGGAAAGTAAATGACAACTGGAATTATGTAGCCCGTATTCAGAACCAACAGTGGACTCATGATTATGTTGGCAATGAAGAAACCGATGTTAACATTGCCAAATTAGAAGGCCGTCTGGGCGGCGTCAATGTAACCGCTGGCCGGGACGATGATGTGATCGCGGATGGTTATATCTATGATGGCGAGCAGGATCTGATTAAGCTTTCTTATGGTGACAAGTGGTACGTAAGCGGTTCCATTGCTAAACTGACAGATATGAATGATAACGTGCCCAATTCCTTTAAGAAATCCTGGAATGTGGAAGCTGGCACAAACACAGATGGTGTTGTAAATGGTAAAATCGGCTATTTCGGGACTGACTTGGGTCCTGTTGGTAAAGCGGCATTGCTGAACAGCAGCAATCTTGGTATCTGGTATGCCGGTTTAAACTTTAAGTTAGGTAAAGACTTCAGTCTGGATGGAATGTACCTGAAGGGGAATCGGAGCAACACTGCTATCGGCAATATTGATGATAAAGGCTGGGTAGTAGGCCTGTCCTATAAAGGCGCTGAAGCTTCTGAACCAGGCACTTGGGGACTGGCTGCCAATTACTATCATCAGGGTCATGGTACATACCTGCAGCATACTATTGATGGTTACACAGACTACAATTCTGGCTTCAAAGGCTGGTCCTTTGGCGGTGACGTGACTGTTGCCAAGAACATGGTTTTGGGTATTACCTACTATGAAACCAAGCCGATGGATTCCGCTATTGACGTAGGAGCCGAGAAAGCCAGAGTTCTGTGGTCTGAATTCAATATTTTCTTCTAAGACGAACAGACTGCAGCGTTACAGAAGTACTTGACAAAGACATAATAGCCTGATACAATATAGCAGGGTTATGTTAAGTTTTATTATTATCGGTTACAGGCGCAGTTCCGAAACAGACGAATCACATACGAAGCAGAGGAAACATGGTCACTCGAGCGGGATATGCGTGAGGAGTCCGATTTGGAAAAGCGTTTTGTAATAAATACAAATTTGTTTTTCTAAAAGGAGGAAAACGCAATGAAAAAATCTTTAGTACTGGCAATGGCAATGGCACTGGGCGTAACTGCTTCTGCTTATGCCGCAAATCCGTTCTCCGATGTACCGGCTGGCCACTGGGCATATGACAGCATCAGCAAATTAGCTGCTGCCGGCGTAATCGAAGGCTATGGCGACGACACCTTCCGCGGCGACCGTCTGATGACCCGTTATGAAATGGCTCAGATCGTAGCAAAAGCGATGGCCAAAGGCGCTAACGTTGACAAACTGGCTGCTGAATTTGCAGATGAACTGGATGCTCTGGGCGTTCGCGTAGCAGCTCTGGAAAAGAAAGCTGACAACGTAAAGATTACCGGCCAGATTCGTTGGAATTATGCCAGCATTAGAAGGAACAACGGTCGTCCTAACGATAGCACACACCAGCTGCGTACCCGTCTGCTGTTTACCGGCAAAGTAAACGATACCTGGAACTATGTAACCATGCTGGAAAACAGAAGCGACAAGAGCACCTACACTGGTGACGAAGGCACCACCACCCAGCGTGCATACTTGGATGGTCGTCTGGGCGGCACCAAAGTTATGGCTGGCCGTTGGAACCTGACCCGTACCCCGAACGGCGACATTTATGATAACCGTGTTGACGGTATCAAAGTTGCTTATGGCGATAAGATTAAATTAGAAGGCTACTATGCAAAGACTGCTACTATCAACTGGAGAAGAGGTTCTAATGGTACTGCCCCGATGGGTACTAATGCTTACGGCGATTCGATTGTTGGTGGTGGCCGTGGTTATGTATGGGGTGTAAACGCAGCTGGTCAGTTGGGCAAAAACGTAAAACTGTATGCTGGGTATGACAAGTTTAATGACAAAGATGTAGCAGATGCAGATGACGGAATCTTTGATGTTGGTTTAACTGCAAAATTAGGTGATTTCACTTTAGATGCGGTTTATCTGAAAGCCAGCACTGATTTAATTTACGTAGCTACTGGCGAAAAGTTGAAAGACAGTGGCTTTGTTGCAACTGTTGGGTACAAGGGCGCCAACTTCAAAAAGGCTGGCAGCTGGGGCCTGGAAGCTAAATACTACGATCAGGGCCGCGCTACCTATGTATCTCATACCATGAATGGAACCATGCCTGTTGCTAACGGCTTCAAGGGTTACAAAGTAGCCGCTTACTACACCGTGGCAAAGGGCATGATGGCTGGTATTGAATACTATGACCTGAAGGGCAAAGATAACGATAATAAAGTCCGTACCCTGTGGACCGAGTTGCAGGTTCGTTTCTAATCTGAACAGTAAAGGTATGGAACTTGCGAATGTAGCACATAGTGACATAACACCATGTGTTTATCGCGAGAGTAAAAATCAGCAGGACTGCTTCGGCAGTCCTGCTTTTTATATATTATGTAAAAGAGAAATTGGCTGTCAGGACAAAATCTGGTTGATTTGTGTCCGTTTTTATCCAGTAAGAGTTTGTGGAAAAAATATAAAAGTTCACAATTTTGACTGGAATGATTTCTTAAAATATGATATTATACTATGCAGTAAACGGTTACACGTGATTTTGTGTAACAGAAAGTGTTTTAAATCGCTGTTGCATAGGAGGAATTATAATGAAGAAGCTTTTTGCGTTTATGGTCGCGTTAGTTACGGTTATTCTGGTAAACATGCCGCTTTTTGGGACGGCAGAAGCGGCTTATGTTGCTGTTGTACCTATTGATATTGATGTGGACAAGGTAGAACGGGCTGCTGATTTTAACGGATACTACTGGGATATGATCATTGACAGGTTCCAGTATCCGGAATATGAGTTACTGGATGACGAGAAGGTTAGCGCTGTCCTGCCGGAGGAAGGCCTGAAGTCTTTTGATAAAGCTTCTTTGATGGGTGTTGCCGAAAAGGTAGCTGCAGAAGTTGTTATCGCGATGCGGATAACAGAAGTGAAAGAATTACCGAAATCCTTCCTGCGTGAACCTGCGGTGGTATGCATCATGAAAGGTGAAATTGCAACGTTTAACAGGCTGACAGGCAAGTACTATTACAAAAAAATTAATTACAATGAACAGCTTGAGGAAGTGCTGACTGTACGTTACGATTGGCAGCAGAATGCCTTTGTGGATTTCCTGCGTCGTGGAATTAACCGAACTCTGGAAGTAAAAAATAAGAAGATAATGAAATAACACTTTACCTTGGTTCTGGTTCCGATATGTATTACATAGTTAAACAGAAAGAGTGGATAAGGGGAACATGCAAGAGTGAATGGGGCTGCACGTTTGTTGCAGTCTCTTTATTTTTTGGTTTCCCTCTATCTTTTTGTTTTTATTTTTGTTATAATAATATGGCAAATTTTAAAGTGGATACATATGTGCTGTTTGCATAAACGGACAGGGAAATGTATCTGCATTTTGTGATTACAGTCAGTGTGTCTCGCTGAAACGTTCACGCGTATTGGAGGGAGTTTTTTTGAAGAATAAGGAAATCTGCCGGGAGACTACTACCCGGGGCAGCGGCAAGATGGGGCTGGCCTATATGGCGCTGCTGGCGATCTGTTGCAGCTGGGCCTATGAAGGGTACCGCTTTAATAGCACCGGCATGATCAGCCCTATGGGCATGGGGCTCAATTTTCTCTGGCTGGGGCTTTGGATCTGGAAGGTGTATTACCGTTATGAGATGATCCTGCGCCAGAATGAACTGGAGGTCGTGACCATTGGATTGTGGAAGCAGGGCAGTTATATTGTGGACCTGAGCAAAACGGAAAGCTTTGCCCAGCATTACCGGCATGACTTTTTCCGCCGTACCCGCATCAAGCATTACATCCACCGCTACAATATGGCGGATGCCAACCCCACCCGTATTCTGGCGTTTAAGGAAGGCAAGGGGCTGGCGGCCATCATCTTCTGCTGCAGTGATGAGTTCTTAAAAGAACTGGTGCGGCTGATGCCCGATAAGTATTTGGAATTTTAGGAGTGATTCTGTATGATCGATCTTTCGACGGTGCCGACCCAGGCGCTTGCCAGCCGGATTTTAACCGTATTTTTTCTGTCGTTTTTTGTTTTCATGGGTACGGCGTGGATCCTTGGCAGCGAAAGGAAAGAGCGGTGGTTCAAGCGCCGCACCAAATACACGCTACTGAACCGGCGGGGTATTTTCGGGGAGTATATGAATTTCGGTTACCCCCGGACCTGGCAGGGGCTGCTGGTGGCCCTGGGCATGTATGGGCTGATTTTCGCTATTGCGGTAGGGTATGTTTGTTTTTGGCCCTATTCCTGAGATAGTATGAGTGTGCGTAAAGCTGCGCGCTGTTTGGCATACTTTGTTTAGCAGGTGGTGCGAAGCGGACTGTAGCGCTTTGTTGTTCACAATACTTGTAAAAGTTATAGAAGGAGTTTACTCGTGATTAAAGGAACGGTAACGGAGACCCACGGCGAGCGTGCCAAGGTGCGGGTCAATTTTAAAGAGACCACCGAGCGGGGACTGCGGGCGTATATTGACTGCTGGAATCCCATCAGCGCCCATCCGGGGGATAATGTGATCATTGAATACCGAAAGGTGGATGAGCGCAAGGCCAAGTGGTTCCAGATATTTCTGCCTATCGGATGTCTGGCGGCCGGCGCTATTTTCGGCCATGCGCTGGCAGGCTTCTTTAAGCTGGATTTTTGGTTCTGGCCCTTTGTGGGCGGCAGCATTGTGGTGTGGTTGTTCGTTGCTTACAACTATATTAAGATTTTCCGCCGGGACGCCCTCAGTGCAAAAGAGCAGCTTACGGTAGCGGAGATCGAGCCGGCTGAGTACCTGGTCAATGTGGACGAGGAAGCCGAAGAGATGGCGGAGAAACCGAAGTCGTTTTTGTATAGTGGAAGGTAAACAGGGTTGCCTGCCAAATCCCGGCAGGCAGTGCCTGAAAAATGAAAAGGAGTGGGATTTTGTCAGATTTTAAAATTAAAGAGATGAGTGAAGAGGACCGTCCCCGGGAGCGGCTTTGCAGCAAGGGAGCCGAAGCGTTATCCAACGCGGAGCTTCTGGCGGTCCTGATTGGCAGCGGCACAAAGGAGCATTCCGCCCTGCGTATCGCGGAAGAGATGACCCGGAACGAAGGACTGTACCGGCAGGTGGCCCGCTGGCACCGGGTGCAGGAATTCAAACACATCAAAGGGCTTGGCAATGCCCGGGCTGCCCGTATTTTAGCTGCCATGGAGCTGGGAAGGCGGATAGCCTGCGCATCAGCGATTGACTCCGAACATATCACCTCGCCGGGTGACGGGGCGCAATACCTGATGGGCAGACTACGGAACGAGACCCATGAAAAGTTCATAGTTTTGCTCTTAAACACGAAGAACCGGATCATTAAAACCGAACAGATCGCGGAAGGATCCCTGACCAGCGCCGTGGTGCATCCCCGGGAAGTGTTTGCGCCGGCTGTGACGGCCCATGCGGCCTGTATCCTGGTAGCCCATAACCATCCGTCTGGAGATCCCTATCCCAGCACGGAGGACCGCAACCTGACCCATGCGCTGGAGGAAGCGGGAAACGTTTTGGGGATCCCGCTGCTGGATCATCTGGTCATTGGTGATGGGCGGTATTACAGTTTTAAGGAGCATGGGGACCTGTAGTTAATCAATGGAACAGTAGGTAGTATAATTATGTTCAGGAAGCGATTCTGCAAAGGCAGAGTGGCTGTTTTGTAAAGATTGTATGGGGTGAAATGCAGCATGTTTAGCATATTCGGCAGATTTTCCCACGACCTGGGAATCGACCTTGGCACAGCCAATACGCTGGTGCATTGTAAAGGAAAAGGGATTATTATCCGCGAGCCTTCGGTAGTGGCCGTGGACAGTGAGACTAATGAGGTGCTGGAGATCGGCGCGGAGGCCAAGCAGATGATTGGCCGTACGCCGGGTAACATCATTGCCATCCGTCCTATGAAGGACGGGGTCATTGCAGACTTTGACATCACCCAGTCTATGCTGAAGTATTTTATCCATAAGGCCATCGGCTTTCATTCCCTGGTACGTCCCCGTATCGTTGTGGGGGTACCCAGCGGTGTGACAGAAGTGGAGAAGCGTGCCGTTGTGGACGCGGCGATCCAGGCGGGTGCCCGTGAAGCCTATCTGATCGAGGAACCCATGGCAGCAGCCATCGGCGCCGGCCTTCCGGTGCAGGAAGCCACCGGCAGCATGGTGGTGGATATCGGCGGCGGTACCTGTGAGGTAGCGGTCATCTCCTTGGGCGGTATTGTCGTGTCCCGTTCCATCCGTACCGGTGGGGACGCTATTGATGACGCGATTTCCCGTTATATACGCAAGACCTTCAGCCTGCTGATCGGGGAGCGTACGGCGGAACAGATTAAAATCACGTTAGGCACTGCCATGTTCGTGGATAATCCGGACACTATGGAGATCCGGGGCCGGGACCTGGTCAGCGGCCTGCCCAAGAATCTTACGATTAATGCGAACCAGGTGTGTACCGGCATTGCGGAACCGGTGGCGAATATTGTGGACGCGGTGCGCAATACACTGGAGAGGACGCCGCCGGAGCTGGCATCGGATATCATTGACCACGGTATCATCATGACAGGCGGTTCTTCACTGCTGCGCAATCTGGACAAGCTGATCAGCAAGGAGACCGGCATGCCCGTATATGTCAGTGACGAGGCACTGGCCTGCGTGGTATTGGGCACCGGTATCTGCGTAGAAAATATTGATACATATAAGAAAGGCTTTATGGCTTCCAGCAGCAAGCTGTAAGGAACTGTAAAGAAATAAATTGTTTTTTTTCGCGCAGGATTAATTTTCCTGTACAAGGCGGAGGAAGAAGGCGTAGCCATAGCTACGCCGACTGACGACAATGCGGTACAGGGAAATTTAGACAAGAGAAAAGTTCAATTTATTTTTGAACAGTTCCGAAGAATGTGTGACAAAGGGCTATTGCGTACAGCGCTGGGAGTTTTTGCAGAGCTGTGCGCCGGTTGGATGACGAATCATGAAAAAACAGCAGTTTGTGGCGGTTCTGGCAGTGCTGAGCCTGTTTGCCTGCATGGTATTGGCGGTGCACCAGCGGTGGCGCTTCCCTTTGGTGAACGCGGTTGTGAATACCGTTTTGCTGCCTGTGAATGCGGTGGTCCGCCAGGCTAGCGATGGGCTGGCTTCGTTCCGCGACAGCCGCCGTCTGAATGCGACGCTGCAGGAGGAGAACCGCAGGCTGAAACAGGAACTGGATAACCTGCGCAGTGCGGAATACCGGTTGCAGCTGCTGGAGACAGAGAATAAAGAACTGCAGGCTATGGCAGGCTATAAACAGCAGCGGGAGGAGCTTTCGCTGCTGCCGGCCCGTGTAATCGGGGTAAGCCTGGGGGACCTGCATGAGTATTTCTTTTTGGATAAGGGCAGGTCTGACGGGGTGCGCCCCGATATGGTGGTGATTACCAGCGGCGGCGTGGCTGGTGTGGTAGACCAGGTCTACCGTAATTACAGCCGTTTTATGCTGATCTCTGCCAGCCAGTCCCGGATGGGTGTTAAGGTGCTGCGCCGGGAATCCCGGGCCGTGGGTGTGCTGACAGGACTGGGACCGAACTGTTCCCTGCTGCAGGCAGAGTATTTCGGACGGGATGATGATGTGCGTCCCGGAGATATGCTGGTGACCAGCGGTATCGGCGGCAAGTATCCGGCAGGACTATATATCGGCACGGTCAGCAGTGTGGATGTGGATACAACTGGCTTGCAGAAACTGGCGCAGATCGAACCGGCGGCAGACCTCAGCCATCCCGACAGGGTGTATGTGATTTTACAGGAAGATGTGAAGCGGCGTATCGAAAAAGAAATAGCGGAAGAAGCCGGGGAGGTAAAACCGTGAGGATGTGGTCATGGGTTGCCGCGGCCTTTATTGTTTTGGTACTGCAGACGACTTCTTTGGGGTGTTTCGGGGGCAATCTGTTTTTTGACTTGCCCTTGCTTTTTATTTACAGCGTCGGGCTGTTCTACGGCGCCCGGACCGGTCTGTTCTGCGGACTGGTTTTCGGTCTTTTGCAGGATATCTCTTCGCCTGCGGTGTTTGGCTTTTATCTTTTGACCCGCGGACTTGTGGGTTACGGTATCGGCAGCATCAAGGAAATGATATTTAAAAACAACTACGGGTATCATGTGCTGATTGTGGGATGCATCAGTCTGTTGCTGCGCCTGTTTTATGCTGTTCCGGTTATATTGCTGAACGGTTTTGGGAGTTCTGTATTTGTCACGTACATGCAGGATACACTGTGGTACTGCCTGGGAAATATGCTGCTGGCGCTTCCAGTTATACGCTTGCTGCTCGCTTTGTACTGCTGGGTTGCCGAGGAAGATATGACGTATTAGATGAGCAGGGTAAATATGGAAAACTCTGGTGTTTTGGCGTCTGGTATGCCGGAACAGGACAGATGAACTGAAATTGAAAGGGTTATTGCAGTGCTGAACCAAACCTCTGCAGATCGCTTAAAAAAGATGCTTGCAGTGGCGGTGGCCGTATTTCTGCTGTTAGGCGGACGGCTGGCCTGGCTGCAGCTTTATAAAGGGTTATATTATGGAAAGCAGGCAGACGGCAACCGCATGCGCAGTTCGGTGATCATGGCTCCCCGGGGGCGGATCATGGATATCCACGGCAAAGTGCTGGCAGACAGTTCACCGGGTTACGTCCTCAGCCTGCAGGCAGGACACAGTTTTTCTGACAGGGAAGTTGCCCTGCTGGCCCGCCTTCTGGATATGCAGCCGGACGCGGTACGCAAAAAAGCGGATCGGGCAGCGGATACGTATGAACAGATTGTTTTGAAAAGCGAACTGACCCAGCAGGAAATCACTTCACTTGAAGAGAATTGGAAAGACCTGTCCGGGGTCTCCCTGATCCTGCAGCCCATGCGGCATTATCTGTATGGGGAGTCAGCAGCCCATGTGCTGGGCTATGTGGGGGAAGTTTCGGAAGAACAGATCAGGCAGGGAAAATATAAGGGGCTCCCGCCGGGCAGCATTGTAGGCAAAGAAGGGCTGGAACTGGTTTATGATGCCGTGCTGCGGGGAAAGACGGGCCGCAGGACGGAGGAAGTGGATGTCCGGGGCCGGGTGGTTCGTGAATTAACAGGTCAGGCTCCGGTTTCCGGAAAAGGACTGATCCTCACCCTTGATTTTGCTTTGCAGCAGGATCTGGAGCGGGTGATGGACAAACAGCTGGCTGCCTTGCGCAGCAGTGGGATCGCGCCTAATGCTTATGGCGCAGCGGCGGTGGCCATGGATCCCAATACCGGCGCGGTGCGGGCCCTGGTCTCCCGGCCGGGGTATGACCCCAACTGGTTTGTGGGCGGTATTTCTACAGCTCATTGGAAGCTGATCAATGAGAACGTATTCCATCCTCTGACCAACAAGGTGATCAACGGGGAGTATCCCGCCGGTTCCACTTTTAAAGTAGTTACGGGATCGGCTGTGCTGGATTGCCACGGGGTGACGCCGGAGGAACTGATCTTTGACTCCGGGAAACACTGGCTGGCGGACATGGGCAACGCCGGAGGCGAAGCCCTGGGCTGGATCAATTTCCAGACGGCCTTTGCCATGTCGGATAATGTGTATTTTTATGAAATGGGCCGCCGGGCCGGCATTGAGAACCTGAATGCCTGTGCGGCAAAATACGGTTTTGGCAAACCTACCGGCATTGAACTGGTGGGGGAGTCCTCCGGGCTGATTGCCGGACCTGCGGCTAAAAAGAAAGTGTTTAATGAAGAATGGACGTTGGGGGATACCTTCAACGCGGCTATCGGCCAGGGCCTTACCTTAGTGACGCCTATGCAGATCTGCCAGATGCTGGCGGCCGTGGCGGCAGACGGGGTGATACATCCTCCCTATCTGGTGGAACGCATCGTCAATGCGGACGGCAGCGTGTATGAAACACCGAAACGGTTGGCAAGCCGCAAACTGGATCTGGAGCCCCGGACTATTCAGCTGATCCAGAAAGGGCTGAAGGGCGTGACCCAGCCGGGGGGGACCGGCGCCTGGTTCGCCGGCCTGCCGGTGCCGGTAGCAGGCAAGACAGGAACGGCAGAGAATCCTCATGGGCAGGATCACGGTTGGTTCATTGCCTATGCCCCTGCGGAAAAACCGGAACTGGTCATTGCCTGCATTGTGGAGCAGGGAACCTACGGCGCAACGGCTTCCGGTCCTATTGTATATGAAGTGCTGGAGGATTACCTTACAGGCAGGCTGAAACCGGAAAAAGAGAGGAACTGATACATTGCGTCGTTATCTGCGCAATTTAGACTGGATTTTAATAGGGACGATCGTGTTGCTGACCGGAATCGGCATCGTGCTGATCGCCAGTGCTACCCACGGGGACGCGCTGGTGTCCGGAAGCAACCGTTTTGTGCAGCGGCAGGGTCTTTTCCTGCTGGTGGACATGATTCTGACGGCGGGTATAATCTCTCTGGATTACCATTCGCTGAAACGGATCGCTTTGCCCTTATATGGCATTACGGTTTTACTGCTGTTAGGGGTCATGCTTTTTGGGCACACAACGCTGGGTGCCCAGCGCTGGATCAGGGTCGGTCCGGTCATGTTCCAGCCCAGCGAATTTTCCAAGGCCTTTATGATCGTCTGCCTTGCTTCCTTTTTGGATGAACGCAGTGAATATCTGGAACAGTGGAAGGATTATCTGCCAGCCTGTCTGTTTATGCTGGTTCCCTTTGTACTGGTACTGCGGCAGCCGGACCTGGGGACGGCTCTGGTCTTTGCAGCCATCGCCTTTTCCATGTTTTGGGTCTGCGGTTTTAAGATGAAGTGGATTGCGGCCCTGACGGGAGCGTTTGTATGTGCCGCACCGGTTTTGTGGCAGTTTCTGCACGAGTACCAGAAAAACCGGATCCGGGTCTTTCTGGACCCGGAGCTGGATCCTTTCGGGGCCGGATATCATGTCATCCAGTCCAAGATTGCCATCGGCAGCGGCATGCTGTGGGGCAAAGGCTGGATGCAGGGCACCCAGAGCCAGCTGGACTTTCTGCCGGAGAACCATACGGATTTCATCTTCGCGGTGGCAGGGGAAGAGTTTGGGTTCGTCGGCGCTGTTGTGATTTTATTGTTATATATGGTACTGATCTGGCGAGGGCTGACCGTTGCCCTGAATGCAGAAGACCGGTTCGGTACGCTGCTGGCTGCGGGTATTACGGGTATGTACCTGTTCCATGTGCTGGTAAATATAGGCATGACCATCGGCATCATGCCGGTGACTGGTGTGCCGCTGCCTTTCCTCAGTTACGGGGTCAGTTCCCTGACTACCAATATGCTGCTGGCAGGGTTATTATTGAATATAAATGTACGGCATACCAGATTGCAGTTTTAGATGTTTGTTGGATGATTGTAGTTCGCAGATAAGTGGCGGAAAAACCATAAATGAATAGAAAGCGGCAAGAACTGTTTGGAGGCTCTCACATGAACAAGGAACTGGCCATAGATATGCTGGCGGCGGTAAAGAAGCCGGCCCGGTATACCGGCGGTGAGTTTGGCAGTATTTTTAAAGAAGAGGCAGAAGTGCGGATCGCTCTGGCTTTCCCCGATGTGTATGAAGTGGGCATGAGCTATCTGGGCTTTAAGATTTTATATCATCTGGTCAATAAAATGGATGGCGTTGCGGCGGAACGAGTCTATGCTCCCTGGATCGATATGGAGCAGCTGATGCGGGAACGTAATATCGTCCTGACAACGCTGGAAACCAAAAAGGCTCTTTGCGAATGTGACCTGGTGGGCTTTACCCTGCAGTATGAACTGAGCTATACCAATATCCTGAACATGCTGGATCTGGGCGACGTTTCCGTGCTGGCGAAAGACCGGGGCGAAGCGGAACCATTTGTGGTAGTCGGGGGTCCCTGCGTGTTTAACCCGGAACCCCTGGCCGATGTATTTGATTTTGCCATTTTGGGTGAAGGGGAAGAGGCATTGCCTGAGGTACTCCTCTGTTACAAAGATTGGAAACGGGCGGGCAAGCCGGGAGGCAGGCAGGAATTTCTCCACCGTGTGGTGCGGATTCCCGGGGTCTATGTTCCTTCTTTTTATAACGTAACTTATAATAGCGACAATACGATACAGTCGGTTGTTCCCAATACACCGGATGCGCCGGCTACTGTGACCAAACGGGTAGTAGCAGACCTGAATACGGTGGATTTTCCCACGGCGCCCGTAGTGCCTTTCGGGGAGATCGTCCACGACCGCATCATGCTGGAAATGTTCCGGGGCTGCAGCCGGGGCTGCCGTTTCTGTCATGCGGGGATGGTCTACCGTCCGGTGCGGGAACGCCGGCCGGAAGTGCTGCGGGAACTGGCCCACAAGCAGGTGGACAACACGGGATATGAGGAGATTTCCCTTGTGTCTTTAAGTACGGCGGATTATTCCTGCCTGGGGCCCTTTCTGGATGTTATGATTGCTGATTTTAAAGATAAAAAGGTCAGCGTATCCCTGCCCAGCCTGCGCATCGATGCTTTCAGCGTGGACGTGGCCAAAAAGGTGCAGGCGGTGCGGAAAAGCGGCCTGACCTTTGCGCCGGAAGCGGGCAGCCAGCGGATGCGTGACGTAATCAACAAGGGCGTTACGGAAGAAGATCTGCTGCATGCGGTGAGCGCTGCCTTTGCCAATGGCTGGAAAAAAGTGAAGCTCTATTTTATGATCGGGCTGCCCGGCGAGACGGATGAAGACGTGCTGGCTATTGCCCAACTGGCCCGCAAGGTGCAGTGGAAATACAAAGAGATTACAGGGAAGGGCGGCTGCCAGGTGACCGTCAGCGCCTCTTCCTTTGTGCCGAAACCCTATACTGCCTTTCAGTGGGCTCCCCAGGATACCCTGGAGGAGATCCGTCGGAAGCAGGGACTGCTGATTGAAGCGACGCGGATCAAAAACATAACATTTCAGTATCACGATGGTAAGACCAGCATCATGGAGGGCATTTTTGCCCGGGGGGACCGCCGTCTGGGCAAGGTGTTATATCTTGCCTGGCAGCGGGGCCAGCGCTTTGACGGTTGGGCGGACGTGTTTGATTTTGACCGGTGGCAGCAGGCCTTACGGGACTGCGGAATCGATCCGGATTTCTACAACCACAGGGTGCGGGGCGAAAACGAGGTGTTCCCCTGGGAGCATTTGCAGCCTGCGGTGAACCGTGCGTTTCTGGCTAATGAGTTTAGAAAAGCCCGACAGGGGTTGCTCACACCGGACTGCCGGCAGGGCCGCTGCAACGGCTGCGGCGTGTGCCAACGGCTGGGCGTCCCGGTCATGGATTGGAGCGGCAGGGCCTATGACGCATCAAAAGAAAAAGGCTTTGCTTTCCTTGCGGATAAACTGGCGGTCGGCGACAATCAAAATTACAGCCTTGCCACGCAACGTTCCGGTCTGCCAAAGCAGGGAGGTGATGCGGAATGAAGCTGCGCTTTCAGATTACAAAGGACAAAGAAATCCGTTTCATTTCCCATCTGGAATATGTGCGTACCATAGGCCGTGCCATCCGGCGGGCCAAATTGCCGGCGGCCTATTCCCAGGGGTTTAATCCCCATATGAAATATTCCCTGGCTTCCGCGTTAGGGGTCGGCGTAGTCAGTTACGCGGAGTTTGTGGAACTGGAACTGACGGAACCGGTCCATCCGCTGGAGGCGGCAGAGGCCTTAAAGAGAGCGCTGCCCCGGGGCATCCGGGTGCTGGCGGTCGATGCGGTGGAAAATAACGCTCCGGCCCTCATGAGCGTGGCGGGCGGCGCGGAATACCGGGTGACCCTGCCCTGGACCGGAGAGACAGCTTCTGCCGTAGAACAGTTCAATCAGGCGGAAGCTGTGTTCTTCGAAAAGCAGGCTCCCAAAACAAAAGAAAAAGTTAAGAGGATTGATGTTAAGTTTTATATATCCGAACTGTCGGCGGTGCAGCGGGAAAAGGAAACAGAACTGCATTTCCATTGCCGCATCACCCATAACGGAAGCATGAAAGCGGTGGATCTGCTCAATACATTAAATGAACAGTACGGATTGCAACTGCCTGTGGAAAAGGCGGACATCGAACGGTTGGATTTGTACCGGGTGGATGAGATGGGCAATAGGTGGCCCATGCTGGATACATTGTTTGAGCAGGGGTAAAAATAATAACAGAATGATGCGATTTGACTGTGTGTAACTATCGCGTTCAGAAAAATCTCTGTCGGGACTGAAAGAAAGGAGGGCAGGCTGATGCCGCAGCAGATAATTGTCAGCAGCACCCCGGAGGAAGTCCGGATGGGACTGGTGGAAAATGGAATATTACAGGAATTTATGGTAGAACGGGCCATGTCTGCCCATCTGGTGGGAAGTATCTTTTTGGGCCGCGTCAGTAATGTGGTGAAAGGGATACAGGCTGCCTTTATTGATATCGGGCTGGACCAGAATGCGTTTTTGTATTTGGGTGATTCCAAGGACCTGACGGAAGGTGCTTCCGTGATGATCCAGATCACCAAGGACCCCAGAGGCACAAAGGGTCCCACTGCCAGCCGGGAAATTACGTTCCCCGGTCACTATGCCGTATTATTCCCGTTCTCGGATTCGATTGGTATTTCCCGGAAGATAACCGATGACGCGGAGCGGACCCGGCTGCGCAAGCTTGCGGAAGCATGCAAACCTGACAGGATGGGTCTTGTAATACGTACGGAAGCGGAAGGCGTCGAGGCCGGTGTGCTGGAAGCAGACATCAACAGTCTGGTGGCGGAATGGAATGTGGTGGAGGCCCGGGCGAAACGGGCAAAGGCCCCGGCTTTCCTGCACCGTGAACTGGACCTGTCTGTACGCATGGTGCGCGATTATTTTACCAAAGACGTGCAAGAGGTTATCGTGGATAACCGTGACGTGTTCCAGCGGATACAGGCGTTGCTGGCAGAGATGCAGGGGACGGAAGATGTGAAGCTTCGGCTGTGGGACAGTGGGGAAGACGTCTTTTCCGGCTTTGGCCTGGGGGACACACTGGCTTCCCTGGCGGACCGGCGGGTTGAACTGCCCAGCGGCGGTTATCTGGTCATTGATCACACGGAGGCCATGACCGTAATTGATGTGAACAGCGGCAGCTATAGCGGCAAAACCAGTCTGGAAGAGACCATTATGGAAATTAACCGGCAGGCGGCCCGGGAGATTACCCACCAGCTGCGCCTTCGGGATATCGGAGGCATTATCGTGGTGGATTTCATTGATATGCACAGCGAGGAGAACCGGCAGGAAATACTGTCCGTGCTGGAGGAGTCGTTTGCCGGGGATAAGATGCGGCCGCGGGTACAGGATATCACGGCGCTGAACCTGGTGGAGATTACCCGGAAGAAGTCGCGGCAGAATCTGGAAGCCGTGCTGTTTGCTGACTGCCCCGTATGCAGCGGAAGCGGACGGGTGCAGTCCAGGGAAGCCATTGCCCTGGAAATCAAGCGGCGCATCCGGGGGCTGTTGAAGCAGCAGGGAAGCGCTAAAGATATAGTAGTGGTGGCCCATCCCCTGGAAGCCGGGTATCTACAGCAGGAACTTTTAAAAGACTGGAACCGGGAACTGTCCTGCCATATTTCGGTGGAGGCAGATGTCTCCCTGCATGTAGAGGCGTTTATGATCCTGGATAACAGCGGCAGCTAATGTATATTCTTTTCTTTGCGCCTGCCGGACAGCAGGCACGACCTGAGTTTTTTGCCCGGTCAATTCTTAAAATGAGGCATGTTTTTGTTTTTTCTGTAAAAAAAGTTAAAAATTACGATTTTTTTTGTTGACATTCCACTAAATATGCTATAATAATACTATGATAACTCTATCTATAGTTGTTTATAGTATCAGAAGAAGATTTTCGGAGGGATGACAAATGAAAAAACTTGTATCTTTGATTGTCGGCCTGGCTTTGTGTCTGGGACTGACCTCTTTTGTTTTTGCGGAAGGCCCGGCGCCGGTTGCTTCTGAGCAGCTGGACGCCATAGAAACCGCACTGTACGGAACCCATCAGAGCAGCTCCATGATGGAACGCATGGAAAGCCTGGAGGACGACATTTACGGAGCTCCGGACACCGGACGCAATATTCTGGACCGCATCCAGAGTACGTATGAATATATCTGTGGCACAAACGGCGGCAACGGCAGCTTTTTACAGAAGCTGAACGGTGCGGACAGCCGCCTGAATGCAAAAATCACTGCCGGTCCTGCAAAGACAAGGATTGAAGAGCTGGAGAACACTCTTTTCGGACAGATTCAGAGCGGTTCCCTGAACCAGCGTCTGGACCGTCTGGTTGCAACTACATATAATGACGGTAAGGTTCCCGTAGAAGCGGTGGTTCTGCCAAAGGATTCCCTGGTAAAAATCGAGTTTACCTCTCCCTTAAGCAGCAAGACTGCACAGCCTGGTGACCCGGTCAAATTCCGTGTGGCAGATAACCTGTATGTGAATGATGTACTGGTATTGTCAAAGGGCGCTGACGGTGTAGGTGAAGTTTCTAAGGTAGTACAGCCCCGCAGCTTTGGCCGGGACGCCCGTATTGATGTGAAGTTCAGTCATGTGTTTGCGGTTGACGGCACCAAGGTTCCTATTTACATTGGGAAACTGGCGCAGCAGGAAGCTAAAACGGCTATCGGCGCAGCCGGCGCTACCATTGGCGGCATCGTGGTGTTAGGGCCTATCGGCGCGGTTGGCGGCGCATTTGTTACCGGCAAATCCAAGGTGATCGAAGCGGGTTCGGCTACGTACGTACAGGTGGTGGAAGACCAGAAGATCAGCGGGATCGTATACCAGGAGGCATCTGCCGCAGGATCACAAAGCTGATGGAATTGGAACCGGCCTGTCTGTAGAAGTTGCATTATTTTAGAAAGACAGTTGCTTTTATCTGAATTTCCTAATTTAAAAATAAGGTGTGAAATACCGGCGTAATCCATTGCGCTGGTATTTTTTTTTGTGGTTTTATGATATAATGTCTAATGGATATTTATTGATTGCTGGAGGACTCCATGAAAAGAACGTTGATGGCTTCTGTATTGTTGGCAAGTATGGTGTTTGCCATGCCTGTCTATGCTGACGGTGACAGGACGCCAGATGAATATAATTCCTATGATAAATATACATCGCCGGCGGACCAGATATATGGTCCGGTTGTCAACGATTACCCAAAAGCTGAAACTGCTAATGATAGTGAAAGTGAGAGGTTTGCAAGGGCTGCCGGGCAGCTGATTCAGGGAGCTGCTTCCGGTAAGGAGATTTCAGACCGCCGGAAAGGCAGCAGGGAGTCAATTGTTGCTCCGGAACAGAATACGGTTCCGAATAATGAAACAGAAAAGAAAAAGGAATCAGAGAAAGCTGCTGCCAGACAGATTGCATTGGGAAAAGCAGAAAAACAGGCTGAAGAGGTATTGTCGGAGACCGATGATAATTTTGAGCCTGATGAGAATAAAGAGTATCCCGGACGTGAGTATCAGGCGCGTAAACAGATTCCTTCCATGACAAATGCAGCGTTCACGGGGAAGGTATCGCAGCCGGAGAAAGACAAAACTGATCCGGTTCCGGTAAACAGGGAATCTGCTCTGGTTCCGGATGAAACGGGTAATGCGGCTCAAACAGAAAAAGAGAAAAAAGAGGGAAAACAGGAAAAACAGGCTAAAAAGCTGCCGTCGGTTATAACTGGTGATGATGCGCAATATGCCAGTGAAAGCGGAGACTTTATTATTGAAGGAAATGTGAAATTAGTGCAGGGGTTGACCCAGGTATATTCTACAAAAGCAGTAGGTAATGCAAAAACAGGAGATATATGGCTTTTAGAAGGCGGGACGTTACGTGAACCGACGAATACCGTACATACCCGTTGGGCCCATTACAATTTCAACAAGGAGACAGGAGAGCTTCTTCGTATACAAGGCGCTTCCCGATCAAAACAAGGAAGCAACAAATATGATTATTATGAAGCGCCTCACGGACTGATAGAGCATGGCATGATGATCATGGATCAGGGCGGTATGACGACAAGGTGCCCGGCTGTAAAGCACTCGCCCTGTCTTGCTGTCAAAGCAAAGACCATTACTATTATTCCCAATGACCGTATTATTGCCAGAGGAGTACAGGTGTTTGTTAAAGGAAAGCATGTCTACTCAAGGGATGTATGGGTTAATGATCTTAATAAGAAAGGAAACCAGATCAGTCCGCATATAGGCTGGGATGAAAAAAAGGGCTGGTATGTTTCTGTAGATTATCAACGGCCGCTTGGGAACCCGCTTTTGAAAAATCCGACGACATTTTATATGAAGCAGATTTACTATACAAAATCCAAATACAAGCCGTTTTACGGTATCAGTCATGATGAAAGGGATTTTTATGTACGGCTTAACAGCGGCTACGTTTATGATTCGGATGATGACCGGCTTGATGAAGGCAGATGGCTGCATAAGAAAGTGGACTGGGGTCTTTTTGTGAAGCCGCACCGTATTGCCAAGGGGATACCGTTGACCTATGACGCCAGTTTAACACATGGCTTATGGAAATATAATGACCGCAACTGGGAAAGCTGGCGTACAGAAGGCGTTGTCCGGCTTCGCCATGACAGGATTTATCCGTTAGGCGGGAAAAAGCTCTATCTGGATTTAATGCTGGGCCATAAGTGGATTCATGAAAGCTTGGATAATGCAACAACCCGCAGATATGGCAACAGCTTACATACCAATATTTATCATGGTACATTAGGGTATCGTTTTTCGAATAAGTGGAATATCTGGGGCACATATCATTATGAACACAGAACCGATTATCTCTTTAGCTTAAGCCAGCCGAGCTTTACGAAAGAGCTGAATTATGGTGTTTCCTGGCGACCTGATAAACTGAATACAGTTACTCTTGTAAATCGTTACAATTTAGATAACGGACGTACGCACGGAAACTACACTACCACGTTGACTCTTTCGCATCGTTTCTGCTGCGAAGTGTTATCGGTTTCGTATCAGAAAAAGCATTATAACCATGATAGCGAAGTGACAGTAATGTTTGATATGTTGAATTGGTAAATAAGCTGGTGGATCATGAGTGACATGAAATGTACGACTTTTGTAGCGGAAAAACTGCAGAACCTGCGTATTGCCGTTATCGGCGATGTAATGGTAGACAGATACTTTTACGGAGAGGTTAAGCGCATTTCCCAGGAAGCGCCGGTGCCTGTGAATCATGTCAAAAAAGTCAGATCAGTGCCGGGTGGTGCGGCGAACGTAGCCGCCAATCTGGCAAATCTGGGCTGCTGCGTCTATGTGGGCGGCATCACGGGAGATGACGATAATCGTAAAATCCTGGAAGAATTACTTGCCAAAGATGACATTGATTTCAGCGGTCTGGTGAAGTCCCGTTACCGTTCTACCATTACCAAGATGCGCATTTTAGGATCTCATCAGCAGATGTTGCGGCTGGACTTTGAAGAAGTGGGTGGCTTATATCCGGAAGAGGCGGACCATATCAAACAGTGGCTGCTGGAGTTAATGGAAAAAGGGCTGGACGGCATTGCCGTATCGGATTATGCCAAAGGCGTATGCTCTGAGTCATTCTGCCAGTGGGTGATTCGCATGGCGGATGCACACCATATTCCGGTACTGGTAGACCCTAAGGGTCCCCACTGGGAGAAGTATGAAGGCTGTACATTTATTATGCCAAGCTTAAAAGATTTGTGGGAGGCGGCAGGCCAGACGGTTTCCAATGAGGACGGGCCGGTATTGCAGATCGCACAGATGGCGAGGGAACGTTACCGGATTAAAAACGTAGTAGTGACCCGAAGTGAAAAAGGGATGACGCTGGTTGGCGAAAAGAGGACAGTGATCCACAGTCCGGCTTCTCCTCTGGAGGTGTTTGATGTTTCCGGAGCCGGGGATACGGCGGCTGCGGCATTAATAGCAGCGGTTGCGGGTGGATTACCGTTGTCTGAAGCGATATACATGGCGAACCGGGCAGCTGGTATTGTGGTGGGCAAGGTAGGTGCATACCGGGTGCATCGGGATGAACTGTTACAGGATTTGCTTGACGAAGAACGAAAGCTGGGATATGGCTTCCGGGTTCTTTCCTGGAAAGAGATTGCAAATCTGGCAAAAATCTGGCACAGGGGTGGGGAAGAAATCGTCTTCACTAATGGATGTTTCGATATTCTGCATGTAGGGCATGTTTCCTATCTGGAAAAAGCGGCCAAATTGGGCAGGCGTTTGATTGTGGGCCTGAACTCCGATGATTCAGTGCGGCATCTGAGGGGGGAACCTTGGCCTGTAATCCATGAGTTAGACCGGGCCAGGGTCCTGGCTTCCCTTGCCTGTGTGGATGCAGTGGTCATCTTCCATGAAGATACACCGGCTAAACTGATTAAAACGATTCGTCCGGATATTTTAGTGGTTAGTGGAAAGTATCGTCTTGAGCAGGTGGCGGGGCATGACTACGCAGGAAAAGTAGAAAAGATTGACGTTGAAGCAGGATATTCCACAGAGGAACTGATAAAACGGATAACCAGCCGGAGTGTAGGGAGGACTGCGGATGCAGCCGCTGGATCAGATAGATGTAAGACAGTTTAAAAAAGTCTTTATCCTTTATAACCGGTATTCGGGCAGGCAGTTCTTTGCCAGCATGATGTCCCGTATCAATGAGGTGTATAAACTGCTGAAGCAGGAGTTGGATGCGGAAATAAAACTACTGGATGTCCGGTATTTTGAGCAGATGCCGGAACTGGCAAAAAGGGCAGCCGATGAAAAATGTGACTGGGTAATCATTGCCGGAGGTGACGGAACGATCCGCGCTTTTGTAGAAGATATGTTGCGGCTGGATTATCGTCCGTATATCAGTGTGTTCCCGGCCGGTACAGTAAATCTGATTGCCAAAGAGATGTCTTTGCGTAATGAACCGATACGCTGGGTATACCGTGCTTTAAAAGGACATGTGTATCCGTTTTATACGGCCCGGGCTAATGGAAACCTTTTTCTTACTGTAGCCAGTGTAGGTTTTGACTCCCTTGTAGTAGATAATGTGGGTGCAGCGCAAAAGAGATTGCTGAATAAATTTGCGTATGTGCTGCAAGGCACGCAGCTTATCCGCAGGGAACTGGTTTTCAGTGACTGGCGTTATGCATTCCGGGTACGTTTTGAAGACGAGCAGAAATGGCATTCCGGTTCCTCCTTAATAGTAGGAAAAAGCCGGTACTATGCCGGCAGGTACAACCTGTTTCCAGAGGCCTCCCTGTCTTCACCTTTTCTTCATGTGGCAGTTTTCCCCGGCAATAAGAGGGCAGACATCCTGAAATATGCTTCTCTGATTGCATTAGAGAGTTTAAATCTGGATAAAGGGATCCTTTGCCGCCGGGCCAAGAAAATTGAGGTCGAGTCAGTGAACATCATGGAAGAATTCCCTGTGGAACTGGACGGGGACGTGGTGGCGGCTACACCGTTAAAGCTGGATATTATGGAAGAACCTCTTTTATTTATTCCGTAAAGCGAAACAGGCTTATCTTTTGGCTTACAGACAGATAAACATGTTAGTGTTTTGTAACTGCGGACCGGGCTTTTGCGTTTTATTTTTGTATTAAACTGATTTCAGGCAGGTATCCGTATGGATTGGAAACAAGATCAAAATCGAATTGGCGTTCTGCTGTTTTTTGTTATAATTGCAGGCGCCATTTACTTTTGGGAGGAAGAGCATGCCCGCATGCTTTTTGCGGGAATCACTCCGTTTCCTGAGAGTGATTATTGGGAAACGCTGATTAACGTGTTATTGAGGGATGCAGTGATTCTCGCTGTAGGGTACCTGTCTTTTTTGTGCCGGAAACGGATTCCCAGTCTGCTGCAGATGTATTTTCCTGCAATTGTTTTAGGTGCTGCCTATCTTGGTTTTGCCTGTTACATGCATAATAACCTGGCCCTGGATCCCTATTTTTTAACTGTGCTGGGAATCCTGGCAGGTCTGGTGAATAATATCCTGCCTGTTGTTCTGGTTGCCCTTTGGTATTACCGGAACCCGTCAAAGGGCAGAAGGTTATTGTTTTTTGTTGTGTACTTTTTCTGTGCCCTGCTGACACTGATGGATATTATCTATTTCTGGCAGACTTCCATGCATGTGCAGGCAGTGTTTTTCCGTAATTTTAATGTTTACGCTATTGAAGGAGTCATATCTTCATTTTCCAAAATACAGCTTCTGAAAATTGCCGGCTGCCTTCTGGCGATCATCCTGCTGTTTCGGGTTCCGGTGCCGGAACAGAAAAAATCAAAGGCAGCATGGAAGTTGGCTGCGGTCCTGGGTTGTACGGTCCTCTTTAACCTGCTGTATTACTTTGGCAGCCAGCTGGGCTTATATGCCTTGCACGAAGCCGGCTTATGGAGCGAGGAGCAGGTGGAAAAGAGCCGCCGGGAATACAGGGATATGCTGGTGACCCCCATTGCTTTGAATGTTGTCAGCAAAGCAATATTCAACAAAGAAGAAGTGATAAGTACCGCCCAGCACAAGAAAAAGGAACTGACGGAAAAAGACAAAGAATGGATGTACAAACTGGGGGTCATGCGGAAGCAGACTTCCCGTCCGTTACCGGCTCCGGCCTATGACCGCATCGTAATGCTGGTGCTGGAATCGGTACACCGGGATTATATTCATTTCTATAATAAATTTATTCCGGCAGAAGCTACCCCGTATCTTGATTCCCTGTTAAAGAGATATCCGCGTATTGACAATTATTATGCCTCTGCCGTGCCGACCACGGAAGGCCTGAACGCGCTTTTCCGTTCCCAGTTACTGTTTGACGGGGATGTGGATGGTAATGATAAACCTTCCCTTTTCCGAAGCATGCAGGCGAATGGATATGACGGTTACTTCCAGAGCGCGTCCAGCCGCTATTATAACCATGAGTTCCGGCAGTATACCGAACAGTTTGGCATGGCTCATTACGAAGCCAGGGAAGATTTGGAAAAAGCAGGCTATGCCGGTGCTTCCGGCTGGGGCTTCCATAATGACGAGATGTACCGGCGGACCCTGGAACAGTTGAAGAAGCTGAAAGGGCAGAAGTATTTCTATGTGACCAAGACATTAGATATGCACCAGCCCTACCCCTATTACGCAACCAGGTGGGCTGATACGCCGGAGACTTTCCGGGACAATCAGATCGTGACGATTCACGGCATGTACTGGGTGGACTGTACACTGCGGGACTTTTTTAAAGCAACGGAAGAAGCGGGGCTTATGGATGACCGGACTCTGTTTATCATTACCAGTGACCACAATCCCCATTCCGGAGGGGAATATATGCAGCTTGTAAAAAATGAAAAAGATCGGCTCAATATCGCACCAATTCCCCTGATTTTTGTATCCAAAAACCTGGCGCCTCTGGAAAACCTGGATAACAGCGCTTACAGTTCCCAGATTGATATTGCGCCTACCCTTTTGTGCCTGCAGGGCATCCGACCGCCGGAACGCTTTTTTGGAAGGAATCTGCTGCAGCAGTATTCGGAACCGGACTGCGCTTTGGGCTTTTTTGGAGACAAGGCTTATTATTTCAGCCGGGAAATGCAGTTTGTGGATAAAATAGACGAACCTTACCCACAGTATGAGTATGAAGATGCTTTAGCAAATTTCGTCATGTACACCTATTATGTGAGCGGTCTGCCTGTAGATAGGTAGAACCGTAACGTTTACAGCTTTTCCCCGACCTATATCATTTAGTCTTACAAAGTTGTAACATTGCTTACACAAGTGCTGCTTGACTGGATTATTAAATAGGTTTACACTGTTACTATATTATAATGGCTGTGGTAAACAGTTGTTACTATGTAGGTGCGACGATGAATACGACTTCTATGTTTGCAGCTGAACATGTTTTCCCCTTTAGCTATAGCTATTATTACGACTATGGCCGGTTTGCATGGGAAAAACAGAAGAAAGCATAGAATCGTAAACAGAAAAAAGCCGGGGATGATTCCACGGCTGCCAACCGGAAACAGGCGGGCTCTTTTACGAGCCCGCTTTTTTGTTTAGTCTGTCAACCCTGAAACATTGGTCGTCGCATCATTTGGAAGCGCGAGTGCCTTTATCCGTAAGCATGTAGATGCTTCCATTGTCAAAGCGTTTTATTAAAACTCATATATAAAATAAGGAGAGTGCGTTCACCATGATTATCGTAATGAAACCCAATGCCCCTGTGGAAGAAAGAAATAAGATTATTGCCGGCCTGGAAGCCAAGGGTTATAAGATTGACCTGAGCACCGGTAATCAGAATGCGATTCTGGGTGTTGTGGGCGATACCAGCACCCTGAATCCCCATGACATTATGGTCAATAACTGGATCGAAAAGGTTATGCGGGTTCAGGAACCCTTCAAACGGGCAAACCGCGTTTTTCATCCGGATGATACTGTTGTTGATGTGGGCGGCGTGAAGATCGGCGACAGGCAGATGCAGGTCATCGCAGGCCCCTGCAGCGTGGAAACGAGAGAGCAGATTATCGGTGTGGCAAAATCCGTGAAGATGGCAGGGGCGCACCTGATGCGGGGCGGCGCGTTCAAGCCGCGTACTTCGCCGTATTCTTTCCAGGGTATGGGAATGCCTGGGCTGGAACTGCTGAAAGAAGCAAAGGCGGAAACCGGATTGCCAATCGTTACGGAAATCATGAGCGCCGACGTTTTGGACCGTTTCGTGGAAGATGTGGACCTAATCCAGGTAGGCGCCCGCAATATGCAGAATTATTCCCTGCTAAAAGAACTGGGGAAGACAAACAAACCAATTTTATTGAAACGCGGCCTGGCAGCAACGGTACAGGAATGGATCATGAGCGCGGAATACATCATGGCGGAAGGCAATACCAATGTCATCCTCTGCGAGCGGGGCATCCGTACATATGAAACATATACCCGTAATACGCTGGATCTGAGCGCTGTCTGCGCAGCCAAAAAACTGAGCCATCTGCCGGTCATCGTGGATCCCAGCCATGCGGCGGGACTGTGGTGGATGGTTCCCGCCCTGGCCAAGGCGGCAGTCGCTGTCGGGGCGGACGGGCTGATCATCGAAGTACATAACGATCCGGAAAAAGCGCTGTGCGACGGGGCCCAGTCATTGAAGCCGGAACGCTTTGCAGAGCTGATGGGAGAACTGAAAGGAATTGCCCGCATCATCGGACGGGATTTATGATTCATAAGAGAACTTTTGAGTGATATAATATTAATTACACATAAGCTGGCTGTTTTTATACGAAGTGTGTATTAGGGACAAGATTTGGAGATTTCGAACTGTCTCAAAGGGAAGAGGAACGGTATGGGTAAAAAATATCAGAAAAAAACCTTGCGGGAGCTGACCTTTGCCATAGTCGGTCTGGGGCTCATCGGCGGTTCCTATGCAAAAGCCCTGCGTAATCTGAAGGTCAGGAAGATTCTGGGCATGGACATCAGCCACGGCATTGCCCGTGCCTGCCTGAACGCCAATATGATCGATGAAGTGGTGGAAGCGGACGGCAGCAGTCTGAAAGAGGCGGATGTGATTATCTGCAGTGTCTATCCGGAAGCTGTAATGAGTTTTGTCCGGAACAACGTGCGGAATTTCAGGGAAGGCATGCTGATGACAGACGCTACCGGCGTTAAGGGGACGATGCCTCTGGAAATCCAGGAGCTGCTGCCGGCAGGCTGTGAGTTTATATCCGGTCACCCCATGGCGGGGCGTCAGGGCAGCGGTCTGGGAATGTCGGACGCTGCGATTTTCAACAATTCCAATTATATTATCGTGCCTACAGAGAAGAATTCACCGGAAGCTGTCCGGTGGCTGGAAGAGTTTGCAAAAGCTCTTGGCTGTGCCCGTTCCGTTAAGGTGTCCATGGAAGACCACGACAAGATCATTGCCTATACCAGCGACCTGCCCCACATCACGGCGGTGGCGCTGGTGAACAGCGCTTCCTATAATGAAAACACACAGTACTTTATCGCCGGCGGATTCCGGGACGCCACCCGTGTGGCGGATATCAACCCGGAATTGTGGAGCGATCTGTTCCTTGCCAACCGGGACAACGTAATCGCGGAAATCGAGAATTACCAGAACCAGCTGGAGCGTTGGAAGAAAGCCATTGTGGAAAAAGACAGGGATGCGTTGAAAGAAATCATGCAGGAAGCCGGGCCCAGGAGAAGGATGCTGTACTGACCGTAAGATGTTTGAGAATTCTCAGGGAAATGATATGCAGGATTGAGTTGAGGAATAACCATGCGGAACGTTCATGTGGATTTAGGACTCAAAAGTTACGAAATTGAAATTGAACGGGGACTGCTGCCCCGTCTCGGGAGAAAAATCAAAACGCTTCTGCCCAAGGCGGAAAAAGCAGCTGTTATCACTGACAGTAATGTAGGACCGTTGTATGCTTCCGTTCTGAAGAAGTCCCTGGAAAAAGAAGGCATTGCGGTAACGGTGCTGACGTTTAAGGCCGGGGAAGAAAGCAAAAACCTGCAAACGCTGGGAACCCTGTATGACGGGCTGGCAGAAGCCGGCCTGACCCGCAGTGACGCGGTCATCGCGTTGGGGGGCGGCGTGACCGGGGATATGGGGGGCCTGGCGGCGGCTACATTTTTACGGGGCGTGGCATTCATCCAGATTCCCTCTTCACTGCTGGCCACGGTAGACAGCAGCGTGGGCGGTAAAGTTGCTGTTGACCTGCCCAGCGGGAAAAACCTGGTAGGCGCTTTTTACCAGCCTAAAGCTGTATATATAGATCCAGATCTGTTAAAGACGCTGCCGGTGCGTTATCTGCATGACGGACTGGCGGAAGTGATCAAATACGGCTGTATCCGGGACAGGGATTTGTTTGTAACACTTGAGAATATTCAAAACGATGCCGAACTGCTGAACCGCGCAGACGAAATCATTGAAACCTGCTGCAATATCAAAGCCCGTATCGTAGAACAGGACGAATTTGATAACGGGGAACGGATGCTGTTAAACTTTGGCCACACGTTGGGCCATGCCGTAGAAAAGACGTTCCATTTTGATCGATACAGCCACGGGGAAGGCGTGAGTATCGGTATGGTACTGTTGACGCGGCAGTCTGAGAAGCTGGGGTTGACAGAATACGGTACAGCCGACAGGATTGCCGCGCTGCTGCAAAAGTTTCAGCTGCCTGTCAATGTAAAGATGCGGCAGGATGACTTCCTGCGGGCTATTGCGCTGGACAAAAAAAAGAGAGGCTCCAGCCTGACGTTAATCCTGCTGAAAAAAATCGGAGACAGCTTTTTGCAAAAAGTTGCCTTTAGCAATTTGCCGGATTTTTTGCCGGGGAAATAAAAGGGGAATGACTGTAATGACAACATATCAGATTACACCGGCTTTCGTGGAGGGGGATGTGCTGGTTCCTTCTTCCAAAAGCATGGGGCACCGCATGTGTATCTGTGCGGGCCTTGCCGGCAATAACTGTATAGTAGATAACATTGCGATTTCCAGGGATATTGAAGCGACGAACCGCTGCCTGGCAGGACTGGGCGTTGACGTAAAGCCGGTACCTTCCCTGCATAGGGGACGGACTGCGTTCCGGTATAGCTGGAATCACAGATTTCCGTCAGATCCTGTTACGGCAGACTGCGGGGAATCCGGTTCGACTTTGCGGTTTTTTATTCCGTTGGGAGCCCTGTGCAACGTGCCGTTTACCTTTGCAGGGCACGGGAAGCTGGTTTCGCGGCCGCTGCAGCCGTATTATGATATTTTTACCAGGCAGGAGCTGCGCTACCGCACCGCCGCAAACGGGCAGCTCCCGCTGACGGTGGCCGGCAGATTGAAGCCGGATGATTATGTGCTGCCGGGGGATGTCAGTTCCCAGTTTATTTCCGGCTTGCTGTTTGCTTTGCCGTTACTGGAAGGAGATTCCACGCTGGAAATACTGCCGCCGCTGGAATCCGCCAGCTATATTGAGCTGACACTGGAAAGTCTGCGCATGTTTGGAATTGACATAAAGCGTACGGATCCGCTACATTATGAAATACCCGGAAGACAGACATATTGTGCTCCGTCAGAGCGGGTGCAGGTGGAAGGAGACTGGTCCCAGGCGGCATTTTGGCTGGTAGCAGGCGCTATTGGCAGCCGGGAGGGCTTAAGCTGCTGCGGTTTGAGCGAAGCTTCCCTGCAGGGGGACATAGCAATTCTGAAAATATTACGTGCTATGGGTGCGGATATAACAATGCAGGATGATACTTGTACTGTTATGCCGTCCCGTCTGCATGGCTGTGAAATCGACGCGGCGGACTGTCCGGACCTGGTGCCGGTCTTATCGGCAGCGGCGGCATTGGCGGAGGGAACGACCCATATCGTCAACGCGGGGCGCCTGCGGATCAAAGAATGCGACCGTCTGGCCGCCATGCATTCTGAACTGATAAAGCTGGGGGCAGACATTACGGAAGAACCGGAGGGACTAATCATCAAAGGAAAACCGGAGGGCCTGACCGGCGGCGCAGCCGTGGATGCCTGGAATGATCACCGGATCGCCATGAGCATGGCCGTCGCCGCGCTGGCCTGTAAAGAGCCTGTTACCCTGACCGGCGGCGAAAGCGTCAGTAAATCCTATCCGGAATTTTGGAACGATTATGCATCGGTTGGCGGCAAAGCGGAAGCTGGCAATTGATTTATATAATAATTCTGTTGAAATGTTGTCAAATGCATGAGATACTATTAACAGAATTAAATGATTTAACTGGTAATATGAGGTGAGGCAGATGGGCGCAACCTTTGGACGGAATTTACGTATGACGATATTCGGCGAGTCCCATGGGAAAGGGATTGGCCTTGTGCTGGACGGACTGCCGCCGGGAACGCCGATCGACGAAGAATTTATAAAAGAAGAAATGGCGCGGCGCGCACCGGGGCAGAACCGGATGAGCACCCGGCGTCAGGAAAAAGACGCTTACATTATTGAAAGCGGTGTGTTTGAAGGCAAGGCGACGGGAACACCCCTGTGTGTGCTGATACCTAACAGCGACCAGCATTCGAAGGATTACAGCCTGCTGAAGGATGTGATGCGTCCCGGCCATGCGGATTATGCCGGTAAGATCCGGTATAAAGGTTTTAACGATTACCGGGGTGGCGGGCATTTTTCCGGAAGGCTTACAGCGCCTCTGGTATTTACCGGCGCCGTGGCCAAAAGCGTTCTCGCGCAAAAGGGGATTACGGTAGGCGCGCATGTTGCCCGTATCGGGCAGATAACGGATGGCCTGTTCAATCCCCTGGGTGAAACGGCGGAATGCCTGCAGGAATTGCGAAAACATACCCTGCCTGTGCTGGATGCAGGCAAAGCGCCGCTGATGGAAGCGGAAATACTTTCTGCCAAAGAACAGCAGGACAGCGTCGGCGGCATTATTGAAGTGATGGCAACCGGCATGCCGCCGGGAATCGGTGATCCGTTTTTTGATTCTCTGGAAAGCCGTCTGAGCCATGCGCTGTTTTCCGTTCCTGCGGTGAAAGGCATAGAATTCGGCGCGGGTTTTGCCGTGGCCGCGCTGAAAGGCAGCGAAGCCAACGACCCTATGATGTTTGACGGAGATAAGGTAAAGACCGCACGCAACAACAACGGTGGAATTACCGGCGGCATCACGAATGGGATGCCTGTCCTGTTCCGGGTGGCAATCAAGCCCACGCCGTCTATCGGCAGGCCGCAGCAGACGGTAAATGTGACGGAAGGTAAAAACACGATTTTGGAAATAAAAGGCAGGCACGACCCCTGCATCGTCCCACGGGCTGTTCCGGTAATTGAAGCGGTTACAGCGTGGGTCTTGCTGGATATGTTGTCGGAATGAAAGGGTGGAAGAACGTGGCGGAACCGGATTTAACAAAACTGCGTCAGGAGATTGACAGGCTGGACACGATCCTGACAGATACGCTGGAAAAACGGATGGATGTGGTACAGGAAGTAGCGGCTTACAAGGATGCCCGTAATCTGCAGGTGCTGGACCGGGAACGGGAAGACCAGGTCATTGCCAAAGTAGTGGCACAGCTGAAAAACCCTGCCTATGCTCCCCACATGAAACAGATCATGGAAAAGATTATGGAGACCAGCCGTAACCTGCAGATTGACATTTTAGCTGCCAATATCCGGGAAAAAGAGCAAAATGCCGACCCGATTCGCGTGGGCTATCAGGGGGTCAGGGGTTCTTTCAGCCATCAGGCTCTGGAAGACTACTTCGCAAACAGAGCCAAGGTGGAAATGAATTTTGTGCATTTTGAAGATGTGGTGGTGGCCGTTAAGAATCACGAAATCAAATACGGTGTACTGCCCATTGAGAACTCTTCTACCGGCGGCATCACGGAAGTGTATGACCTGATACGTAAGTATGACTGCCACATCGTCGGGGAAAAAATCATCAAAGTGGACCAGAACCTGCTGGGCCTTCCCGGCGCTACAATAGAAGGCCTGAAACAGGTCTATTCCCATCCCCAGGGACTGGAACAGAGCCGGGATTTTTTCAAGAAGCATCCCGCAATCGAATTGATCCCGTTTTTCAATACGGCCCGCAGCGCCCAGATGGTCAGCGAAAGCAAAGACCCGGCGAAAGGCGCGGTGGCGTCCCGTCAGGCGGCCAAATTATATGGGCTGGATATTCTGGCGGAGAACATCAATTTCAATGTAGCCAACCATACCCGGTTCATTATCATTGCCGACCAGCCGGAGCACCGGCCGGACGCTGATAAGATCACGGTGGTCATCGCTACGCAGCATGAACCGGGCTCCCTGTATAAAGTGCTGCAGCATTTTTACAAAGGCGGCCTGAACATGCTGAACCTGGAATCCCGTCCCATGGAAGGACGTTCCTGGGAGTATTTTTTCCACATTGACCTGACGGGCAATTTAGCGGATCCCAATGTGCGGCAGGGCCTGCAGGACGTGGCGGAGTACAGCGCCTACTGCAAGATCCTGGGAAACTATGTGGCTGACAGGAAATAATAAGTAAAGATCCGGAAAGTCCGGATTGTCTGTAAGGTAAGCAATTACTATTTTGACTTAAAAGAAAAGCAGTAATAAATCATGACCATGAAATTCGGATTGTTAGGCGCAAAGCTGGGGCACAGCCTGTCCCCGCAGATCCATCAGGAAGTGTTCTGGCAGCTGGGCATAGATGCAACGTATGAACTGATTGAAGTGCCCGGCGATATGCTGGCGGAAATGGTGAAAGAGCTGCAAAGAACACACCGGGGACTGAACGTAACGATCCCCCACAAGGTCGCGGTGATGGAAAGCCTGGACCGGATCGCCCCGGAGGCCGGGGCCATCGGCGCGGTAAATACGGTTTTGTTTAAAGATGGGCTGGCGGAAGGCTTTAATACCGATTATTTCGGTTTTGCCCGCCTGCTGGAGCACAACGGGCTGGTTCCGCAGGGAAAAGAAGTCTGCGTGCTGGGAACCGGCGGCGCCAGCCGGGCAATCCTGCAGTGCGTCACAGACATGCAGGCAAAACGCATCACTGTGATTTCCCGGGCAATGGAAAACGCCCCGGCAGATCTCCGGGCGCGTTACACGGTTAAAGACTATGATGATCTGAAAACAATGAGTGGCGACCTGCTGATCAACTGTACACCCGTGGGGATGTTTCCAAAGGTGGATGCTTCACCCGTGGACAGCGCGGTAATGGAACACTTTGCCGCGGCAGCAGATATTATCTATAATCCTGCAGAGACACAGTTCATGAAGCTGGCGCGGCAGCAGGGAAAACCGGCGGTCAACGGTCTGTTTATGCTGGTGGCCCAGGCAGTGGCAGCGGATGAAATCTGGCTGGAGCGCAAGCTGGACGCCGGGCTGATTGCGGATGTGACGGAAAAGATCGCGAAACTGTTATGAAAAATATTGTGCTGATCGGGATGCCGGGCAGCGGTAAAACGACCCTGGGGCGATATCTGGCGGAAATTCTGAACAGGGATTTTATCGATGCCGATCCGGAAATTGAAAAGGATGCGGGCAAAACCATCCCGGAACTGTTTGCGGTGAGCGAAGACCATTTCCGGGAGCAGGAAACGAAAACCGTCAGGCGCCTGGCCAGACTGGAAAATAAAGTGCTGGCCATGGGCGGCGGCGTGGTGTTGCGGGAAGAAAACATAACCTGCCTGAAAGAAAACGGGCTGATTGTCTTTTTAGACCGTTCGCCCGAAGATATCGCCGGTGATGTGGATACGGATACAAGACCGCTGTTAGCGGCAGGGCGGCAGCGCATCTACGATTTATATGCCCAACGGGAAACGCTCTACCGCAAAGCAGCGGATATCACAGTGGTTAACAAAGGTGAAATGAAAGAAGTGCTGCTGCAGTTGGCGGAAGCAGCAAGGGCAGCGGAATAATAAATGATGAAGGAAGTGTAAGTATGAAGAAAATTTTAGTGCTGAACGGTCCCAACATCAATATGCTCGGCATTCGGGAAACAGGTGTGTACGGGACAGCAACCTATGAAGATCTTTGCAGGATGATTTGCAACAAAGCAGAAGAACTGCAGATTGAAGTGGAAATTAAACAGAGTAATTCTGAGGGGCAACTGGTGGATTGGATTCAGCAGTGTTACGGGGCAAAGGATGGCATAGTCATTAACCCCGGAGCTTATACCCATTACAGCGTGGCGGTTTTAGATGCGCTGAAGTCTGTGAATATCCCTGCGGTGGAAGTGCACATCAGCAATATTCATCAGCGGGAAGAATTCCGCCATCATTGCGTTACGACGGCAGGCTGTACCGGACAGATCTGCGGTTTGGGATTGCAGGGTTATTTACTGGCCTTGGAATATTTGGCAGGGAAGTAATGCAATTCGGAATAAGGTGTCATTTTAGTCGCATTAGTCGCAAGTTCATAATTTTTATTTTTTTACTTGAATTTTTATTCTGTTTTCTGTATAATAGCGTATAGCAAGGGAGAAAACTATGTGCCGCGTGTGCGCATGGGGTTCGCCCTTTTTTGATTATCCTGTTGCTAAGTTAAATACGCAATGATAAAATGTGGAGTAAGTAACAGATAGGCACGGGTGAGCGCCCGTCTGTGTCGGACACAATATCGTAACAAGGAAGAGAGCTGATCATAACTCATGTATATCTTTTACAATATTTTAGTTACGTTTTTATTTATTCTGCTGGTGCTTCCCTACTTCCTGTACCGGCTGGTTGTGGAAAAAGGGTTTGGACATCGCTTCCGTCAAGCTATGGGGCTGGTTCACAGGGAAGAAATCGAGCCTGTGGCAGGCACTGGCTGTATCTGGCTTCACGGCGCTTCGGTTGGTGAAATGGTTGCCCTCAGTCCTCTGGTAAAAGAAATCAAAAACATTATGCCGGAGAAAAAAGTGCTGGTTTCCGCCGTTACTGTAGGCGGTTATGATATGGCCAGGCAGATTATGCCGGAAGCAGACGCCATTATCAATTATCCCATGGATCTGCCGTTGGTGGCGTCAACCATGGTGCGTCGCATCCGTCCGGGCATCTTTATTATGGTGGAAACGGAATTATGGCCCAACTTTCTGCGAGCCATCCGGGAGCAGAATATCCCCGCGATGATGATGAATGGCCGTATCTCGGAGAAATCCGCTAAAAGTTACCGGTATCTGTCCGGTTTTTTGCGTGATATGCTGGATACCGTAAACCTCTTCTGTATGCAGTCCAGCATAGACGCCAAATATATTGCCCAACTGGGTGCGGATCCCGGGAAAATCGTTGTTACCGGTAACACGAAATTTGATCAGACCTATGCAGAGGTTACCGCGGAAGATCTGGCAGCCTATAAAACCGAACTGGGGCTGGGGGAAGATGCCTTTCCCATCATTGTGGCAGGTTCTACCCATCGTTCGGAAGAGGAAGCCGTACTGGTTTCCTTTACCGCCCTGCGCAAAAAATATCCCCATGCCCGCCTGATTATTGCTCCCCGTAAGCTGAATCGGATTGAAGAGATTAAAAAGGTGAATGCCAAATTTGGCTATGCGATGGCCTGCCGTTCCAAGTTGAAGGAGATAGAAGGGCGACGGCCTGAGTTTCCAGTCCTTCTGCTGGATACCATTGGTGAACTGGGCCGCATCTATGCTGTAGGGGATATTGTGTTCGTTGGCGGCAGCCTTGTGCACTACGGCGGTCACAATGTACTGGAGCCAGCAGCTCATGCCAAACCCATTCTGGTGGGACCCAGCATGGAAGATTTTAAAGATTCCTATTCCCTGTTAAGCAGAGCGGGCGCTTGCCGCAGGGTATCCGATGCAGACGGTCTCACAGAAGCTTTTTTGGAAATTGCCGGGGACGATGTCCTGCGTAAAAAAATGGGGGACGCTTCCATTCAGATCATCCGGGAGAATCGCGGCGCTGCCCAAAGAACTATACATTATCTGACAGATCTTCTTGGCAGGGAAATATAAAGCGAATACATTTTGCTTATGCCTTACCTGCCGTTGTGTTTTGTTTCAAATTTAAGCTGAAGTGAAAAGTTTATTTCCACTCTAAAAAGCATCAAAAGTAAAGTGGAAATTACACTTGCAAACAGCGAGGCGTTAACTTTTAATCTTGCTTAAAATAGCGTTAAGTGTTACAGTAATTTTGGTATCGGGCGGAG
>JAFZIG010000167.1 GCA_017554485.1 Acidaminococcaceae bacterium | reverse complement strand
GACGGCGATACGGGAGTACATACGCAATCAGTTACAAGAAGATATAAGCAACGATCAGATAAGCATGAAAGAATTGTTTGACCCGTTTACGGGTGAGCCGGAGAAATAAGGCATAAAAGAGCCCCAAGTAGGGGGCTGCCAGTAACAAGAGTGTGATTGTCGGGCTGTTTCGGTGCCCCCTTAAGGGGGCGACCACAGGGAAGAGGCCCTTATATGCCTGAGCAAACCACCCGTTCAACGGGTGGTTTTGATTGGCACTAAAGCCCCAAAAATACGGCTAATCCAAAGAAAGCTTCGGCTTAGCCGGTTGTTGGTTTAGAAGACGTGTTCTACATGCCGGTGGCCGTGATGGTCACGCCAGATCCTATCCAGGTGCCTGTGGCCACGATGGTCAAGCCATTTGTGTTCCCTTACAAGAACGTAATCATGATGGTGTTTGAATTCATGCAGCGGTTTGTGATGTTCAACTTTGACCGGTGCCGGTGGCGGGTCTTTCGGTTTTGGGGCAGCCTCTACGCTGGACAAACCCATGATACCAGTCAGGACTACAACAGCCATGATTCCTGTCAGCATTTTTTTCATATCAACTACCTACCTTTCTCTTTTGTTGTCTATACTATAACGTAAAAATCGCACAGAACTATGTCGGAAATAGTACAATTTTATGTCATAGCAGGACGAAAGCAGTGAGGGTTTATATGAAGGCAGGGAGATGCTGTTATCGTAAAACCACATTAAAACCTGCCCTGTTCCTTGAAGGTTCTAATGACTGTCAGCTTGTCATACAGCGCAGGCCGGTCTTTCCGGATCTCTTCGTCGTGCTTCAGGACGTCCGTCCAGAAATTTTTGGGAACTTCATACTGGTTGAAGTGGCCGCAATGTTTTTCATCCGCCAGCAGGGAGAAGACGTAGTCGATCTCATCGTCCGCCAGGGTCCGCTTGATGCTGAGGGCGCCGTACAGTTTCAGCTGCTCCATGGGGTTTTCGCAGTTAAATTCAAAGGCGCCGTTCCACCATTTCGCGTAGGCTTCAAAACCGTTTTTACCGTCCAGCTCCTCCGCGACGGCGTTGGCCGCGTGATACCCGCACATCATGGCGCCCTGGTTGATGACCTCGATATGGGCCGCGCTGTCGCCGATGGCCAGCACATTGCCGGAATACGGTCTGGAAAGGGACAGATAATTACAGCAGCCGCAGCCCTTGCGCTGGATGATCCGGGCGTTCCGCAGGTTCGGCGTAAGGGGGCTGTCTTTGACCAGTTTTTCGAAAAAGGCGGCAGGATGCAGATCCCCCATTCCCATCACGGTGAACTCCAGGGCGTCGTCGCTTTCGGTGCTTTCGCCCACCATGATCTCCATGAACGGATGATAGACGTCGCCGTAATACTGGATCCAGCTGTTGTGGGGGATGCCCTCCGTTCCTTCCAGCGTGTATTCGCAGGTGAGGGGGATGCCCATGCACTGATAGCCTTTATTCAGGCCGAAGATGCCTGTGAGCCTGCGGTTCACGCCCTCCGCGATGATCAGCTTTTTCGCTTCCAACTCATATTGCCCTTTGTTCCCGCGCACCGTCAGGACCACGGATTTCCCGGTATCCCGGCCTTTGAGGGCCATGGTATTGGTGAGGATCTCCACGCCCGCCTTTTCGCACTGCTCCAGCAGGCCGCGCAACAGCTCTTTTTTATCAAACTTAAGCGCCGTGGGACGCAGATCTTCGTATTCAAACGCGACCCGGTACCCTTTCGGGGAATACATATAATTATGAAGGATCGGGACCAGCTTTCCCTGGTATGGAACCTCAAAGCCGTTCTTTGTGAAGACCAGTTTCCCGTCGCCGGCCTTCAGCGTTTCCCCTTCATAGCCCTCGTCCAGCACGAACTGGGCGGAGCAGGCCCGGTTGACAACCGTGATGTCCCGCTTCATTTCGATGACGGTAACTTTCAGGCCTTTTTGCGCGGCGGTGTACCCTGCCAGGAGCCCGGCAGGACCCGCGCCCACGATCAGAAGATCTTTAATCATGACCGTGCCCTCAATCTTCCGCCGCAATGGCCTGGACGGGGCAGGCCTTTTCACAGCTTCCGCAGTCCACACAGGCAGCGGGGTCTACATCGTAATAACCGTCCTCGCCCTGGGAAATGGCCCCCATCGGGCAGAAGGTTGCGCAGGTGCCGCAGCCGACACATTCGTCAGATATCACATGAGCCATCGTAACATACCTCCTCAGTCATCGCATAAATCTTCGTTAAACGCACAAATCCGTTTATCAGCGATTTTTTATTCGTCCGGTTTGCCGGAAACGGTCCGCAAGGATCGTTTCATTGATTAAAACTAAATCTGCCCCATCTTCTGCATCTTCCCGTAGATTGCCGGGCGTTCCGTCCTGATTTTTTCCGCCGAAAGCCGGATGCAGTCCCAGATCAGCTTTGGGGTCAGGTACTGACTGTACGTGCCGTGCAGCTGATGTCCTTCGCAGAGCGAGAAGAGATAATCCAGCTCGTCGTCCGTATAGACAAAGCTCAGGGCGTAACCCTTGCTGACCTCCAGGTAGTCGTCGCTGTTGAACTCAAAGGAATCCTGCCACCATTTTGTGTATTCCGCGAAACCGTCTTTGCCTGCCAGTTCCTCCGCTACGGCCTTCGCGGCCCTGTATCCGCACAGGAGGCCCCCCTGGGTTTCCACTTCGATCATGGCGGCGCAGTCGCCGATGGCCATGACATTGCCGCGGCAGGGTTCTTTCATGGCCATGAAAGGTTTCAGCCCGCAGCCGTTTTTCTTGAGCAGTTTCGCATTTTTGAAATGCTTTGCCATGGGGCTCGCGGTGGTGAATTCTTCAAAAATCTGTTTCGGCATCAGGCCCGGGGAACCGGTGATGGTCACTTCAAAGATGCCGTCCCTCTCCAGGCTGGGCCCGATGATACAGGCCGTCTTCGAATGGTACGCGTTGCCGTAGTAAAGGTTCCAGCTGTTGTTCTCAACGCCCGTAATGCCAGACATGAGGTATTTCATGCTGTAGGCCATGCCGAGATCCAGCACCTTGTCCCCGGCCTGCCCCAGACGCTGTTTGTTCAAGCCGAATTTGCCGCAGACCGACGCGTTCACACCCTCGGCGATGATCAGCTTGCCGCAGGTCAGGGTGAGCCGTTCCCCGTTCTGCCGGACGGTAAGCTCCACTTCGTTCCCCTTGTCCTTCCCAACCAGGACCAGGGTCCCCATCATGAACTCGACGCCTTTCGCGGCGCAGGCTTCAAAAAGGCTCTTCAATAAAAACTGTTTGTCAAATTTATAGGAAAAAGGTTCCTTCCCGTTGTTCCTGGTAAAGTGGATGATGTGATCCTTGGGAGAATGATAATATTTATTGTAAAGCGGGACCAGCTTCCCGGTATAGGGAACCTCTAGCCCGCATTTCGTAAAGACCAGCTTCTGCTCTTCGACTTTCAGGACGTCCGCTTCGTATTCGTCATCGATGATAAACTGCATGGAACAGGCCCGGTTGAGCTTGTCCATGTTGTTCTTCATCTCAATTACGGTGGGCTTCAGCCCGCGTTCCGCCAGCTTCAGTGCCGCCATCAGGCCCGCGGGACCCGCGCCCACGATCACGATGTCTTTTTTCATCTGCTCCTCCTCGCTGTAATTGTTGTTCATAGGGAATTTTCTTACAATTATAGCATAGTTTCCCGTGTGTTCTGTGTCAAGACTTCGGAAGGAATATTGTCTGGGCCGTTGGTTTTGGCAGCAGTTGCGCTACCCATTCATATAGTCAGCGTATGCTACGCGGCTGTCCTTGAAGAGGCAGCCGTTTCTTAAACGGGAGGTCGTAGGTTCGAATTCCCTCGTTGATGCCATAAAAGAATTTCCCTGATTCCGTTTTTGCTATATCAGGGAGTTTTAATTGAGTCATTACTTTTTTCTTGTACAAAATCAATATAATTTTACAGCACAACAAGTCGACTTTCTTGTTTGTTTTATTTATAATAATAGGCAGGAAAGTCAAGAAAGACAATGGCTGTGATGATGAGTAGTTGTTATCATGAAAGATGGCTTAATAACACCACCCGGGCATATCTATTTTGAGGCCGGGAAACTGTTTGGCAGTGTAGGGCAAATCATTGACGGTTCAATAGCCTGTATTTATTAAAAGGCGGCGGGCCAACGGAATAGTACACCCATAAACATAATCATTTGTTTATCGTACAAAAGGTGAGGCCAAGGTATATTCTGTCTCGTTGAAAGGAGTGCTAACGTGATAATTTTTACTGTTACTTGTACGTTTAACGTTTCCCGGACCTTAATTGATTGCGCGTTCAAAAATGAGGCGGACGCAAAAGCATATGCTGCTGCCTTGAACTGTGACAAGGCCAAAGCTATTGCCCGCTGCAAGGAACTGATCGCCCTGCGTGACAGTGAAGCAATGGTAAGGTTTTTGGATGGAAAGGTGGGTATTGCGTTTGATGTTTTGCCCGCGGAGTTGAAATGAAATAGTTGTTTTTGGAGAATGAAATGGCAAGTATAAAGTAAAAATATGCTTAATTAATCATGCAGAATCATTTAATTAGTGTTTCCACAACAAGTTCAATATTTTATTAGTAAAACGCCGGAAAAGGAAACAGTGTTTATGGATAACTCTTTTGAAATTCCAATCTCCCGCCGTGATATTATGAAAATGACCGGGATGACAGCGGCAGGAGTAATTGCAGCGGAGACCACAGGCGAGCCGCGCATCGTCTCAGCCGCGGCCAACAACAGGGAAAACGGTACGATAAAGTATGCAGGCAGGGAAATCCCGGTGCTTTATTCCGTGGATGTGTGCGTGGCGGGCGGCGGCCCCTCGGGGACGGCTGCCGCGGTTATGGCCGCCCGGAACGGAGCCAGGACTGTGCTCATTGAGCGAAGCGTGGCCCTGGGCGGTCTGGCAGTGCTGGGATGTGTATATCCTTTTATGGATACCCTTGCGCCGGACAGTGACACTCCCTATGTAGCGGAAGTTAAGGAACGGCTGCGGCAGCATGGTATAGAACCCTTTGACGGCGTCACGCAGCAGACTTGGCACAACCCCGAGATATTGGCCCTTGTCTATGATGAAATGTGCGCAGAGGTCGGAGTGGAGATCCTTTACCAGACTGTGCTTGTGGATACAGTGCTTGCCGGCCATACCATTACGGCCTGCATCGTCCAGACCATTGCGGGACTGGCGGCCATCCGCGCCAGGATATTTATTGACGGCACGGGGGATGCATTCCTCGCTCGTGCGGCAGGGGCGCCCTATGAGCAGGGTTATGAAAAGACAGGCAACAACCAGCCTCTTTCCTTCCGCTTTGAAATGGGCGGCATCGATGTAGAAAGGCTGTACCGGCATGTGGCAGTGGAACTGCAGGAGGACTGGTGCAGGTCCAAGCCTCCCTATTTTGAAATCGCCGAAGCCATGCACCGCAAACAGCGATACAAACTGGAAGAATTGATGGCCAGGGGCGTGGAAAGCGGAGAAATTACCCAGGAAGAAGCGGAGTATATGCAGGCCTATACCATTATCGGCAAAAACGGAGTCATGAGCATGAACTGTCCGGAAATTCCCGTGAAGTTTTCGGCTACTGATCCGGTTTCCTATAGCAAAGCGGTGATGTATGGACGGAAGATGATGCACCATATCGCCGGTTGCCTGATCCGTCGCCTGCCCGGTTTTGAAAAAGCCTTCATCAGCCGTGAAGCGGCTATGTTGGGGGCCAGAGAGTCTTGGCGGATTCGAGGCAGGTATTATCTGACAGAGTCCGATTACCATAACCAGAGCCGTTTCCCGGATGCTGTGTGTCGTACGGCTTGGTTCATTGACGCCCACGGGGAAAAGGTTTCGGAGAAACTTCCTGCAGGTGGGTTTTATGAGATTCCCTATGGTTCCCTGGTCACGGAGAAAATAGAAAATTTAATTGTGGCGGGACGCTGTATTAGCGCCAGCTTCATCCTGCAGGCCTCCATGCGCATCCAGCCCACCTGCATGAGCATCGGGGAAGCGGCGGGCATCGCTGCGGCCTGGGGACTCTCCCATAAAATTGCGGCAAATGAAATAAAATGGTACGCGATACCGGTAGGGAAGCGCAGCTATGTATCGAAAATGCGGTAAAGTTGTAATTTTACGTAAATAATGATAAAATCAATTATAAATAATAGTTCTCAATTATTTGCCAATCTGACAGCTCAATATAGGGAGTATTGAGAAATAATAATGAATACAATCCGCAAGTGGTATACCATTTTGGTGCTTTTTCCAAAGTTCGGTGGAAAACATGGAAGGGATCGTCGGCTATTATATCCGTTTTGCTAAACCGTATGATTCTATGGTGAAGGGGTTTGCGTTTCGGAAAACCGACCGGCGCAGACTTTTATCCTGTCGGGAAAAGCGATAATCTGCAGGATTTGAGCGCTGTCAAGGGAGAACTGGACTGGTACGATCTGGCAGCGGGCGGTAAGAAGCCTGTCTGGATTCCGATACGGAAATGTACCTACATGACCGGTTACGTTTTTTCCTATGCCGTTCCCATTTATTTCAATAATGGACTAGTAGGTGTGGCCTGCGTGGACGTGGATTTTGATGTGCTGGCAAAGCCTGTGCAGGAATTATCTCTTTTTGGGAAAGGATATGCTTATCTGACGGACGACAAAGGTAAGGTGTACTACCACCCGCTGATCGGGTACGGCACCCTGCTGACGGAAGATGACGAGGACGTACCCGAGGTAGATAACGCCCTAGGCGGTACATCCAATCACGGGGAACTGATAACTTATGTATATAAAAAGGCCAGAAAAAGAAGATGGCATTCAAAAGCCTGATCAATGATATGCGCCTGGTGGTCACCGCTAACGAAGAAGACGTGCTACGGGAAACAAATACCCTGAACCGGAATATTGTCCTGTCGGCGGCCGGTATCATGCTCCTTTTCATGTATCTTGCCCTGTTGATGGAAAAGCGGACGATGCGTCCCGCCCTGGATCAGATGGATCACCTGGCCCATCTGGACGGATTGACCGGGGTCCGGAACAGGACTTCATTCCTGGAAACGCAGTCCTATCTGAACCAGAAGATCCGTGAAGGAACGGCTGCCTTTGGTTACACCATGTTAGACTCCAATTATTTGAAAAAGATCAATGACCAATACGGGCACAAGATGGGCGATGCTTACCTGCTCAGCGTGGTGGAAATGATTCAGGACAGCTTTCCGGGATGTCAGGTTTACCGTACCGGCGGGGATGAATTCGTGGTAATGATGGAAGGGGAGCAATCCCTGCAGAATGCGGCTAACTGTCTGGAGTCTGCCTATACCTGGCAGGAAAAACGTAAGCAGGAGAAGAGGGAGCCCTGGGAGACCCTTCTGTTTCTGTAGTCGGCGCTTTTGTCCGTTTTGATCCGCGGATCCATCACAGTGCCGAGGAGGTACTCACGGCGGCGGACAAGCTGATGTATCAGAAAAAGCATCAAATTGAAGGGAAGTAAGAGACGGGAGGTTTCAAATGGATTTTTGGCGTGCAACACCTCTGGAAGACCAGATCAGCGCAGCCCTGGGGCAGCAGGAAGCCAACCTTGTGTTAAAGGGAGGCCATGTGTTTAATGTGTTCCTCAGATCCTGGGAGGACGCGGACGTTGCCATCAGCGGCAACAAGATCGTAGGCATCGGGGAATATAAAGGAAAAGAAGAAATTGATGTGACCGGCCTGTACCTGACGCCGGGCCTGATGGATGCTCATGTGCATTTTGAAAGTTCCATGCTGGCGCCCCGGGAAATGGTCAAGGTACTGCTGCTGAACGGTGTGACCGGCGCTATCACCGACCCCCATGAGATTACTAATGTGCTGGGGGAGGAAGGGTTTCGGTTCATGCTGGATGAAACCGCCGGCATTCCTTTTTCCGCTTATCTGATGGTGCCCTCCTGTGTGCCGGCTACGGATATGGATACCTCCGGCGCCCGGATCCTGCCAGAGGATATGGAGCGGTTCCGTAAAATGGATCCCCGGGTCCTGGGCCTGGCAGAGATGATGAATGTTCCCGGCGTCCTGCTGAGGCTGCGGGATGAAATGGATAAACTGAAACTGTTCTATAAGCAGAAAGTGGACGGCCATGCGCCGGGGATTTCCGGGAAAGAACTGAATGCGTATATTTCTTCCGGCATTTCCACGGAGCATGAGTGCGTGACCCCTGCGGAAGCGCTGGAAAAGGTGAAGCGGGGCATGTATGTGTTCCTCCGGGAAGGCAGCGCGGCCCACAATCTGGTAGACCTGCTTCCGGTCCTGAAAAAAGTGGCTAACCGGCGCCTGTGCTTATGCAGCGATGACCGGCACGCGGACGACCTGATCGAACAGGGCAGCATCAACTACCTGCTGGAGATCGGCGTGGCCCAGGGCTACGATCCTGAAGACCTGATCCCCATGGCGACGCTGAATATTGCGGAATGCTACGGACTGAAACAGGTGGGCGCCCTGGCGCCGGGGTATGTGGCAGATATCGCGGTGTTTAAGGATTTGCAGTCCTTCCAGCCGGTGCATGTGGTGAAAGGCGGCGCGGTGGTAGTGAAAAACCGCAAGCTGCTGTGGAAGAGCGAGCCGGTGCTGAAGGCTCCGGTCCGGTCCATGAACATGCCTGCGGT
>JAFZIG010000166.1 GCA_017554485.1 Acidaminococcaceae bacterium | reverse complement strand
CCTGTGACTCTATTATACCATATATAGTCGCATATAGCTACACCAAATTCGAAAAAATTTGACAAAAAAATACAGGCACCTTGCGGCCTGCAGAGATTTTTTGCTTATGCAACTGTCAAACTACCGGACACCCCCTCATGTCCTGCGTTACGTGGTAACTCTAATGGGTTACCACTTTTTTTGTGAAAAATTGGTAAAATCGACTTCTTATTGCGAATGAAACTATACATCATTATCAATTCAGTGATATAATTACTATGTATGCGTATGCCAATTATCACTGTGTAACAGAAGCGGTAAGGCTTCGCATTGAGCCAGATTTTCTTTTCACGGCAATGGACAGGAAATTTAAATTCTTGTTTGAAGGGGTATTACCGTGAAAATACAATTATTGAGTGATTTTTTAGTTTTGCTGTTTGTTTTTGGTTTGTTGATTGAGTCTTACATTGATTTCCGGCATAAGATTATTTTAGATGAAGTTCTCCTTTTTCTGGTGATTGCCGGACTGGCGTATGCCGGAGTCTGCGGCGGCATATGGAAGAAATTGTTTCTGGGAATATTTGCCGGCAGCGGTATGCTCGGTCTGATCTTCTTTTTCAGTAAAGGCGGAATGGGGTTTGGGGATGTAAAATTTGCCGGCGTGCTGGGCATATGGACAGGATTTCCGGGCATATTTGTAACTTTATATCTGGCATTCCTTATTGGCGGCGCGGCTGCGTTGTTCTTGTGTTTAACGCATAAAGCAACAATGAAGAGCCGGATTCCCTTCGGTCCCTGCCTAAGTGCCGGCGCTTTTCTGAGTTTCTTTTATTCTTCCCGTATCCTTGACTGGTACTGGTCTTTGTTTTAATAAACGGAGGCTGTATCATGATAAATAATATAAAGCTTTTGCAGGACATACTTTTTGGCAAACTGACTGTGCTGATGATTACAAAAACCCATGTCAGAATTTGCCAGGGCAGGAAATCGCCATATTATGAACTGCCCAAAACTTTTCAAGATTATAATTTTCTGAATCACACGGAAGAAATTTCGGCCTGGCTGCAGGCCATCTTGCAAGAAGAAAAGATACAAATAAGACGGTGCAGGATTGTTTTAGATTCTGAGCAGGTTTATTTGCAGACGGTCAAGCTTCCGGTTATGACTGTGGAAGAGCAGCAAAACTGGGTTTGCTGGGAAGGAAGCCAGTATGTCCCTTTTGAACCGGGAACCTATAAGGCAGCCTTATTGTTCTGGCCGGATTCGGTAGATCTCAATAGTTCTCAGGAAAATAGCGTGACCATTGCTGCTGATTTGTCTGTAAAATGGCAGACGGCAGAGAAAGCAAAGTTGCAGGATTATTTGCTGGCAGCGATACCTTTGGAGAAAATTGAGGCGCTGCGGCAGATTGCCGGTTTTTTAAAGGCGAAGCTGGAAGAAGTTACCGTTATAGGACCGAAACAGGCAGTGCTGCCGGTAAATCTGCTTCCTGCGGCCTCAAGGAAAGAGGTTATACGGAAGCGGGTTTATCTGACTGCGACAGTTTTATGCCTTTTTATATCAATGTTATTGGCAGTCCGGGGCGGTATCAGCTGGCAACGTGCGAAAAGTGCATGGCTGGAAGCTGACCGGCAGTTAAAACCGTTTCATTCAGTAAAAGAAGCCTATGCGGTAAGAAAAAAGACAGATTACCGAATCAGAGCATATCAGCAGACACTGCAACATATCAACCGGACAGAACCTGTATGGTCTTTCGCGCTTCAGACGATAGGGAAGATGATTCCGGAGGGTTGCTGGCTGGATGAGCTGCAGCAGAAACAAACAAAAAGCAGGCAGCTGGAAATAAAAGGATATGCGTTAAGCTTAACTCAGGTGACGGAATTTTTGGATAATCTGGAGCATTCAGCGTTTTTTTCGGCGGTACGGCTTGTGGAAAGCGGAACCAGGCAAATCCAGTTAACAAACAGAGGAGATCACAGCAAAAAGGTCGTTTCCTTTCTTTTGGTGGCAGAACTGACTCCTGAGCGGGAGGAGGGAATGCCATGATGCAGTTGCTTTATTCTTATATTAAAACTGCAAAATTGTATTTGTTGAAAACGGGTATGAATGAAAACGGCAAATATGCCTGCAGGCTTTTGCTTTCCGTGATTCTCCTGGCAGGAACGGTAACGGGAATTTCAGGACCGCTGGAAAACAGCTCTCTGATAATGGTTGACCAGACACGATTTATGCAGAAGGAGCTTGCTCTGTACCGTGAATTTGCGGAGAAACAAAATAGTGAGCGTAAGCAGATTCAGCAACAAAGTCTGTTGCAAAAGCTGCAGAGATATGTGCCTGAAGAGATTGACCCAGAGGAAGAAGTGCAGCGGATTTATCAGATGGCCGGCCTTCATGGCATAACGGTGCTAAGATTTAAGCAGATAACCGATAATCCGGTACATTCCAAGAAAACTGGTGACCGGATTAACAGGTTGATCTGGGAAACGGAATTTTCCGGGACCTGGCATGATATGATCAGTTTTTTTAATGACATAGAGACCCAGAGCCCCTGTACACGAATGGAGGCACTTCAGATCCGTAGATCCGGGGAAACAGGTAAAGACACTGTTTCTTCAGGAGCCGGAAGAGGTACAGCGTTATCTGTAAGAGGCAGGATTTGTGTATACTATTGTTGCAAAAAAACCACAGCGTGAAACACGGCTGTCCGGGAGAGAAAGCAGGCGTCATCATGAACTTACAGGATAAAAGATTACGTATTCTTGTTATCGGAGTGGTCATTATTTTGGGAATCGTGGCATTTCGCGTGATTTCCAACATCATGGCCCGGAACGAACAGGCGAAAAAGAGTAACCAGGGACGCACCGCCGTCATCATGGCTGACTATCCGAAGCGGCAGACCATCGTGCCGAAGTTCCGCTTTTCCGGCACTCTGGATCCCATCTGGCAGGCTGATGTGGCAGCCAAGGTGGACGGGCGCATCGAGAAGGTG
>JAFZIG010000165.1 GCA_017554485.1 Acidaminococcaceae bacterium | reverse complement strand
CTTGTTTTAATGACGGCTTGAACACTTTCATTATAATACAAGAAGGATGTTGCCCTTTTGCTTAAGCAGAAATCACACCTGCGTAGCAGGTGGTTTTTGAGACAAATCCTTACGGATTCGTCTCCCCAGCTAAAGCATAATTAAACGGTACAACGCCATGGTGCATCCATGTGCATTGTACCGTTTTTCTTTTACCCTGCCTTACGCATTCGGTACGCTTTACGATATCTCTCGGAAACGGCCCCTGCAGCTCCTGCCAGCAGAATCAGCCCCCACAGCAAGGCCCCTGCCTGCTTCCATTCATAATGGTTCATGGCAAGAACCAACGGCGTACCGATACCACCGGCCCCAACAAGTCCTAACACTGCCGCTTCCCGCAGGTTAATATCCATGCGGTATAAAATAGCAGAAACAAAATGAGGCAGTATCTGAGGAACGATACCCCAGCGGACGGCCGCCAGAACAGGAATCCCTGTGGCACGCAATGCATCATAGGCCTTCAAATCAATACTGTCAATGGCAATCAAAAAACGTTTTGCCAGAAGCCCGATACTGCACAGGGCCAAAGTAAGCACGCCTGCAAACGGTCCCGGCCCGGTCACCCGGATCCACAACAGTCCGCACACAAGCACGGGGACCGAACGGAATACAAGCAGGATAAGACGCGCCAGCACAGCCGCAAAGCCAAAAAAGCGGAAACAGGATAAAACAGAAAACACCGCGGCAGCTAAGGCGCCTCCCAGCGTGCCCAAAAAGGCAATACAAAACGTTTCAACCAATAAGGCCGGAACATCATCCGCAGCAAAAGAAAGCAGCATTGTAATATCCGGATATACAACACCTTCAACAATAGACAGCAACGCTGTTTTGTTCATCTCAACCGCTGCCGGATAAAAGGAAATCATACAAAAAATGAAGAAAAAAACGAGGACAGCTGCAGGTAAAAACCATTTTCTTTGTTTCGTTTCCGATTCTACTAACCGGACCCGTAAGAACTCGCTTAAAACCTCGGTTGCCAGCACCACCAGATACAACACACACAGAATCATTCCCACTTTGCCGTATTCCCGCCAGGCCAGCTTTTCATTCAGCAGCAGTCCTATGCCCCCTGCTCCTACAAAACCTAACACCGCAGCGTTTCTGACATTGGATTCCAAAAGATACAGCAGGTTGGCAAGATAGCCAGGAAAAATCTGCTTCCAGACGGAAACCCAATACGCTTTAAGCCTTCCCGCGCCTGCAATTTCCAGCACCCGGGCCGTGCGCAGCTCTGCATTCTCGCTGTCTTCATATCCCAGCCGGGTGAGTACTGCCGCTGTCGCCGCGGTAACAGCGATGAGGCCGGACCACAAGCCAAGACCGAAGACAAATGTGCAAAGCAACGCCAAAATCAGCACGGGAATGCAGCGAAACAGATGTACCACGGCCTTCAGAGCCATACGTACAATTTTCCATTGATTCACGTAGCTGTTACAGGCTACCGTCCCTATCGCCCCGATGATTCCACCCAGACCGGTTCCCAGCAGGGAAATATAAACCGTATCACGCAACGGGCCCAGAATCGCGTTGATAAAGGACGTGTCCGGAGGAAACATCCTGCCGGCAGTATCAAGAAAGTAATGTCCCCGTTCCCATAACAGCGGCAGTGAAAACCCGGTCTGCCATAAAGATAGGAACATGCAAGCCACAAACAGGAAGAACCGTAAAATATACGCCGGCTTCATTTTGCGCCTCCGTATACCATGGCAAAAGAGGCGTCATCCCAGGCAGAAACCGGTGCATCCTTTACAATGACCCCCTGTCTCAGACCGATGATACGTTCTGCATATTGCGCAGCCTGCCGGGTATTGTGACTGTTCATGACCACAGTCAGGTTTTTCTCCAACTGCAGGGACTTTAGTAAGGAAAGAACCTGCTCCGCCGCTACCGGATCCAGGGATGCCACCGGTTCATCAGCCAGGATGATGCAAGCCTGCTGCATCAACGCCCGGGCAATGGCGACCCGCTGTTTCTCGCCCCCGCTTAACGTGGATACCAACGCATCGGCCTTTCCGGCAAGACCGACTTTGGCCAACGCTTCTTGCGCTTTCTTACTATCCTGTTCCATAAAGCAGCCTGTCATGACCCGCCAGAACGGATTCCGGTACAGCGCCCCGTGCAGCACATTTTCCAAAGCGGTTGATTCGGAAACCAGGCAGAAATCCTGATAGATTACCGCTATCTTCTGCTGTATCTGCCGCAACCTTTTTCTGCTGCATTGGGACAGGCATTCCCCGTCTACCCGGACCGTGCCCTGCTGTGGCATCACCATACCGTTGAACAGCTTCAGCAGGGTAGTCTTCCCCGCCCCGCTGCGTCCAATCACTGCTACAAACTCTCCTTCCGCAACATGCAGGGAGATCTGTTGTAAAACCGGCTCGTCCTTATGAAATTGATGGGTTACGTTTTTTAATTCCAGCATTTCAACGTACCTTGTATCGCATTATCAATGGAATCTTTTCTTATTTTCTTTTTAATTCCCGCTGCACCCTGCGTTCATCCTCGTAATTCTTCGCATCCGCCCAGTCATACCCTTTATGGCCCAAAATCTTCAGCGCATCTATTCCCTCTTTCGTTTTTCCTATTTCAATCAGCGCTTCACCAAAGGCTTTACGGAACTTCTGATCCTGCATGACCTTCGATGTCTTGCTTACGCAGACCGTATCATTATAAATCTTGTCCGTTACCCCGATGATCCCCGTCTGCTTCCAGATCGTATCCGTACCGCCCAACTTTCTCTGCCAGTTCTTTTCGTTCCGGATCCGTATATGGGAAAACGCCGCCGCGATGTCTGCCTGCCCTGACGCCAGACGCGCCATGGAAGTCGTATAGGATTCCGCCTGCACCACATGGGCCAGATCGGCAATTGTTTTTCCGTATTCCTTCTTTAAAAACAAAGACGGATACTGGTAACCGGAAGCGGAGGCAGGGCTCATCACCGCCCAGGTCAGCGCGTTCAGTTCTTCCCAGGAAGGCTTTCCCCCTGATACCACTTTTTCCAGAAGGGCTTTTCCTTTAACGGAAGGGCCGGTTACCAAAACAGAACGGTAATGCTGCACCAAATCATCTGTGAATTTTTCCGGCTCGCCATTGTTCCAACTTTTCAAATCCGTTGTATCCTTGCTGAGCCCCTGTCGCAAGGCTGTCAGCAGTACATCTGTTTCTTTATCAAACAATACATAGGTGGCGCCGGATACAAAGCCTGCGTCCGCGCTGCCCGCGCTCAAGGCTTCACCCACAGCGCTGTAGGATGTGCCAACGCTGATCGTGACCGTTCCCACAGGGAACCCCTTTTCTTTCAGCTTCGCCTGTAACATGCTGCGCAAAGGTCCCACCGCAGTCTTTATCGTCTCCGCATCCTGATACGGCGAAAACGCGATTTTCAGTTCTTTGATCTCATTACTTCCGGCGCTGTTTTTCTTTTCGCCGCCACCGCAACCTATCAATAAAGCGGTACAGATACAAAGAAAAACAACCATGAAAGCAGATTTTTTCATTTGAAATCCCTCCCCGAAACGAAACTCTACAACCGGTTTCTGCTAAAAATTAAGGCGCGACACATATCGCACCTCAAAAGCAAAAACCAAAATGCGTTTCAGGAACGATATGCATGAAATGTAATTGTGTATCAGGAAAACAGCGGCCGCCGCTGTTCCGCAGCAGCTTTTCCTTACATACAACGGTCTTCATACAAACCGGCGGTCGATGATCTCTGGCATCCTCTCAGCCCGGCACACGGGCTCCCTCGCATTTTGGCTTCTGAAAAAATATATAATTCATTTTTCCGAACGGGACCAGGGCGCTCCCCCAAGTCCTTCGCCACAATAATAAAATTTATATTAAACCTGAACGTATTTATAATAAAAATGTTTCACGTGAAACATGCAATAATAATAACACAAGCATCCTGCCGCAAACAACCAATCTTCTTTTACAAAAAAGAAAACGCTCAGGCACATTCATTATACCTGAGCGTTTCGGTTATAGCAAGTGTTTTATTTCAGCACGCCGATTTCCTTATAGTATTTTGCCGCGCCGGGATGCAGCGGGATCTTGGCGATATCTTTTACCGCTTCAGCCGGTTTCAAACCTTTCAGGTTCTTCTGGGACTGGCCCAGTTCGCCAATGTGTTCCCAGAAGGATTTGGTCAGCTGGTAAACGGTGTCTTCCTTCAGGTCATGACGGCAGAACATAACCATCTTAATCGCGGAGGTGTTGATGGCTTCTTTCTGGTTCGGGTAAGTGCCTGCGGGAATGGTGTACTTAACATACCAGGGATATTTTTCCTGCAGTTTCTTAATAATATCGTCACTGATGTTCACCAGACGGCAGTTAGCGCTTAACGCCTGGGAAACAGCAGCCGCCGGAGTCCCGGACATAATCCACGCGCCGTCGATGGTGCCGTTCTGCAGCATATCCGCAGCGCCGCCGAAGGCAATGTATTCCGCTTTGATTTCATCCGGGAACTTGATGCCTGCTGCAGTGAAGTGGGTCTGGCATTCGTTATAAACAGAAGAACCGGCGGACGCAACAGCAAAGTGTTTGCCCTTTACTTCTTCCAGTTTTGTAATACCGGATTTATTGGTTACAACAACCTGGTTGGGGTTCAGATACAGACCGGCAATTGCCTTCAGGTCTTTATAGGCATGACCTTTAAAACTGTCCGTACCGTTCATGCACTGGTAGGCATTGCTGCTGATGGCGATGGAAATCTGGGCTTCCCCGTCAGACACCATGTTCAGGTTGGCAATACCGCCGGCAGAAGCCTGGCTGGCCGCGCTAACGGAAGGAACGGTTTTGTTCCAGTTATTGGTAATGGCTGCGCCTACTGCATACAACGCACCGGAAGCAGAGGCAGTCGGGAAATTGATCTTCACTTTATCCGTCGTAGCTGCGGGAGCTTTTTTCGGCGCTTCCGCCTTTTTGTCTCCACCGCCGCAGCCTGCCAGCGCGCCAATAATAAACATGGATGCCAGAGATGCGCTCAATACGCGTTTCAGGGATTTTTTCATATTACTTCTCCTCCTTAAAAATATACATGGTCAGGTAATG
>JAFZIG010000018.1 GCA_017554485.1 Acidaminococcaceae bacterium | reverse complement strand
TCAGCATCATCAAATGAATCATTACAATATGCTATAAATGGAGCGAAGAGAGAAGGAAGCACCCATGATAAAGTTAGTGGACGTGGAGAAAACGTATTTCAGCAAGGCCGGTGATATAGAGGCCCTGAAGAAAACGAACATTGAAGTTAAAGAGGGAGAGATTTTCGGGATCATCGGCTTGTCCGGCGCGGGCAAGTCCACGCTGATCCGGTGCATCAATATGCTGGAAGTGCCTACAGGAGGGAAGGTCTTTGTGGACGGACAGGAACTGACTGCCATGAACGAAGCCCAACTCCGGAAGGCCCGCCAGAATATCGGTATGATTTTCCAGCATTTTAATCTGCTGGCTTCCCGAACTGTGTTTGATAATATTGCGTTTCCTTTGGAAATACAGGGGATGCCGAAAGATAAAATCCGTGAACGGGTAGGCGAACTGTTGGACCTGGTGCAGTTGCGGGACAGGGCGGATTATTATCCCAGTCAGCTTTCCGGCGGGCAGAAGCAGCGTGTGGGTATTGCCCGGGCGCTGGCTTCCAATCCCAAGGTGCTGCTTTCAGATGAAGCTACGTCTGCGCTGGATCCCCAGACTACAAAATCTATTTTGCAACTGCTGCGGGACATCAATAAACGGTTGAACCTGACGATTGTAATGATTACCCACCAGATGGAAGTGGTGAAAGAAATATGCGACAGGGTAGCGGTTATAGAAAACGGTGTCATCATCGAAGAAGGCACCATGTACAAGGTGTTTACGGAACCTCAGATGGAAACGACACAGGAGTTTGTCAAAACGGTCAATGATATTAAGATCCCGCCCATGGTCGATACGGCTTCTATGAAACAGGAATATTTCCCGGGCTCCCGGCTGCTGGTGAATCTGACATTCCTGGACAGCGGCGCAGGCGACGACACGGAAAAGAAGACCGGCGCGGACCAGCCGCTGGTTTCCGCACTGATCAAAAGGTTTGGGGTAGATGTCAATATAATTTCCGGAAAAGTTGATTACCTGAAGGACCTTCCTTACGGAACGCTGCTGGTGGAAATTATGGGTGACGAAAAGGGCATCGCAGATTCCGTTCAGTATGCGAAGGATGCGGGCGTAAAGGTGGAGGTGATCGGCTATGTCGGCTAATATGATTGATTTGCTTTTAAAATCATTGGGCGAAACCTGTTATATGGTGCTGATCGCTATCGTGCTGGCCACTATGATAGGGCTGCCTTTGGGCGTGATCCTGACTGTGACCCGTAAAGACCACATTATGCCAAACTCTGTGGTTCATAACGTACTGGGCGCCATCGTCAATGCGACCCGTTCCACGCCGTTCATTATTTTGATGGTCGCTATTATTCCTTTTACCCGCATGATTGTGGGTTCGTCCATCGGAACAACAGCAGCCATCGTTCCTCTGACTATTACGGCGGCGCCTTTTATTGCCCGTGTCATTGAATCGTCCCTGCTGGAAGTGGATCGGGGCGTTATTGAAGCGGCCCAGTCTATGGGAGCCAGCCCTTTTCAGATCATTTCCAAGGTGATGCTGCCTGAATCGTTTCATTCTATCGTTTTGGGTATTACCCTGGCGCTGATTGCGCTGATCGGCGCTTCCGCCATGGCCGGCGCGTTAGGCGGCGGCGGTCTGGGCGACCTGGCGATCCGTTACGGTTATCAGCGTTTCCAGATGGATGTGATGATTGCCACGGTTATTGTGCTGATCGTTATGGTGCAGGGCGTGCAAACCATCGGCAATGCGCTAAGCCGCAAGCTGAACAAGAATAAACTGTCGTAAGTTTTCGCGGGATTTTCAAGCATACTGTACAATCTGTAATTCTTTTTCCCGGCGTCTGGCTTCCTGCGGACGCCGGTTTTATGTTTTACCGGTGATAACAATATGAGTATGCTTTTGCGGCAAACGTCGTGTTTTATCAGGGGACAATATTAAATGAAAAACAATATATCAACGGTTTTTGTAAAAAAAAGAAACGGCAAATCTTGACTTTCACACAATAAAGTAGTAAATTGATAAATAACGAATTTTGTTTATGATTTTTATCAAATGATAAAAATCTGCGGTTACGAATTATACAGAATGCAGCAAAACGGGAGCTGTATATTATGGATACAGCGTTCTGGCCATAAGGAGGGTTTTAATAATGGCTGAAAAAATAGGGGATCGTTTGACGGAACAGTTGTGCGAAGCGATTGCTTCCCTGAAGAGTCAGGAAACCGTCGCCAATTTTCTGGAAGATGTCTGTACTATCAGCGAATATAAAGCGCTGGCTCAGCGTTTTGAGGTGGCGCGGCTGTTAGACGAGGGCGTGAAATACGAAGATATCGTGGCGCGTACGGGAGCCAGCACAGCGACGATTTCCCGTGTGAAACGCTGCCTTGTTTACGGAAAGGACGGTTACGAAGCAGCTCTGGCGAACCTTAAGAAAAAGCATCATGAGACCAGGCCGCCCAGAGTGGTTCGCAAGGCGATATTCGAAAAGGCCAGAGCCGAGAGAAGGAGAGAGTTACGGGAAAATGGCTGATACAATATTGCAGGTTCCCTATGGTACCAGAGATGTACTGCCGGGAGAGGCGGCTGTCCGCAGGCAGATGGAAGACCGGATTTGCAGTCTGTTCGCCCTCTGGGGCTACGATGAAGTAGCAACACCGACATTTGAATATCTGGATACCTTTGCCGGTACGGGGCAGCCCGGAGCCGGAGCTTTTAAGTTTTTTGACCGTAAGGATAGCATTTTAATGCTGCGTACGGACATGACGGCGCCTATTGCTCGGCTTGTTGCCACGCGGATGCGCAAGGATCAAGGCGTGAAACGCCTGTCTTACAGGGCCCAGCTGTTCCGTTACGAGGAAGCGCAGGCCGGACGCCAGTGCGAGTTCACCCAGTGCGGAATCGAAATGATGGGAGCTTCCGGTGCCGCTGCAGACGCGGAAGTAATTGCGCTTGCGGTGACTACTTTACTGGAAGCGGGACTGAAAAGTTTTAATATTACACTGGGACAGATGGAATTTATCAACGGCTTGATTGAGGCGGCGGCGCTGACGGATGACCAGGCAAAAAAGATCAAGCATTGCCTTATCAAACGGAATGCTGCCGGTTTGCAGGAAGCGGTGGAGGAAGCGAATATTCCTGAACAGCTGGCGTATATTTTTAAAGAACTGCTGTTCCTGCACGGCGGGCAGGAACTGTTGGAAGATATGCAAAAGCGGGTGCTGAGTCGCCGTTGCTGGGATGCACTGGAGAATCTCCGGGAGATTTACAAACTGGCAAAATCCTACGGTGTAGCACGGTATCTGAGCTTCGACCTGGGCTTGACCCGCAGCTTGGATTATTATACGGGTATGCTGTTTGAAGGTTACGCAGCAGGTATGGGTTATTCCCTCATCGGTGGCGGACGTTATGATAATATGATGCAGCGTTTCGGTGAGCCGTGTCCCGCCACGGGCTTCGCCCTGGGCATCGACCGCATCGCCCTAACCCTGGAACGGCAGGGAATCCAAATTGTGGATCACCTGGAAACAATACTTGTGGCCTACGGGGAAGGAAAAGTGACGGAAGCCATCCATCTGGCCAATGGGTTGCGCGGCGAAGGAAAACGGACAAAACTGGCCAGTCATCCCATGACAAAGCTGGAAGCCGAGCAGGCAGTGACGGAAAACCACTGCGATGCACTCCGTTATTTAGAATAAATAAAAGAAAATGTAGCTTTGTGTATGCCGTCTGGATAGTGGCGGAGAAACCGCAAAGGCGGAACGGAGAAAAAAATGGAAGATTATATAACTATAGCCCTGCCCAAAGGAAAACTGTTCAAACGTAGCAGGGATCTGTTGGCTAAAGTCGGTTACAGTGCGGAAGGTGTGTCCGAGGATTCCCGTAAGCTGGTTATCAGCAACGAGGATACAAAGGTACGTTTTATCATCACCAAAACAGTTGATCTGCCGACCTATATTGAATACGGCGCTGCGGATATTGGTATCATCGGTAAGGACGTGCTGCTGGAGGAACAGAAAGACGTATATGAACTGCTGGATCTGGGCTTCGGCAAATGCCGCCTGATGATGGCAGTGCCGGAAGCGAAAAAACGTCCGGAACTGAAAGATTATGCTCATCTGCGGGTGGCGACGAAATATCCCCGCTGTGCCCGGGAGTATTTTGATAAGCTGGGAATCCAGATGGAAATTGTAAAACTTAACGGTTCTATCGAACTGGGGCCTCTTATCGGATTGTCAGAACTTATTGTGGATATTGTGGAAACAGGAACCACTATCAAAGAGAATAAGCTGGTGGAAGTGGACAGTATCTTTACTTCTACGGCTCGGCTCATTGCCAACCCGGTAAGCTTTAAACTGAAATTTGACCGGCTTCATAAACTGGTAAAAGATTTAAGAACGGTGCTGGTAGAAGAAAAGGTACAACGTACATAATGTAAATGGAAGGGATTAAGACTACGATGAATATTATTGACGCAAGAAAGATGAACGCGCAGGAAATCGCGGCGCTGTTACAGAAAAAGGCTTTTGATGAAACGGAACTTTCCCCCGGAGTACAGGCGGCCTGCGATCGGATGTGGGGGGAACACCTGACGGCGGCCCAAATCGTGGACCGGATCGTGTGGGGTGTACGCAAAGGCGGTGACGAAGCTCTGCTTTACTTCACCAACACCATTGACCGGGCAGGATTGACGGCAGAGACCCTGCGGGTAACAGACAGGGAATTCGATGAGGCCCGCACGCTGGTAGATCCGAAGGTCATTGATTCGATGACACGGGCCATCCTGAACGTGAAAAAATTCCATGAAGAGCAGATGCCCAAGTCCTGGATCACCAACCGGGCCCACGGCAGTATCTTAGGGCAAAAGATCACACCGCTGGACAGCGTAGGCATTTATGTGCCGGGCGGTACGGCGGCCTATCCTTCCAGTGTGATTATGAACGCGGTTCCGGCCAAGGTGGCGGGCGTGTCCCGTATCGTCATGGCGGTGCCTCCCGGCAAAGACGGGAAGCTGAATCCCTATGTGCTGGTAACGGCGGAAAAGATCGGTATCAATGAAATTTATAAAATGGGTGGAGCCCAGGCGATTGCAGCGCTGGCTTTTGGAACAGAGACCGTACCGAAAGTGAATAAGATCACCGGCCCAGGCAATATTTTTGTGACGTTGGCGAAAAAAGCGGTATATGGGCATGTGGATATCGACATGCTGGCCGGCCCCAGCGAAATTTTAATCGTGGCGGATGATTCCGCCAATCCAGTCTATCTGGCAGCAGATCTGCTGAGCCAGGCAGAACACGACCCGCTGGCCAGCGCCATCCTCATCACCGACAGCGAACGCATTTCCAAAGCTGTGGCTGCGGAAGTGGAAACGCAGCTGAAGGAACTGCCCCGGGAAGAAATCGCGGCGGCCTCCTTACGGACTATGGGAAAGATTATTCTGGCGAAAAATATGGAGACCGTGGTGGCCATGGCCAACCTCAGCGCACCGGAGCATCTGGAGGTCATGACGAAAGCGCCATTCCAACTTTTGCCGCTGCTGCATAACTGCGGGGCCCTGTTCCTGGGGACGGATTCCCCGGAACCGCTGGGTGATTATTTTGCCGGTCCTAACCATGTGCTGCCCACCGGCGGCACGGCTAAATTCTACAGTGTACTGAATGTGGAAACCTTCATGAAAAAGACCAGTATCATCGCTTATACCAATAAGGCGCTACTGGAGGCTGCGGACGATATCATCGCCATGGCGGAAGCAGAAGGACTGCGGGCCCACGCCAATGCGATACGGAAGCGCATGAGCGACAAACCGTAAACAAAAACAGATTAGCTCTGCAATTCGTTGTTAGGGGAAGACTTCGCAAAGCCGTACCCGATTGCTGTTCCGGGTATTATTAATGGATTTTATATAGAGGTGAACACCGTGTCTGAAATTGCGATACGTTCCAGCCTGGCCGGGCTGGAGGAATATGAAGTAGAGACAATCGAAGCTAAAATTATTGTAAATGCGAATGAGTCGAACTATCCGGTTCCGGCTCCCATACAGGAGGAGCTTGAAGAAAAGACGAAGAGTTTTTTGTTTAACCGGTATCCGCCTATCAAGTGCGAGACTCTGTGCAGCCTGATCGCTGAGACATTGGGCGTTGACATCGACAAAGTGCGTGTTGGTAACGGTTCCAGCGAACTGTTGCAGATGGCCTGCTATGCTTTTGGCGGGACAGGGAAGAAGATTGCGGTGCCCTATCCGTCTTTTTCCATGTATGGGGTGTATGCCCAGATGTCAGACAGCGAAGTGCTGCGGTATCCGCTGAATGTGGAAGGCTTTTTGGACGCGGAGGCTGTAATTGCGTTCTGTAAGGAAAACCGGCCGAACTTGCTGATTCTCAATAACCCCAACAATCCTACCGGCAATTACAATCCGCTGTCGGTCATTGATCAGATCATCGCCGGTGCAGAGTGTCCCGTCATTGTTGACGAAGCGTACATGGAGTTTGCCAGAGGGGAAGGGGTAGACCCCCGGGATCTGCGTCCCCTGAGCCAGCTGAAGCTGGTGGCGGGCTCTGCGTTGGCCCTGTTAAATAAATATAATAACTTTTTGGTTTACCGAACCTTTTCCAAAGCTTACAGTCTGGCAGGCATGCGGGTGGGTTATTCTGTCGGAAGCATTTCCCTGAGCCGGATTTTGGGGAAAACGCTGCTGCCCTATCATGTAAACGCTTATTCCCTGATGGCAGCGGAAGTGTGTTACCGACATAAAGAAGAATTCAGGGAGCAGATTGAAGAGATCCGTTCCCAGCGGGAGCTGATGATTGCGGAATTAAAAGAGCTTGGCATGAGGGTCTGGCCCACGGAAACAAATTTCATCTGCTACAGCCCGGAAGGCAAGCTGCAGGCTATGCTGGCAGACGCTTACGATAAGAAATTCGGCTACAGCAATTTTAGTACTGCAACGAAAGCGGGGAAAATGATTTTTAAAACAATGCTGGCAGAGAAGATCTTGCTGCGGGATTTTACGGAGCATCCGGCGTTACAGGGATGCATCCGTCAGACTGTAGGCCTGCCGGAAGAAAACGGTGTTGTGATGAGCAAGATTAAGAAACTTTGCAGGGAGTGTTTGGGAAATGAGCAAATCAACTGAGAATAAGAGACGATGCGCCGTGATTGAGCGGAAAACAGCGGAAACACAGATAGCAGTAACGCTAAATCTGGACGGCGAGGGAAACTGTGACATCGCTACCGGCATCGGGTTCCTGGATCACATGCTGACTCTGCTGGCGAAGCACGGATTTATGGATTTATCCGTAAAGGCCAAAGGCGATTTGGAAGTGGACTGTCATCACACGGTGGAGGATATCGGCATCGTGCTTGGGGAAGCGCTGAAAGAGGCGCTGGGAGATAAAGCAGGGATCCGTCGCTACGGCAACTGCTTCATCCCCATGGACGAAACCCTGGCCCAGGCGTGCCTGGATTTTTCTGGCCGGCCTTTCCTGGTCTTCGGTGCGGAGATTCCTAAAATTAAATTAGGAAATTTTGATGCGGAAATGACAGAGGAATTATTCCGGGCCGTGGCCATGCACTGCGGTCTGACCCTGCACATCCGGGTACTGTACGGAAGTAACGTGCATCATATCATCGAAGCGATTTTTAAGGCTTTTGCCCGTGCGGTGGCGGAAGCCGTGTCTTATGATGCGCGGGTGAAAGGCGTGATGAGCAGCAAAGGCGTGCTGTAAAAGGCGTGCGGCGGGAGTGAGCCCCTGCGTGCATGTGGCTAGCCGGGAGAGTGTGCTGACTTTTTTTGGAGTTTTGTATAATGGGCAATAAAAATATAGTAATTGTTGATTACGGTATGGGCAACCTGCACAGCGTCAACAAAGCGGTGGCGTTGGTGGGAGGTAATCCGGTCATCACCGGTGACAAAGCGGTGATCGCCGGGGCGGAAAAGCTGATCCTGCCGGGAGTAGGCGCCTTTGGGGACTGTATGGTGAACCTAAAAAAGGCCGGGGTGATTCCCGCTATCAAAGCGCATATCGAAGCGGGGAAGCCCTTTTTGGGAATCTGCCTGGGCATGCAGGTGCTCTTCGAGGAAAGCGAAGAAGCGCCGGGCGTCAAGGGGCTGGGCGTGTTTCCGGGAAAGGTTGTGCTCATTCCCACATCTTTAAAAATTCCCCACATGGGCTGGAACCGCTTACAATTAAAAACCTATTCGCCGCTGCTGGCCGGGGCGGAAGGGCAGTATGTGTATTTCGTCCACAGTTACTGCTGCCGGCCACGGGATGAGAAAGTGATTACCGCTGTCTGCGATTACGATGCGGAAGTGGTGGCCGCAGTGGGAGAAGGAAATATTTCCGGATTCCAGTTTCATCCGGAAAAATCCAGCACCGTGGGGCTGGAAATGCTGAAGCGGTTTGTGGAATTGTAATTTGTATTGCTTTCGGTATAGGCGCCAAAGATATTATCAAATTAAACTACTATAGAACAATAGAAAGAAGAGACACTACATGATTATTTTTCCGGCGATTGATTTGCGGAATGGAAAGGCAGTCCGCCTGGTGGAAGGAGACTTTAAGCAGGAAACGGTGTATGCGGAGGATCCCGCTGCCGTTGCGGAACAGTTCCGGGAGGCCGGGGCAGAGTTCCTCCATGTGGTAGATCTGGACGGCGCCCTGGCAGGGGAGAGCCGCAATGTGGAAGTAATCCGCCGTATCCTGGCAAAGGCGGGGAACATGAAAGTGGAAGTAGGCGGCGGCATCCGCAGCCTGCAGGCCGTTTCCCGTATGATGGACCTGGGAGTATCCAGGGTAATTGTAGGTAGCCTGGCAGCCCGCAACCCTGCAGAGACCAGGGAGATATGCAAGTATTTCCCCGGGCAGGTGGTGGCAGGCATCGATGCCAGAAACGGAGAGGTTGCTGTAGAAGGCTGGGGTGTTTCCGGCGGCATGAACTATCTGGAATTAGGGAAACGGATGGCGGAGATCGGCATCCGGCATATCATCTTTACGGATATCAGCCGGGACGGAAAACTGCAGGGCGTGAACGTGGAAGCGACGGCAGAACTGGCAAAGGCCAGCGGCGTGAAGGTCATCGCCAGCGGCGGCGTGGCGTCCATTGACGACGTGAGAAAAGTGATGGAACATGAGCAGGACGGCATTGAAGGCGTCATCATTGGCAAAGCCCTGTATGCAGGCAAAGTTGATTTGAAAGAGGCGCTGGCGGTAGCCAAAGGAAAAGCGTGAATGGAATCAGGAAAGCGCCGGTCCGTTTCTGTCAAGGCTGCTTTTTTACAACGCTTTCAAAATAAACATAAGCAGCAGCCAGAGGCTGCCGCTAATTTTTGAAATAATTGCGAAATCGCGCTGCGATGCATCGTTTCACGCAGTATAGTTTGTTATAATAATAAAGGGGAACAACATGCTGACCAAACGGATCATTCCCTGCCTGGACGTGAAAGAAGGCCGGGTGGTAAAAGGGACGAATTTTGTTGGACTGCGGGATGCAGGCGACCCGGTGGAACTGGCTTCCATTTATGACCGGGAGCGGGCAGACGAGCTGGTCTTTTTGGATATCACAGCCAGTTTTGAAAAGCGCAAATCCATGCTGGATGTTATCAACCGGACAGCAGGTAAAGTCTTCATGCCCCTGACAGTGGGGGGAGGCATCAGTACTGTGGAGGACATCCGCAACTGCCTGAACGCAGGGGCGGACAAAACCTCGCTGAATACTGCCGCGGTAAAGAATCCGGACCTGATTGCCAAGGGTGCAGAACTGTTTGGCAGTCAGTGCATCGTGCTGGCGGTGGACGCCAAACGCTGCGGCACGGATAAATGGGAAATCTACGTAAACGGCGGGCGTACGCCTACCGGTATTGATTGTCTGGAGTGGGTGAAAAAAGCGGTAGCCTTGGGTGCCGGTGAGATTCTGCTGACCAGCATGGATGCGGACGGTACCAAGAACGGCTATGATATCCCCCTGACACGGGCCGTGGCGGAAGCGGTGAATGTTCCTGTCATTGCCAGCGGCGGCGCAGGTACGCTGGAACATTTTTTCGAGGTTCTGACATTGGGGAAAGCGGACGCCGTACTGGCAGCGTCCGTCTTCCATTACAAAACGTTTACGATTCGTCAGGTAAAAGAATATCTGCGGGGCAAAGGGGTAGAGGTGAGACTGTAATGAAAATTGATGTTACCAATCTGAAATTTGATGAAAAAGGACTGATCCCTGTCATCGTGCAGGATGTGTACAGCGATGAAGTGCTGATGCTGGCCTACATGAACGGCGAGAGCCTGGCCAAAACGGTGGAGACCGGCTACACCTGGTTCTGGAGCCGCAGCCGTCAGGAACTTTGGAACAAAGGGGCTACCAGCGGTCATCTGCAGAAGGTAGCTTCCATAACTTACGATTGCGACGGTGACGCATTGCTGGTGAAGGTGGATCAGACCGGCGCTGCCTGCCATACCGGGCACCGTTCCTGTTTCTTCAACCCCCTGTGGAATGAAGGGGAAGGCAAGAACCTGCCGGTACCGGAGCCGGATAACGAAAGCATCTATGGCGTACTGGCGGAACTATACCGGGTAATCCTTTACAAACGGGAGCACGGTGGCGAAAAGAGTTACACCAAGTACCTGTTTATGAAAGGCCAGGACAAGATCCTGAAAAAAGTGGGCGAAGAGTCCGCGGAAACCATCATCGCCTCCAAGAACAACAGCCGTCAGGAAGTGATTTACGAAATGAGCGATCTATGGTATCACTGCATGGTACTGTTGGCCTACCACGGCATCACCCCGGCAGAACTGTTACATGAATTGTCCGGCAGAAGGTCAAAGGAGAACAACAGCAAGTATTAAAAAATCATACTGTCTGTTCAACAAAAATGGCGTCCGTAAGGACGCCGTTTTTATGTTATGACAAAGTAGTCTTTACAGGAAAAAGTCCAACAGTGTCAGACTAATTTGTTATAAATCCATCTGTATTGATTGCGCAACACTCGTTTTCGCATGTTGCGGAACTTATAGCTGTCAAGCGTTTGAATGTTTCTTTTATGAATTTGAGTGCATGCATCGACCGTCAATCCGGCTTCTTTTCATCCATCCAGCTTTCTTTCCGTTCCCGGCGCAGCATCTGCGTCGGTTCCAGATGTTTCTGCTTAAGGCCGGAGGCCAGTTCGGCCACACCGGTCAGCGGATTTACCGGTTTCTCTTTGCCTGTGCAAACCGGGCAGTGGCATTCGTCCTTGTAGTTTTCCGGTTCCGTGTAGGTGGTGATGACGCCTTCGTAGTTACGCAGGATCACTTTCCTGGGCGTCTGGGAAATCAGGTAGTTGGGCATCACCGGCGTCTTGCCGCCGCCACCGGGGGCATCCACCACAAAGGTGGGAATGCAGAAACCGGAGGTGTGTCCCCGCAGGGCTTCCATGATTTCGATACCCTTGGACACCGGGGTCCGGAAATGACTCAGTCCCAGGCTCGGGTCGCAGTTATAAATATAGTAAGGACGCACCCTGGCGCGGACCAGGGCGTTGACCAGTTCTTTCATTACATATACGCAGTCGTTGACCCCCGCCAGCAAAACGCTCTGGTTGCCCAGGGGGATGCCTGCGTCGGCCAGAAGCGCGCAGGCTCTGCGGGATTCGTCGGTCAGTTCGTTGGGATGATTGAAATGGGTGTTGCACCAGACCGGATGGTATTTTTTGATCATATTGCACAGTTCCGGGGTGATCCGCTGGGGGCACACTACTGGCGTTCGGGTACCGAACCGGACGATCTCCACGTGGTCGATCTTCCGCAGTTCCGACAGCACCTTTTCCAATGCCACGTCGCCCAGCATCAGCGCGTCGCCGCCGGAAATGAGCACGTCCCGGACTTCTTTATGGTTCCGGACATATTCGATGCCCCGCATGATCTGGTCCATGGGAACCACGCTGTCATGCTGGCCCGCAAATCTCCTTCTGGTGCAGTGTCTGCAATACATGGAGCACTGGTCCGTGACAAGCAGCAGCACGCGGTCCGGGTAACGGTGGGTGACACCGGGCACGGGGCTGAACTCATCCTCTGCCAGGGGATCCGATTCCTCATAGGAAGCAAAATTTAACTCGTCTGCCGTGGGAATGGCCTGTTTCCGGACAGGGTCGTAAGGATCGTTCAGGTCGATCAGCGAAAGGTAATAGGGTGTGACGGCCATCCGAAGCCGGCCCAAAGTGGCCTCGATGCCGTTACGTTCTTCTTCCGTCAGGGTAATGCCATACTCTTCCAGTTTCTGTACGGTGGTTGCCCGGTTCGCAACCTGCCAGTGCCAGTCGTTCCACTTCTCCTCCGGAACACCGGCGAATAAGCCGTTCTTTGTTTTCATTTTCCTTCTCTCCTCGCCCCTCAAAAGGTTGTTGCGAACATTTTACCACACTCTGCACGAAAAATGAAAGAAGAAAATGAAAAAAGACCAAATGTCTGACTGCATCATTCGGTAAAATCAGCAACTTGGAACTGTGGCAAATGTTACCGCGAAACTTATCATCAAAAATACTTCATTGTGTTTTATTGTGTTATAATATTAAGAAATTGATACTAAAAACAAGATGCACATAAACTTGTATTGCAGGACGCAATTGGTATGGTATGAGTTATGATAAATTATTTGGCAGGGAGGACAAACCATGCAGGAAGATGAAAGCAGAATCCATGAAACGGTTAAATGCGTGTATCCTTGGGAAACAGCAGAAGATACAATCTGTGAATATGTGCGGGCTGTAGTAAAGGCAGAATTAGGGAAAAAGTTTCCTTCCGGTCATACCGGCTGTCTTTCTACCGCCGTTGTGGAAGCCATCAGTGCCAATATTTATTTTGATAAGAAAAAAGAATTTCTGGAAGACCGAACCGGTGCGGATGTGTACCTTCAGAACCATGCAGGGAACTCTTCTTATGCGGTGGCCTTTACAGAGGACGGAAATAAGTACTGGATGATTCACAGCGGGTATGATGCGCTGCCATCCAGAATTGCAGGATTCCAGATTGAGGTAGAGCGGCCTAGGCATATGGGCTGCTGTGGGGAATAATATAATTAATCAACAGGTCAAACGGAATTTCGTTAAAATAGTTTGATTGATAAAGGACATGCTCATGAATTACCTGTGCTTGGATATTGGCGGCACCTCCGTGAAATACGGCGTGGCCGATGAAAAGGGAAGCCTTTTGCTGAAAGGCGAGACTTCCAATGTGATAACACAAAAAGGCGTAAAAGGTTTTGCGGAAAGCCTGGCCGGCCTGACTGATCGTTACCGGCAGGAGTATGACCTGCAGGGAATCGCGGTTTCCACGGCCGGTGTGGTGGACCCGGAGCAGGGCGTGATTTTGTATGCGCCAAAATATTTCCCGGGCTATCCGGGGATAAACCTGCGGAAGCTGTTAGAGGAACACACCGGCCTGCCCTGCGCGGTGGAAAACGATGTGAACGCCGCTGCCTTAGGCGAATACTGGCTGGGGGCAGGGCGTGGGGCGAAGTCCCTGTTCTGCATTACGGTGGGTACCGGCATCGGGGGCTGTGCGATTTTAAATGGTCAAGTCATTCATGGGGCTTCCTGTAGCGCTGGCGAAGCGGGCCTGCAGCAAATCAGCCCGAAGGGAACCTGGGAAGAGATTGCTTCCACTTCCGCTTTGATCCGTAATGTGGCAAAGATTAAACATGTTTCGAAAGCAGAGCTGGACGGGAAAAAGATTTTTACCATGGCGCAGCAGGGGGATGCGGATGCCTCTGCGGCTATTGACAAGCAAATGGATGACCTTGCTGTGGGCATCGCCAACATCTGCTACATTCTGAATCCGGAACGGATCATTATAGGCGGCGGCATTGCGGCTCAAGAGATATATTTATATCCGATTCTGGACGGAGCATTGCGGAAAAGGCTGCTGCCTCTGGTGTATGAACATCTGACACTGCGCTTTGCTTCGTTGAAAAACGATGCTGGGATGATCGGAGCCCTGTGCAATTTTTTGATGAGAGAAAAAGAAAGGAGAGAGTAACTGCGCTTCATAAGCGGCGGGTGTACCATTCAGTTTTTTACAGACTGTTGTCCGGATACACTGAAAGGCCCTCGAAAAGCCTTTTAGAAAAAATAAAAATTAAAAAACCTCTTGACATAATATACCCCGGTGGGGTATATTATTTTTGTCCAAAGGACACCCCCTGGGGGTATAGGAGAAGGCTTCACTTTAAAGCTGCCGGACTCTCACCGGCAGCAACGAATTTCGGGAGTTGCTGATCATGGCGTACCTGGATGATCTGCAATTCCTTACCCCTGCAATAAAAATGGAGAAGGAAGCGCGGCCTGATGCGGCTATGCCGCAGAAAAGCCGGCCGGTTTCCGGGAGAAGGTTTGATAATGGCAAACGGAAAAGAAATCAGCTGCGGTATGGCAGCGGCGTCCGGTGCAGAAGAGACCGCGTCCGGGTCCTCCTGCTGTGACTGTGTGAAACACAAGTACCGTGACGTGAACAGCAAAGAGTACAAGCAGATGATTCGCCGCCTGAGACTGATTGAAGGCCAGGTTCGGGGTATTGAAAAGATGGTGGAAGAGGACAGGTACTGCATTGACATCCTAATCCAGGTAAGTGCCATCCAGAGTGCCCTGAACGCCTTCAACAAGGAATTGCTTGCCCAACACATCCACAGCTGTGTAGTAGATGATATCCGCAACGGGAAGGATGAAGTGGTGGACGAATTGGTTGCAGCGGTACAGAAGCTGATGAAGTAAAAAGAAAGAAATTCTATGAAAAAAGAAAAATATGTTGTAACGGGCATGACCTGCAGTGCTTGTGTCAGCCATGTGGAAAAGGCTGTCAACAAGCTGGACGGAATAGACAAAGTCAGTGTAAATCTCCTGACCAATTCCATGCAGGTTGAATATGACGAAACAATACTAAATGAAGAAAAGATTGTGCAGGCTGTGACGGATGCGGGCTATGGCGCGGAAGCAGTAAAAGAACCGGCGCAGAAGGGCAAGGCAGAAAGCCGGTCATCCGGCAGCGCGCAGAAACGGCAGGAGAACCCTGCTGTGAAAGCGGCCCGGGAAGCAATCGAAGAGATGCGACGGCGGCTGAAGTGGTCCCTGGTGTTTCTGGTTCCGCTGCTGATTCTTTCTATGACGCCCATGTTCGCGAGGTTTTGCGGTTTTGCGGTTCCGGGTTTCCTGCAAAATTATTTTTACGGAACCAACAACGCCATCTGGCTGGCCTTTACGGAATTCATCCTGGCTTTGCCGATCCTGATTATCAACAAAAAGTTCTTTACCAGCGGCTTTAAGAGCCTGGCCAAAGGCGTTCCCAACATGGACAGCCTGGTGGCGGTAGGCTCCGGTGCTGCGCTGGTCTACGGCATCTTTGCCATCTACCGCATCGGCTGGGGCCTGGGCCACGGGGATGCCGCCCTGGTGGATCTGTACCGCATGAACCTGTATTTTGAATCGGCGGGCATGATCGTCACCCTCATTACTTTTGGCAAATGGCTGGAGGCCCGTTCCAAAGGCAGGACGTCCAGCGCCATTGAAAAGCTGATGGATCTGGCGCCCAAGCAGGCTACTGTTATCCGTGACGGTATGGAAGTTGTTATTCCTGCAGAGGAACTGGAATCAGGGGATGAAATTGCGGTGCGTCCCGGGGAAAGCATCCCGGCGGACGGCATTATCCTCAGCGGCAACACCAGCGTGGACGAAGCGGCCATTACCGGCGAAAGCATTCCGGTGGAAAAACAGCCGGGGGATAAAGTCATCAGCGCTACCATCAACAAGACCGGTTTTATTCATTTTAAGGCGGAACGGGTTGGCGCCGACAGCACCATCAGCCAGATCATCCGGCTGGTGGAAGAGGCCAGCAGCAGCAAAGCCCCCATTGCCCGTACGGCGGACCGGATTGCCGGCGTCTTTGTGCCGGTGGTGATGCTCATCGCGCTGGCAACCTGCATCTTCTGGGTGCTGTGGGGCGAAAGCTTTGAATTTGCTTTCAGCTGCGCTATCAGCGTGCTGGTCATAAGCTGTCCTTGCGCCCTGGGCCTGGCCACGCCGGTAGCCATTATGGTTGGCACCGGCAAAGGAGCGGAGAACGGCATCCTGATTAAATCCGGGGAGGCGCTGGAAACGGCTCACAACCTGGACACGGTGGTCATGGACAAGACCGGTACCATTACGGAAGGCAGGCCTGTGGTGACGGACGTGCTGCTGCCTTTCGGTGCGGCAGAGGAATCAAATCCCGGCTTTGCTGAACTGCTGACGGCGGCAGCCGGTCTGGAACACGGCAGCAGCCACCCACTGGCAGGGGCGGTGATGGAATATGTGGCAGAAAAAGGAATCGCCATTCCGGACATGCAGAACTTTACCACCCTGTTTGGCAAAGGTGTGCAGGCGGAGCAAAAGGGCAGCCGGTTCTACGCCGGTAACAGCAAGCTGATGGAAGAGGTCGGCGTGGACCTTGGTTCCATTGGCAGCGAGCTGGACAAAGTGGCGGATGAAGGAAAAACGCCGCTGCTGTTTGCAAAAGATAAAGAACTGCTGGGGCTGATTGCCGTGGCGGACCGGGAAAAAACAACAAGCCGCCAGGCCATCGCGGAATTTAAGAAGCTGGGCATCAATGTGGTCATGCTGACTGGTGACAATCAGCGCACGGCGGAAGCCATCCGGAAACGGATGGACATTCCCAAAGTCATTGCGGGAGTGCTGCCGGAAGGCAAGGAACAGGTCATTGCAGGACTGCAGGCCCAGGGTCATAAAGTGGCCATGATCGGTGACGGCATCAACGACGCCCCGGCCCTGGCACGGGCAGATGTAGGCATTGCTATCGGCGCAGGCACGGACGTGGCCATTGAGAGCGCGGACATCGTGCTGATGAAAAGCGATTTGCTGGACGCTGTGGATGCGGTGCGCCTCAGTAAGGCTGTGATCCGGAAAATTAAAGAAGGCCTGTTCTGGGCATTCTTCTATAATGTAGTGTGCATCCCGGTGGCAGCCGGGGCCCTGGTTCACTGGGGCATCCACCTGAATCCCATGTTCGGGGCGGCGGCCATGAGCTTAAGCTCCGTGACGGTGGTAGCCAATGCGTTACGGCTGAAAGGGTTCAAACCCACTGCGGCGGTGCGGAGTGACGCAGCAACGGAAACCGGCGCGGTGAAGTTGCAGAGCCTGGGTCTTACGCCGAAAAATACGGAGGTAATCACGGCAGAGAATACAGCTGCCGATAGTAATGATAATAATGAAAAAGAAATTACAGGAGGTTTAACCATGGAAAAAGTATTAAAAGTTGAAGGAATGACCTGCGGCAATTGCCAGAAACATGTGCGCAACGCGCTGGCGAAGATGGAAGGCGTCACCGGTGTGGAAGTAAGCCTGGAAGCAAAAACAGCAACCGTACAGGCCTCTCGCGACATCCCCGTAGAAGAATTTGAAAAGGCCATTGCCGACGCAGGCTATGATCTGGTGAAATAAGCAGGACTGCGAAAAACACTGCAAAACTAAAAGCCGGTACGGAAAAGTCTTAAGCAAAACATCGTAAGTGTTTGCGTAATTTCATGAGACGAAATTCGCCGCAGTGGCGAGACTGTTTGAGGGGCGAAGCCCAGAGTTTCAAAGCCACAGGCGAATGAGTCCATGAAATAACAAACGCGAACGGTTTTGCTAAGACTATTTCGTACCGGTATATTAATTTTTATTGAAAATTTACTTTACAGCAACGTTTCCGTACACAATTCTCCGATAATCTTCCGGGTCGGTGTTGCCTTCCGTGTTGATCAGCAAGATCACGGAATCGCTGTTGACGCGGAACAGTTTGCGGAGTGCTTCGTCCCGCAGGATGCGGTTGGCCAACCCGAAGGTCACGGCTCCGGATTCTCCCGCAACTATGGACTTGTCATTTCCCAATGGTTTCGCGTAAGCGCACATGCCTTCTTCCGTGATGATATCGTCGCAGGCACAGAAGAAATCCGCCTTATCACGAATGGCAGGCCAGATCACCCGGCAGGGCGTGCCGCAGTTCAGCCCCGCCATGATGGTGACGGGGTTTCCTTCTATGGTGTGGCAACAGCCGTCCCCGGTCTTTGCAGAAAGATACATACAGGCTGCGTCTGTTGGTTCCACGATGGTCATGACGGGAGGCTTATCCCGGTAACAGGAAAGCAGATATTCCAACACGCCGCCGGCCATGGCGCCTACCCCTGCCTGCAAAAATACGTGGGTGGGAACAGCATTTCCCAACTGTTCCGCCGCTTCAGCCGCCAGTGTCAGATATCCGTCGATGATCCATTCAGGGTACTGCTCGTAACCTTCCCAAGCGGTGTCCTGGATAAGGATCCAGCTGTTTTGCTGAGCCAGGTTCCAGGCATGTTCCACAGCCTGGTCGTAATTGTAATCCGTAATTTCCGCCGTTGCATTCCCTGCTTCTTCAATGGCTTTGCGCCGCGCTTCCACGGAACCTGCGGGCATGAAAACGGTGGCACTGCAGCCAAACAGCCCTGCCGCCCAGGATACGCCCTTGCCGTGGTTGCCGTCGGTGGCGGTGGCAAAGTGAATAGTTGCGCATTGCTTGCGGATTTCCTCTTTTTGGAAATCCCGGAAATCCGTCGTTTTATAGTCTAATCCCAATTTTTCGCAGAGGATACGGAACATGGCATAACTGCCACCCAGTCCTTTAAAGGCGTTTAAGCCGAAGCGGGAGGATTCGTCTTTGCAGTAAATGCCTTGGACATGCTGCACCGCTGCCCGTTCCTGTAACGAAATCAAGTTTGTTGGTCTGTAAGCGGGAATGCCTTTGTGAAAACGGAGTGTATCAGCCGCAACCGATTCATCAAACCGCGGATAAGATGCTGCACAGGCAAACGCTGTCGGTTTTTCATTTTGCAGGACGCTGATATTTTTAAAGTAATATTCCATGTAAAACCTATTCTATAGTCACGCAAGTAAAACAAGCCGATGAAAGACTGTATTTTCCATGTAGTATTCAAAAAACAGTAAATCAGTCCTGTGCTTCCAAGGGGTCAGGACCATACTAGTTGGGGCTGTCCGTTCCCTTGAAGAACAGAAGATAAACAGCAAGAGCAAAGTTTACCAGCGGTATGAGACAGCCGGTGCACCACCATGTGGGACGATCCAGATCATGCAGGCGGTGAATTACAAGCATGAAACTGGGGATAGCAGAAGCAATGGAAATGATTGTTCCCAGCATGGAGAGGGCTTTGATCTTCAGAGCACTTGCAATGAAACCGATTAAAATTGATATAACCACCACTACGGCCCAAAGAGCAAGAGCGCGCAAGATGTAACGTTTGCGGTTCAGCCGGTTGTCGTAACGCAGATACATGGACTGGAGATCTGTATCCGGTTCGTATTTGGGTCCTGCACCGCTGTAAGCCGGAGTCCCCATAGGCATACGTCCGGAAGGGGGTACCTCCTGCCCTGAGGCTGTTGCATAGCATGCCGTGGAGGTTCCTGCTGTGGTTGCGGCGGTACGAATGCGCCCGGTGTTCTTTCTTGAGCCGCGGCGGCAGCGCCAACAACCGTAGCAGAGGCCGCTGTGTCAGCAGATGTAGCAAATCCTCCCTTAATGTGGGCCGCAGCAGCTGATGCCGGTGGAACATCAGACTGGTTTACCGGCGTCCCGCAGCTTGGACACAATTTGTTGTCGTTCTGTAAAGGTGATCCACAGTTTTCACAAAATTAGCCATGAGTATTTCCTCCTTTGTTACATCTTAGAAAAAATGCTGCTCATTCATATTTTATACTACCAGGCAGATGAATGTAAATGTAACTCGAAAAATTTTTTGTAATAAGAGGATGTAATTCTCCGGAAAATATTGTAAAATTAAACAGGAAAGAAATTGATGTTTTTTTTAATATATAAAATGATTAGACTGCGGAATGAAAATTATTTTTAATGATGTGTGGAAGGCTAATGGAGGTAATATCAATGGCTAATTTTTGTGAAAACTGTGGATCACCTTTACAGAACGACAACAAATTGTGTCCAAGCTGCGGGGCACCGGTAAAACATCCCGAACAGGATATTCCTGCCGCAGCATCCGCTGCGACTCCTGTTAACGAAGGCACTCTTGCTTCTGCAGCTGCTGCAGGCACGGCAGCGGCCGCTGTAGCCACAGGGAAAATGCAAGATGCTTTTGTTGCGGCGCAACCCCAACAAGAGCCTGTCCGGCCTACCATAGAACAACCCAAGGAACCTGGTCAACCAACGCAACAGCAAGACAGTCCCCAAAGTCCGAAAGAATCTTCCTTTGAGCAGCAAGAGCAGAATGTCCCCTTTACCAACCGCATGCCGATGGAAAATCGGGTCCAGGGTGAGGCTGGTTCAAAATACGAACCGGATACCAATCTTATATCCATGTTTCTGCGTTACGATAACCGGCTGAACCGGAAGCGTTACTTTATGCGCCTCCTTGTACTTTGGGTTATAAAAATAGCGATCGTAATAACAATGGCCATCCTGTATAACACTTATAAGAATACAGCCTTTATCTTTCTGGGGGCCATCATTGTCATTGCAGCTTTCATTGTCAACTTATTGCTCAAGATTCGCCGACTTCACGATCTAAACCGTTCCGGCTGGTGGATTCTTGTTGTTTTTGCCCCAGTTGCACATTTCTTGTTCTTCGTCTTCCTTCTGTTCTGGAAAGGTACAGAAGGCCCCAACCAATACGGTCCCGATCCACTTGAAGTGCAGGACTGATGGAGTATCATTTTAAAAACATCAGCGTCCACGGGGCAATAACCTTGGGACTGACCAATTGCATTCTACAGGGCAAAGAACTGAGCACCCTATTTCGTATTCAAAACGATTCTGTGATTTTGCTGATTAACAAAGAAGGTGACACGGTTCCCGGATGATTATCGCAGAGGTGTGCGAGGAAGTTGAAAATTCAATGCACTAGCAACAGGAAGTGACCATTATGAAAAAGGTGTTTACGCTGGCGTTACTTTTTGCGCTTATACTGTCGGGTGTTTGTTTTGCGGAAAAGAGCAAACTAAAGAAAAAAACCTGGACGCCAGTCCAAGAACGAATGGAAAATTCCGTGCAAGTGCAAGATTTTTATAATCATAAGGAAGTGTACCATGAAGGTGAAAAACAGGTCGGTTTGTGGTTTGTTACCTTCATTCCTAATCAAAAGGGAGCAGCGCACTCCTATTTTTATGAAGCAGTTGTTATGGACTATGCAAAGGGGCAATACAGAATCATCCGTGCCTATCAGGCGGATAATAAGAACAAAAAAGTTAATACATCAGACCAGCGATTTATTGATGCGGAGTGGAAAGATATTGCCGGAACCAAGTATGAAATACTGTATTACAGGATGAAACCTTCAATCTGGTAAGAAAGCTATTGACAAAGGGTGCTTTTTTCCGTATAATATCGCTTGTAAAGCTTTTGGGGGCGTAGCTCAGCTGGGAGAGCGCTTGAATGGCATTCAAGAGGTCAGGGGTTCGATCCCCCTCGTCTCCACCAACATCTAACCCAGTAGCCATGCAGGTTTAAGGACTTGCGTGGCTATTTTTATTTTTAGTTGTTTTTGGAAAACGTAGCCGTAAAGTAGCTTGTTTTTTAAAACGGTAAAAAAGGAATTACTGTAAAAACAAAAGTTGAATCAAATTGACAAAACGAGAAATAGCGTCTAAAATAAAGTTGACTTTAGATTAGACGAGGTGGAGATTGTGGACTATATTCAGCGTGAACTGGAACGCAAGTTTTTGAGCATGAGCAGCGTTTTCAAAGCGGTGATGGTAACTGGCGCAAGACAGGTAGGCAAATCTACCATGTTGAAGCGTCTGGCTGCGGGTCAGGACAGGACTTATGTTTCCATGGACAATGCCAGGGACAGGGAACTTGCCCAGGCGGACCCGAAGCTGTTTTTCCAGACATACAAGCCCCCTGTGTTGATCGATGAAGCGCAAAAAGCCCCGGAACTATTCGAAACGATTAAAATAATCTGTGATAATACGGAAGAACGGGGACTTTTCTGGCTGACGGGTTCCCAAAGTAAAAAGCTGTTAAAGCAGGCAGGGGATTCCCTGGCGGGGCGTATCTGTATCCTGAAAATGTACAGCCTTTCCCAGCGTGAGTTACTGCATATCTTCCCGGAAGAACCTCTTGATTTTTCCTTTGCTTTCCTGAAAAAGCGAAGCCGTTTGTTTCCGGAGAATAATATTCTCTCTGTCTTTTCCCATATCTGGCGAGGCGGTATGCCGGAGATGGTCAGCCTTGATAATGAACAGGCGTCCGAATACTGGAACTCTTATATTGACACGTATCTTATGCGCGACGCGGTGGACGATAACGGGATTACGGACGTTGTCGGTTTCCGCAAGTTTCTGCGGGCTTGCGCAGCCTTCAGCGGCCAACTGTTAAATTACAGTGACCTTGCAGCTGCTGCCGACGTTTCCGGGGTAACGGCTAAAGAGTGGGTAAAAGTGTTGCAGTCCATGGGAATCATTTTTCTTCTGGAACCGTATTACAACAATGAACTGAAACGGCTTGTGAAAACGCCCAAGCTTTATTTTTGCGATACCGGCCTGTGCGCATTCCTTTCGTCCTGGACAAGCCGTGATGCGCTGATGAACGGAGCCGTTGCCGGCCATTATTTTGAGAATTATGTTGTCGGTGAAATGCTGCGCACATTTTCATACGGAAAGAACCAGGCAGCGTTTTCATTTTACAGGGATAAAGACCAGCGGGAAATTGATTTATTAGTGGAACAGGATGGCGTTTTGCATCCGCTGGAGATAAAAAAATCCGCAGAACCGAACCGCCGTACGGTAAAGGTCTTTTCGTTACTGCAAAAAGCGGGCAGGCCTATCGGTACCGGGGGAATCGTATGTATGACCGATACGGCCTATCCGATTGACCTGACTAACAGTTTTATTCCGGCCAATTTGATTTAATGGAGATCACAAATTAAAATCGGTATGGACATAACATAGGGAGTACAGAATATGAAACGCATACCAAAAACTTTTATCGACAAAGTAGCAGCACATACACTAACAAGATACTGTTGGCGTGACCTTGATGTTGTTGAGAATTATCACGCAGGTGAACCAAAGCCTTGTAATCCGGTTTTTTATGACGCTGTTTACAAAGCAATGTCAAAAAGAATCAGCGACTGGCTTCCTCGTTACATCAAAGAAATGACTTATCAAAATAGTTGTTGTGCAACGGCAAGTATAGCAGATAAAGAAGTAGATGCTACTGCTACATGGTATTTTAGGCAATACGGAGAATGGGATTCTCCGAAAAAAGTCAGAGATCATTATAAAGGAAATATTACCGAATTTCTTTTACGAGGAGAATTTCTGAAGGCTTGTCGTGACGGAACGCTACTTGATGATATAACTATGTGCAATCTCAATCATGATATTCACAACCGCATGTACACATTGCTCAGGCGAAATGTCATTCGAATTATTTGATAAAAAGTTAGATTATTTCATTACAAAACTTTTTCAAGTTATCGCAATAGTACTAAACAAAACGATGATATGTTAAGAAGTGACCTTGTATATTACTTTACGACCTGTTTATACAGTTTTTCCCGTTGGACAGTATCTGTCAGGCTTTTCAATTTACAGTACACGATTCGGTGGACAGAAGCGTCTATGTCTGCCTGGGAAAGCTTTCCGTCTTTTACTGCCTGCAGCGTGCTGCGGTAAATGCGCTGCTGCACTTCCGGATCGTGGCAGCTTAACAGGATATCCGTACCGGCCTGAATGGCGACGATGCCGATTTCATCCGGCCCATAGCCTTCGCTGACGGCGGCCATGTCCAGGTCGTCGGTGATGACGATGCCCTGGTAGCCCAGCTGGTTCCGCAGCATTTGTTTCAGGATGACGGGCGACAGGCTTGCGGGTTTGGTATCAAAAGCTGGGTAGCGGATATGGCCGGCCATCACCATGAATTGATGGTGGGGATACTGGTCAATGATATGGCGGAAGGGCTTCAGGTCTTCCTGCAGAATGGTTTCTTGCGGTACATTAACAATAGACTTTTCCGTATGCGGGTCGGTTTCGCTGCGTCCCATGCCGGGGAAGTGCTTAATGGTAAACAGTACGCTGCTGTCCCGTAATCCGCGGCAGGCCTGTTCCCCGAACGCCGTAACCTGCTGCGCCTCGGTTCCGTAGGTACGCCCGTGCATGCGGCTGCCGATGTCCAGCACAGGGGCAAAATCAAGGTTAAAGCCCAGTTCCCGGATGTCTTTTCCGGTTTTGTTTGCTTCCGTGTATGCGTCTTCCGGCTTGCCTTTGCCGATTTGTGTTGCGGCAGGCGCTGTATAGGCATGCTGTTTCATCCGGGTGACCAGTCCTCCTTCCTGGTCTATGGAAAGGAAAAGGGGAAGGTTATAGGTGTTAAGAACCAGATTAGACAAAGAAGTATTCAGTGCTTTTACCTGTTCCCTGTTTTCCATGTTCCGGTCAAACAGGATCACTCCGCCCACGTGCATGGCGGCAAGTGTGTTCTTTGTGTTTTCCGACAGTGTCGTTCCGTGAATTCCCACAAACATCATCTGGCCGATTTTTTCTTCCAGTGCCATTTTGCCTGTAATAGTATCCGTCAGCTGCCGGATTCCGTTTTCCGTAGCCCAGGTTTCGGCGACAGGCTGTGTGGTTTTTGCAGGTTGGTTACTCCCTTTTTCTGCGGCGCTGCAGCCGAAGATCAGGAACAACACAAGTAATAGTATGCTCAATGTTGAAAAATGTTTTTTCATTTTATACAAGTTCTCCGTTTTCATTGTAGTAGTTCTTATTATATCATATTATATTGCGCGGGACTGATAAAAAATGGTATGATATAAATTAAGGAAACGAAATCAGAAGGCGAAATGTTTTTGTGCAAAAGGGTTTCCGGCTATGGAGGAATACGCTATGAAACTCGGTTATTATTATTTCCTATCCTGGTTAAGCGGAATTTTGACCCTCGTTTTTTCCATTGGCGGGGCTCTGGCGTTTGTAACCTATATCAGCAGTCCTTCTACTGTAGACGGCATTGTGCGTCCCGGGCATATGAGCGTTATGGAATTCGTCCTGCCCCTGTTTCTGATCGGTCTCGTCTGTTTTATCCTCTATCTTTGCATCTCTCTTTATTGTATTTTCCGGAAGTTGCTGACGCAGGAACATCGCTGGATGCATTTTTTGCTGAATCTGGTTTTATATTTGGTTACAACAGTGGGAACCGTACCGTTATTGATACTTTTATTTAATAAGTAAATTGACTTTTACAACGGTTTTTACTATAATTGTTATGATAAAAATGACATGAGAATAGCAGACTTAGCATAACTTTTATGTCTTGTTTGCGTCATTATGGTTAATGCGTTTCGGCAATGCCGGAAAGGACGGGCGTCATGGGCAAGAAGTTTAAAACTTTTATTTCCTGTACGAAAGAAGATAACATGAAGTTGCTTGCCTTTGTAATCGTTTTGCTTGCAATTATTGTGTTCTTTGGTTGGTAATGTTAATGTGTTTTTTTGTTAAATCTGATTTTTTATATACTATATATTATAGAGTTATGATATAATGAACTAATAATGATAGTTTGTTTCGATTTATTATTTTTATGACTGCGAAGGTGTGATTTCATGAAAAAATCCAAACCTAGTATTTTTGTATATATGTTAGCCTATGTTGCCATCCTGATGCGATGGATGCGTCAGAGTACAATGGGCAAAGTGGTGACGGCAGGCCTTTTGATCGTGATCGTCAGCGGCATGTATAATCAGTTAAGCGCGGCGCCGTTCTTTGCGGATAACGCCCAGCCCAAACTGACGGAAAAGGAAAAAGTCGAGCAAAAAGGTCAGGCTGAAATTGCAAAGAAGGCAGAAGCGCAGAAGCAAGAAGTGGAACAGGCCAAGGTTGCGGCCCAGCCGGTAACAAGCCATACCTACAGCCTGGTTGTAACAAAAAGCGCCTACCGGATCACGCTGTTGGATAACGGGAATCCGATTAAGGAATATAACTGCGCGGTAGGCCGTAATCCGGGCCAGAAGACAAAAACCGGGGACGCAAGGACCCCTGAGGGAACATTTAAGGTTGAGTCCATCAATCCTTCTTCTGACTGGGTTTCTGACGAAGACGGCAGAGGCGCTTATGGTCCCTGGTTCATCACGCTGGATACCCGTGAGTTAAGCAAGGGCGAATGGAACGGCATCGGCATTTCCGGCACGAATAAACCGGAGGGCCTGGGAAGGGCTTCTTCGGCCGGCAGCGTACGGGTGCGAAACAGCGATATCGAAGAAATCAAAAAGTTTGTAAAGGTCGGTACAGTCGTTACGATCAAAGAATGATAAGCAGTCAAAGAGTTATTCCTCAAAGAAGCGCTTGCGGAGTAACTCTTTCTTTTTATAATTGTTATTGTTGTTTGGCGGCGTCTAAAAAGGAAATACTTTTAGGGTACCTGGCTGATGCGTGTGATAAGAATTGACGAATTAATCATATTTAGTCATATTATAAGGAAATTTATATTTTTAAGGGTATCTGTACGGTTTGGGAGAGGATCCGGAAAGTGGGATTATGATGAAAACGAATCGTAAATTTGCAAAAGTTACAGTAATACTGATGGCATTTTTGATGCTGTTTTCTACAGCGGTTATAACCGGCTGCACGGAAGAAGATAACCCGAAAGATAAACCGAAGGTAACGGAAACACAAAAAACGCCGGAACAGCTGGCCGCAGAAAAGAAGGCCAAAGAAGAAGCTGAGAAAAAAGCTAAAGCCGTCGCGGAGAAGAAAGAAAAAGAAGCTGCTGAAAAGGCAAAGAAGGAAGCCGAAGAAAAGGCTAAAAAGGAACAGGCGCGGATCAAACAGAACGCGGATCAGAAAAAGTATTCTGTTTATATTAAAAAGAGCGCCTTTACCCTGTACCTGCTGGATGATAAGAAAACGGTGGTGAAAGCGTACGACTGCACCATCGGGAAAAATCCGGGGCAGAAGCAAAAGCGCGGCGACATGAAGACCCCGACTGGCACTTTCTATGTAGATGAGATTTGCGATGCGTCAGGCTGGACCCATGACTTCGGCGACGGCAAGGGTGAAATCAAGGGGGCCTACGGTCCCTGGTTCATCAGTATCAATACCGATGAAATGAGCAAGGGAGCCTGGGGCGGTATCGGCATCCACGGTACCCATTTGCCAAATTTAATGCGGGCCCGTGCTTCGGAAGGCTGTATCCGGCTGCAGAACCAGAACGTGAAAGAACTGAAACAATATGTGCGTGTGGGCACGAAAGTTGTGATTGAGGAATAATGAAAAAGATTGATCCGGCGGTGTATCTGTTCTCGTTGGGACATCTTTCCGTGGACTGGTGCCAGGGCGCGATCCCGGCCCTGCTGCCGTATTTTATCCGTAACTATGATTTATCATACCAGGCTGCGGGAACACTGGTTTTTGCCAATGTGCTGGTGGCTTCTGTATTACAGCCGCTGTTCGGGTATTACTCAGACCGCATTTCCCGACCCTGGTTCATTCCTTTGGGTACGCTGTTTTGCGGGATTTCCGTAGCGCTGATGGGCTTTTGCACATCCTTTGCCGCCATTTTTGCAGCGGCCATGCTGAGCGGCGTCGGCAGTGCGATATTCCATCCCGAAGCGGCGCTGATGGTAAACCGCATCGCAGCGAAAGCCAAGGGACAGGCGCTGGGTACTTTTTCTGTGGGCGGCAACGCCGGCTTTGCGATCGGCCCCATTGTAGCAGGCATTTGCGCATATAAACTGGGGATACATACCTTGCTGGTCTTTGGTATCGTTAATACCGTTTTGGCTGCAGCCCTTTGGACGAAGATGTCTTACGTATTATGCCAGGTGTCCCTGTCTGACAGGAATGAAACGGAAAAGAAAGCGGTTAAGGCTAAAGAGAATGACTGGAAAGCCTTTGGCATCCTTTCGTTGCCGATCTTTGCCCGGTCTATAGGATTTACACTAAGCAATACGTTTATTCCGATTTACTGGATGACCGTGCTACACGCGTCTGCTACCCAGGGAACTACGGCGCTGTCGATTCTGTTTACCATGGGCGCCTGTATTACCTTCGGCGGCGGCCTGCTTGCCGACCGGTTCGGGTATGTAAAGATAATCCGGGCAGCGTTTTTCTGTATGGTGCCTGCCTATCTGCTGCTGACCCATACTACCAATTTATGGCTGGCTACTGCGCTGTTGCTTCCGGCTGCGGT
>JAFZIG010000017.1 GCA_017554485.1 Acidaminococcaceae bacterium | reverse complement strand
GACAAATGTCAAGTAGGCGACGAATATGTTTTACTTGTTTTATTTCCTGGTCATTCGGATGACCAAATGCCAGATAATAACTGACGTTGTATTATTGTTACAGAATTGAGAAAAACAGAATAACACTGGGCGTGTAACAGCACTCAGTGTTTTATTATTTTCCGTAGATTTTTCTGCGGCGTACTTTAAAAAGCGAACTCCCTCGGCGTCTTTCCGTAATAATCCCGGAATGCCTTGTAAAAGTTGCTGGTGTTGCTGTATCCGAGCATGGCTGCTATTTCTTCGACGGACAGCGTGGTGCCTTTAAGCAGGATGGCCGCTCTCTCCATCCTTTTTTCCAGGACGATTTCGGAAAACGTTTTGCCTGTTTTTCTGTGCAACAGAGAAGAAACATAATTGGGATGATAGGAAAAATGTGCGGCGATGTCATTCAGTGTCACCGACTCAGGATGTGAGTTAATGAACTGGAGGATTAACTCGGGAAGAGCGACCGGCACATTTTTTGTTTTCACCATCCGGTAACGCCTGGCGATATGCATGAAAAGCGTCAGCACCATCGGCTTTAAGATTAGCTGCGTGTCCTGTTTCTTATTGGCGTATTCAATCACCATCATCTCAAGGAGCGTGCGGACAGGCGATGCTTTTTCAAAGGGAAGATGGATGAATTCATCAGAAAATTTGTCCGTCTGCGGGTCAAGGAAAAAACGGAACATGTCCGGGTCCATGGACAGCGCCGGAAGATATTCGCGGAAAAAGGCTTCTTTTTTGATATGCACACCAATCATAATAATATCGTCTGCATCATTATCCCCCCGCAAAGCATACCCGCTGAAAGGCTGCCCGATATAGCAGTCTCCTTCCCGGACGGTGATCAGGTTATCAAACTTGGAGCTTAAGGCGTTGTAATCCGAATGATAAGCATAGTCGATAAAGAAGAAATCCTGCCGGTGGAAGGGCTCGCTGATGTGTTTTCCTTTAAAGACAACGATCATGATATCTTCCGCCGGGTCGCCCTGCCATTGGGACATCTTGTCCGGAATTCCTTCGATGATGACATCCCGGTAATTCCAGTTCAGGTTCGGCCAGTCATAACTCAGCTTGCTGATGGCAAGGTTCAACTGTTTGTTCACGGCAATCCTCTCCTTTTTAAGATGGATTCATTATAATACAAAATATTAGAATTTACCATGAAAAATATTAAGATTTAGCGTTGCCTGTTTTTCGGTTTTTCAATAAGATTGTACCAGCAATACGTTTTGTTGCGGCGAATATTCCGTCGCATTGTTCTGTAAGGATAATGTCTGCGAATTAAACGGACAGCAAGGGGGATTAAAAATGGAAACGAAAAAAATCGGTCTGGAAGAAATTACAAAAATGATTGACCCGATTGTGGGAATGAGAGCCAGCGACTGGTATCTCGTCACGGCGGAACACGATGGCGTGGCGAATACGCTGACTGCTGCCTGGGGCGGGTTTGGCAATGTCTGTGAGAAAAAGGTGGCGACCGTATATATCCGCCCGCAACGGTACACCAAGAAATTCATGGATGCCAGCGGAAGATTTACCATGACCTATTTTGATTATGAGAAATACGCAAAGGCGTTAGTCTATCTTGGCAGCCATTCCGGAGCGGACGAACCGGACAAGATTCAAAACGCGGGCCTTACTCTCGCGCATATCAACGGGCAGCCGACCTTTGAAGAGGGCAAGCTGGTCCTGCTTTGCAGAACCATTTTCCGTCAGCAGCTGGCTCCGGAGAATTTTACAGATCCTGAAGTGGCGGAGAAAGCATTCCCGGACAAAGATTATTCCGTGATGTATATTGCCGAAATTGAAGAGGCGTATGTGATTAGCTGATGGGTTTTCAGTGGGAGCATGCAGCAATGAAGAAGATTGTTTTAATGCTGACAGCAGTTTTTATGCTTTTAGCGCTCACAGGCTGCGGCGGTGAGAAAAAAGAAGCCGCCCCGGCTGCCAAACAAACCGGAACCGTGACTAAAAAGGCGGAAGCGGCCCCGGCTCCTGCGACGGAGAACAAAAAGATATTGGTGGCCTATTTTTCCCTGACCGGAAATACCCGTGAAGTCGCCAGGATGATACAGGCAAAGACCGGCGGGGAGTTGTATGAAATCAAACCGGAAAAGCCTTACCCGAAAGAATATGGCCCGGCGACGGATATTGCGAAAAAAGAAAAGGCGGAGAATGCCCGTCCCAAACTGGCAGGCCCACTGCCTGATTTAAAGCAGTATGATATCATTCTATTGGGCTATCCTATCTGGTGGTATATGGAACCCATGGCGGTAAAGACCTTTGTGGAAGCGCAAGATTTGTCCGGTAAAATCATTCTTCCCTTTGCCACCAGTGGCGGCAGCGATATTACCGGCAGTGAAGCCGATTTGCGCAAGACATTACCGAATTCCCAGGTTAAAGACGGCCTGCTGGCGAATAGTACCGGTTTTATTGACTCCTGGCTGAAAGAAAACGGGCTGCTGAAGTAAAACGGATACAGAAATGAAAAAAGGCGACATAAGAAGAGCATTTACATATCTTGAGTCCGGCGCGGTTCTTCTTGTTACGACAAATGATGGAAAAAAGGATAACGTAATGACAATCTCGTGGCAGATGGTGATGGATTTTGTGCCTCATATTGCCATTACCACGGGGGCATGGAACGAATCATTTGAAACGATACTGAAGACAAAGGAGTGCTGCATTTGTATCCCGACGTTTGACATGATTGAAAAAGTGGTCGGTATAGGTACTGTCCATGGCTCAGATTGCGATAAGTTTAAACGGTTTTCATTGCGCAGGGCCAAAGCAGCAAAGGTCAAAGCGCCCTTGATCACGGACTGTATTGCTGCCATTGAGTGCAAGCTGGAGGACTATATAGAGCCGCATGGGATTCTTGTTTTCAGAGGCATTCAACTCTGGGAAAACCGGGGAAAAGATGAACGCAGGGTTTTTCATGCCAACGGAGACGGAACGTTTTTCGCAGACGGTGAATTCCGCAACCTGCGTGAAGAGATGCAGCAGTGGGTGCCGGAAGGCTCGGAACGCTTATAAAACAAGACAGGGTTGGGAAAGCGGACAACAACCATTATCCTGACCCGAAGGATTCGGAG
>JAFZIG010000164.1 GCA_017554485.1 Acidaminococcaceae bacterium | reverse complement strand
TTTTTCGCGAATTCCTCTTCAGAAATGAAGTGTACGGTGGTCTCATAACCGACAAAATAGTTGGGCATGGTTTTGATAGCCGTCTCAATGGCGTTCAGGTCGGCGCCTTCTTCCGGTACGACGAAGCATTCCCGCAGGTGCATCACATTGCCGGGGGCGTCCGTTCCTTTGCCGCTGCGGACTGCGTCCAGGTATTCCTGCTTGGGAATGGTGTACTGCTTCCCGTTCTTTACGCCGGGGATGCGGCGGATGGCGTCGGAATGGCCCTGGCTTACGCCCTTGCCCCAGAAGGTATAGGATTTTCCTTCCGGCAGTACGCTGTCACCCAGCACGCGGAGCAGGGAGAACAGGCCCGGATCCCAGCCGACGGAAATGATAGCGGCAGTATTGTTCGCTTTTGTTACTGCTTCCATGTTGGCGAAATGTTCCGGGATGCGGGGATGGGTATCGAAGCTGTCTACCGTTACGAAGTTCTGTGCCAGTTCCGGTCCCTGGTCGATCAGGTCCGTGGCGGAACCGCCGCACAAAATCATGACGTCGATTTTATCCTTGTATTCCAGCACATGCTTCAGGTTGATGGCCGGGACGCCGCTGTCCGTCCCGGGCAGGTCCCGGCGGGAGAAGACGCCAACCAGTTCCATGTCTGCCGCCCGGTTCACTGCCAATTCTACGCCGTGACCCAGGTTACCGTAACCGCAAATGCCGATACGAATCTTTTTTTCCATAGTTAAAATACTCCCCTCTGTGTTTTGTAATTTCAAACATTGCCGCCCGTATTTTGTGTAAGGACAACAGCGCCTGTTCATCAGGTACATGAGCTTACGGACGGATAATACAGTGATTCCATATAATAATTTAGCAAATTTTGGCCGGTTTGTGAACATTTTTATAAAAAATTTACCAAAAATATTCGCCTGTGATATAATAACTAATTGAAATACAGATTGCGTTGTATACTATGAACAGAAAGGGGTGTGAGTTATGGATTTGGATTATCATTTCGGTACAGTGTACGTGCTGTCACGCTGGGCTGATTTCGGCAGCTTCAATGCCCGGACTATCGCGGCCAGTTCTCAGCTTGTGGATGATAACTTTGACACCACGCCCTTTTCCGATGCGGAAGAAGAAAAAAATATTGCCCGGGGCATTCAGGTGCGATATTCCTGCCAGAACGTGTGGGGCAATATTTCCGGGAAGGGGAACGAAGATATCTGGATTCCGTTCCATTTCCTGCCGGGGCTGCAGGGGCAGACGGAAGCGGAAAAGCTGGTCTGCAAGAAGCACAGTGTAATGGCGAAACGGCTGAAATACAGGTTATATGATACGACGCTGGCCAATTCCAATTATGTGTTCCGTCTGGGTGTGGGTATGCATGTGCTGGCGGATACCTGGGCCCATCAGGAGTTTGCGGGCATCAACAATGCGGTGAACCAGGTGAAAGACCTGCTGTTTTCTACCCAGGGCAGCATGGTAGAGAAGATGCTGGACGAAATGCTGGATTCCACCATGCTCAGTAAAATACTGGATCTGGTGATGCCTCTGGGTCACGCGGCGGCAGTTCACTGTCCGGACATGCCGTATCTGTGGTGGAAAAGCGGGGAACGCTTTACCAAGGGACGCAAAAACTGGGATGAGTTCATGGACGCTTCGGAAGAATTGTACGCAATCTTGCAGCATGTAAGCGGCGTACCGGAAACGGGGCTGACTATGGAGCAGCGGAATAAGCTTTCCGAATGTTTTAAAGGGTTCCAGTCGGAGAATATTGAACGGCGCTATGGCTTTTGGATCGACCGCATCCGGGAGAATTTCTTTGCGTTTGCGGACTTTAATGAAGATGACCGGAATGTGGAGTACAGTATCGGCCTGATTCTGGATGACCTGAACTGGCGCAAGCAGTTCTATGATGAAATTAATGACCATTTCTTCTGGGTGAAACAGCAGTTGGAAAATAACGGAATCGACAGGTTGGGGAAGAAGTATAAGGGGTACTGATATAAAAATCTATTATAATTAAATAATTAAACAGACAAAGAATAAAGCGTGCAAGGTTACGCAAAACCGTTCCTGTTTGCTATTCCATGGACTCATGCGCCTGTGGCTTCGAAACACGGGGCTTCGCCCCTCAGACAGTCACGCCACCACGGCGCATTTCATCTCCTGGAATTTCGCAAACACTCACGACGTTTTGCTTAAACCTTGTACGCTTTGTGTTTTATTGAGAAAGTTTATATGAAATCTGAATCGGCAATATCATCTGCCTGCGCCGCATCGTCATATTCATCCAGGACCCTGTACAGAACACCGTTCCGTTTATAGTTCAGCACAACGGAAAGATTCACATTTTCCATGGCATGGAAAATATTGTTGGGAACCTGGGGATTATCCGCAGATAAGCGGGCGATCAGTTGCTTGATCTCCTGCCGTTTGGAAGGCGCAGGCTCATTTGGGCCCGTAGCCGCGATCCGTTCGGTAAACCGGCAGGCGCACTGCAGAAACTCCAGATGATTTTCGTCCCGCCAGTTCTTGATATCCGCTTCCCGCACGTAATACATGGGGCGGATCAGTTCCATCCCCGCCCAGTTGGCGCTTTTCACCTTGGGCATCATGGTGCGGATCTCGCCGCCGTAGATCATGCTCATTACGTTGGTTTCAATAATATCGTTGAAGTGATGGCCCAGCGCGATTTTGTTGCAGCCTGCCTCCTGGGCGTAGCGGTACAGGAAGCCCCGGCGCATCTTGGCGCATAAATAACAGGGATTTTGTTCCACGTGAAACACGGAATCAAAAATAGTGGTTTTGAAAAACGTGATGGGGATGTTGAGCAGCTTTGCGTTGCTTTCAATCTGCTGCCGGTTGCGTTCCGCATACCCGGGATCCATGCACAGGAACTTGATCTCAAAGGGAATTTTGTTCCTTCGTTTCAGTTCCTGGAACAGTTTTGCCATGAGCATGGAATCTTTGCCGCCGGAAATGCATACAGCGATGCGGTCATCAGGGCGCACTAACTCATAGTCGCAGATGGCCTGTACGAATTTATTAAAAATTTTATGTTTATATTTTGTCCGCAGGGAGGCTTCGATATGTTTTAAACGGTTGCGGTCTGCTAAACCCAGCCCCGATTCTTCCTGCAAATCGTTTTTTATATTTAAAGCATTATTTGTATCGGTCATGCGCTTTTCCACTCCACCGCTGTTGACAGGCGGCACAAATTATAAAAAGTTTGTTTCGTCCGGTTTTCTTTTGTTTGCTGTACTGTGCCATTTTTTCGACACCGTGCAGTATAATTTATTATAACATATGCAGGTGTATTTATCGTAAAAGAAGCAAAATATCCTGTAGAATTTTTGCTTTTTTAACATATTGTTTTATGCAATTATGAAAAGTGTGCTATAATACTACTGTTTAGCAGTACAAGCTTTTTCAATACAGGAGGGGAAACTCATGCAGCCTGACAGGGGAACAAGGGCGGAAGTGAATCTGGACGCCATAACGAATAACATTAAAGCCGCCAGGAAAAATCTGAAACCGGGCACAAAACTGTGCGCGGTCGTAAAGGCCAACGCCTATGGCCACGGCGTGATTCCGGTGGCCGTAACCTGCATGGAGGCCGGCGTGGATTATTTTGCGGTGGCGCTGGTGCAGGAAGCTGTGGAGCTGCGGGAAGCAGGCATTACCAAACCGGTCCTTGTACTGGGGGCTATGCCTGTCCGCCCGTCTATGGCTGACCTTTGTGTGAAATATGATATTGCCCATGCGGTTTTTGATGAAGAGCGCCTGAATCTGCTGAATGCAGCAGGGCTGCGGCGGGGTAAAAAAGCCAAAATCCATATTGCACTGGATACGGGCATGCACCGGATCGGTGTGAAAATTGAAGAAGCGGCTGCGTTTGCGGAAAAAGTGAAAGCCTTGCCGGGCATTGAAGTGGCAGGCGCCTTCTCCCATTTCTCCGCCGCGGATGTGGAAGATAAAAGCTATGCGGATTTTCAGTACGCGCAGTTCATGAAAGGGATTCAGGCTTTGGAAGCCGCCGGACTGCAAATTCCCATTAAACATATCTGCAACAGCGCGGGCATCGCGGAACTGCCCCAGTACCAGCTGGACATGGTGCGCATGGGCATCACCCTGTACGGGTCCCTGCCGTCAGACATCAAAGAACCGTATAAGGACTACCGTCCGGTTATGACCTTAAAGACCCAGATCGCTTTTGTGAAAACGCTGCCGGCCGGTCGGGACATCGGGTACGGCAGGACCTTTACAACCCAGAAGGAAAGCCGCATCGCTACCGTTCCGGTTGGGTACGCCGACGGTGTCAGCAGGCATCTTTCCAATAAAGGCTGCATGGTGGTGAGAGGAAAGCGGGCCCCCATTGTGGGCCGGGTCTGCATGGACCAGATCATGCTGGATGTTACGGATATTCCGGATGTAGCCGTTGGAGATGATGTAATCGTGTACGGCGGACCGGAACTTCCCGTGGAAGAAGTGGCAACGGCAGCCGGAACGATTTCCTACGAACTGTTCTGCGTGCTGCATCCCCGTATTCCCCGCGTGTATGTGAGAGACTGAGAAAATAATACAAAAAATCCTATTTTAAATCAAAAAAGGCTTACCGAAATTCTGATGAATTTTGATAAGCCTTTTTAATTAATTGTATTTGTTCAGAAAAACCGGCAGAAGAAGGTTCGTTACTCTTTTTCTTTGATGTAATTACCGTTGACCCAGCCCTGGATCCAGCCGTAATCCTTATTGTAATACTTTACTTCGTACCACGAATCGCCGTCAGCTGCTGAAAGTTTGTTCAGCAGGGTAACGTAATCACCCTGAAAGAATATTCCCAGACTTTTGTAACTCGTGCCGGGGCCGGTACGGATATCCACTTCGTTGCCGGTGATCATGCCTGGATAATTGCCGGGCCATTTGCTGACGGCTGCCGCCGAAAACCCTGCTTTTTCCGCAAACAGGAATGCCTGGTTCAGGAACAGCTTTGCCAGATCGATATTTTTCTGTTCATATACCGTACTGTGGTAGTGTCCAGGGGCAGCTCCTTCTCCGCTGAAAATACGACCTTCGGGTACCGCGTTCCCGTTTGCGTCATACTCAAAGAGGATGTACATGGGGAGGAGGTGATGACTGCCGCGCCATACTCCGCAATGATGCTCTTTGTCGTAACTGTCATTGCGGATCAGGAACTGTACGATAGCGAGCCCGTCTTTCTTCTCCCGTTTCGTAAGCAGTTCGTTGAAAAAGTAGTCGTCGTTTTCGATGCTGGCGACGCGGTTGTTCTTAAGGTCAACAATGTAGTTTTTATCACTGACCCTTGCCATAAATCCTTCCGCATTATTCCCGTAGGTGGAAGCGGTAACGGTTCCCTGAATGCCGAAGCGATGCAGTTCAAACGTACTATCGTCAGAAGGCGCCGCACAGGCCGTCCAACTGATGCTGAAAGCGGACAAAACGGCGACCATGCATGTCAGAGTGACAATGGCTGAAATAAATTTCAGGAAGACGGTTTTTCTATTTGTTGTCATTTTCTGTTGCCCCCTTTGCGATGACTTGCAATATCCTGCTGAAAGAATATTCCCGCATTGAAATAGCTTTTATCCTTAATTATATTATATCATATATTATGATTCAGCGCTTCGTTATTGCCTTGTTTTCATTAAGAATTGCGGCTATTAAAAAACAGTAGTAACATAGTGCAGGGTAGAGACTCGGTAGTTTGACAGTTGCATAAGCAAAAAATCTCTGCAGGCCGCAAGGTGCCTGTATTTTTTTGTCAAATTTTTTCGAATTTGGTGTAGCTATATGCGACTATATATGGTATAATAGAGTCACAGGAGGTACACTATCATG
>JAFZIG010000163.1 GCA_017554485.1 Acidaminococcaceae bacterium | reverse complement strand
TCGTCCGAAACGGGCTCCACCGTAACGGTGGACTGGGATTTCACGAACCGGAACTCCCCCAGCCCCACCAGCTTCTCGCGGATGTTTTTTATCAGGATATCTTCAAACGTGGAACGGTTGAGCCCCTTTAAGGCGAGCTCGCCGTCCTTTAATAAGATGATTTCTTTCATGCGTATATCCTTTCTTTCAGTTTCACGGTAAATTTCAGTTTATCGCACAGTTCAATTAACAATTAACAAAGAACAATTAACAATTTCGGAAAACGCTGCGCGTTTTGATTATATAAAAAAGCTTTATAAAAAAAGAAAAAATCTGCTTATCCGATGAGTATAATCGGGTAAGGGCGGAGCCCTTTGTTCGTGACCCTTTGTCAAGGACAATTTTTAAAGTGAATAGTTCAGATCCACTTTTTTGTGATATAATAGTTCCCGCTTTACCGTCAGGGAGGATAGGGCAACGCTGAGGAGCGACCCGAGCGCCCGGACGGGTTTGCGGGGAGGCAGTGGATCGGCACTGTCTCTTTTTCATTGCCTCCTTGGAAACCAAAGCGTAAAACCTCGGGGTTTGGGGCAGAGCCCCAAATGCGGAGAATCAGACGTCCGCCAGCGGATAAACGTTGGTCATTCGGTATGCATAATACTCCCTCGGCGTCAGCTTAGCCAGTTCCCATTGGCAACGATCGTTGTTGTAATAATCCATCCAGTCATCGATCAGAGCCTTGACCTGTTCAAAGGTTTTGCATCTGCAAAGCTTATCTTCAATCTCGTCCTTCATATGGCCGAAGAAGCTTTCCTGCGGTGCGTTGTCCCAGCAGTTCCCCTTACGTGACATAGATTGAAAGAAGTCGTTCTCCGCAAGCTTTTCAATGAAGCGTTTGCTTGTGTAATGACATCCCTGATCGCTGTGGATAATCGTGTGTTCCGTCAATTCAGCCCCGTGTTTTTCGAGAAGCTGTTCCACCGTTTGCAGCACAAACTCAACCTTTAAGCTCGTGCTCAAAACATAGGCAAGAACTTCTCTTGTGCATACGTCTATGATTACGGAAAGATAGCAAAACGTACCGTGATACGGAATATACGTGATATCCGTCAGGCATGCTTCCCTCGGCAGATACTCTGCAAAACCCCTGTTTATCACGTTCGGCGCGATCAGACTTGTTTGCATTTCCCGCATTACGTCGCGATAGGGATCTCTTCGCCGGATATGACAGCGGAGCCCGAATTTCTTCATCAGCCGCCGGATCTTCTTGATGTTCATCCTCGTACCCCAATGCAGAAGCCGCATATGGATATGCGCGGCGCCTTTTGCGTAGCTCCTGTATTTGTACGCCTGCAGGATCATCTCAAAATCCCGTTTGTCCTGTTCTTCTTTGGCTTCCCGGATCGGCGCAGCTTCTACCCATGCATAGTAACCGGATCGCGAAACACCCGCCAATTCACATAGCTTTGATATCACAAGAAGGTTGTTGTCGTTGCTGATCACATCGTGGATCAGCTGAAATTTTACTTCTGCCGATGCTTGGATTCCCATTGTTTCTGAGCCTCCAAATCTGCCATACGTATTTTTTTTAGAAATTCAACCTCCTGTTGCGTATACGCCAGCTGATGCTGCAACTCCCGCACCTGTTTCTCCAGAGATTTTTCCTTCGACGTCACCGGTTTCTGGCCGCTTTGTTTCAGATTCTGAAAGCCTTCCGGCCGCGCTGCCTGTTTTTCCAGTTTCTGCTGCAGCCCTCTGATCCGGATTTCTCCCAAAACCGATGGATCGATCCCGCTCCGTAACAGTATGTCTCGCAGCTTTGCTCCGCCGATCAGCTCATCATATGCTTTTTGTTTGAATTCCGGGGTGAAGTAGATCAATCGGCTTGTTACTCCTGCTACATTTGGGTTGTTCCTCAATATCTCTACTTCTTCTTGGCTGAATAACTTGTTGCTCATTGTCGTACCCTTTCTTCCTTGCTTCCGGGTACAACTTTACCAAATCTCTATACCTTTTGCAACTCTGCATCTTGAAAACTGTCCACACTTTGGGTTTTTGCACTTTTCTGCTGTCCGTTCTTTTGGGACTGTCTGTCCTTCTGCACTTTTCCATGTGTCCATTTTCATGGGTATAGTTTACTTCATTAATTGTTAATTGTTAATT
>JAFZIG010000162.1 GCA_017554485.1 Acidaminococcaceae bacterium | reverse complement strand
GCGCAGATAGCCTGCCCCCGCAGTTTGTCCGGAATACCGATGACCGCAGCGTCCTTAATATCCGGATGGGCCATCAGCACCTCTTCTATCTCACGGGGATACACATTTTCACCGCTGCTGATGATCATGTCCTTCAACCGGTCAACAATAAAGATCCATCCGTCTTCGTCCTGGTACACCAGATCTTCCGTATGCAGCCAGCCGTTCCGCATTGTCCAGGCAGTCTCCTTCGGCCGGTTCCAGTAGCCCAGCATTACGTTAGGGCCTTTTACGCACAACTCGCCAACGGAGCCAACCGGCACTTCGTTAAAGTTCTCGTCCACCACTTTGACTTCCACATTGGGAATAACCGCCCCGATGGAGCCCTGCTTATTCTTTTCCATGCGGTTAAAAGTCACGACCGGCGAAGCCTCCGATAAGCCGTAACCTTCCATAACGTGCCGGCCGAATTTTTTCGCAAACGAGTCATACAACACAAGAGGCAGTGCAGCGCCGCCGCTGACAAACAGTTTAAACTGTGCCAGATCCTCTGCTGTCGCGCCTTTTACAAACAGCTGGTACATGGTGGGAACGCCGCACATAGTGTTGATGTGATATTTTTTTATCAGGTTCATGGCATCACCAAACTGATAGGTTTCCTGAACCACCTGGGTAGCGCCTACGTACAGATTGCAGCAAACCGAACAGATCCAGCCGAAGCAATGATACATGGGTAGCACGGTTAACGCAACGTCATCCTTATGCATCGGCGTAAGGGACATAAAGTCCTGGGTGTTGTGCACGATATTTCCCTGGCTCAGCATAGCGCCCTTGGGACGGCCCGTCGTGCCCGAAGTATAGATGATAGCCGCCGGACTCATTTCAGTCATTTCATATTCGGTCAGCTCCGCTCCGGCAGGCGGCACGATCTCCTCAAAGGTAAACTGTTTCAGTTCCTGTTCCCAGCCCAGATCCAGCAATGCCTGATCAACATCCAGCCGGTTTTTCGTAAGCAGGATCTTCATCCCCGTATCTTTGACGATATAGGCAATTTCCGGCGCAATGAGCTGGAAATTGAAAGGCACCACGATTGCCCCCGCTTTTACCACTGCAAAATAGGCAGCCACAAAGTCCGGGGAATTCTTGCTGAACAGACCGACCCGGTCTCCCTGCTTTACCCCCTTAGACTGCAGAAAGATCGCCCAGTCCTTAACCTTTTTACGAAACTCGCCGTAGGTCGTAAACTCGTCTTTAAAAATAAATGCGGTCTTTTCCTCCGGGTGCTTTTGACAAATTTCATTTAATAACATAAATGTACCTCGCTTCACTCTTTACTCGACCGGCAAAAACACCTTCACAGCACGAAGCGTTTGCTGCCGGCCGCGCCCCGCATTGCGTGCTGTAAAGCATTATTCCTGTTTCAATAATTTTACTAAAAATCCGGGTTCTTGTAAACCTCGCGCCCGTCCACAAAAGTACGTAAAACCGTGAATTCTTCGTCAAATACAGTAATATCCGCCGCCGCCCCCGGGCTCAGGCTGCCGATTTTTTCAAACAGCCCCAGTTCCTGGGCCTGGTTTTCCGTCACCATTCGGACCACCTCAGGAACAGACGCTCCCGTGTTCCTGCGGAAATTGGCCATGGCCTTGTTCAACGTTACTACGCTGCCTGCCAGTGTTCCGTCTGCCAGCCGGGCCTCCCCGTTCTGCACATACACAGTTTGCCCCCCTAACTCCGAAACCCCGTCCGGCAAGCCGCAGGCCCGCATGGAATCGGTGACCAGCTCAAGCTCTGTCACGTCTTTATTTTTATAGATGATCCGCTGCACTGCCGGATGCACATGCAAATCGTCAGCAATCAGTTCACAGGTCACATGGCTGTCCAGGGCCGCACCCACAAGGCCCGGTGCCCGGTGATGCAAGCCCGTCATGGCATTGCACAGATGCGTAACATGGGAGGCGCCTTCTTCGATTGCCCGCAATGCCGTACAGTAGTCCGCCGCACTGTGGCCTAAAGACACAAGGATATTATGTGCTTTGCACTGTGCAATAAAATCCTTTAGCCTTGCCATATCGTTTATCCGTGTCTCTCCCGATTGCGTTGTCTTTCCAGGTATCTGCCCAGTCGTTTTCAATTCACCCGGTGAGCACAACGAAACCAACGTTTCCGGTGCCAGCACAACAACCTTGATCACATCGGCAAAATCCCGAATATACGAAAAATCTGCCGGAATAATAAACTCTTCTTCCTGTGCCCCTTTATACGCACTGCTGATAAAAGGCCCTTCCAGATACGCGCCTAACACTTTTGCGCCCGGCAACATCCTTTCTTTGTTTACCTGTAGCTTGCTGTCCTTCGCTGCCACCTCCGCCAATCTCGTATTGTCTGACAGCAAAGCTTTACCGTCTGCAAGAAAACTCTTTTCTTTTTCTGAAACCGACAACGCTTCCTGTTTTTCGTCCCGGCGCCGGGTGATCGTCGTCATCTTTTCACGAATGCGTTCCAGCGCCTTACGCACATCAGGCATTGCACAGGTCATCGTTGTGGGTAAAAACGCTGTTACGCCGGTCTGTACCAAAAAGCGGCTCATAACGTCCAGCGTATCTTCTTTTGCATCCATTGTATCCGCACCGTTACAACCATGGATATGCAGATTGATAAAGCCCGGCGACACATACGCGCCCTGTGCGTCCGTCAACGTCAGCGGCTTTTCCTTCCAGCATTTTGCATTTTGCCACGCGGCGTCTAATGTTTCACGTGAAACAATTCCTATTATTTTTTTCTCAAACAGAAGGGCACAACCGTCCAAAACTTTGTCGGGTAATACAATACGTCCGTTGATAATTGCATGCATGATAGTAAACTCCTGAAACACTACTTATCGAAATCACTGATTGTCCGCAAATTAAAACAATGCCAATATACAAAACAACGGCCCTGAATGATTACGGTTAATTATAACATAAAATGCGCAATCTCTTAAAGTTGTATCTTAATACATACAGCACGATTATTTCAATCACATTTTTACATTTACAAGCAGAATGCAAAGATTTATAATATAATAGGTGTAGTATAATGAAATCAACCAATTAAAAAAACCTGGCAAGGAATAAACAAAATGCATTCGATTCGCACAAAAATAACATTAATGACGATCGCGGCGATCCTGACCAGCCTTCTGGCTTTTATTGTAATCGGTTATCTTACCCTCGGGAAAGAAGGAGACCGGAATTCGGTAGAAAAGATGAATCTGCTGAGCCAGAACGCGGAAAAAACGGCAGACGTGCGTCTCAACAGCCTGAAAACAGCGGTAGACATGACCGCCCATTTTGCAGGACGCTCCCTGGAGGCCGTCGACCTGAAAGATTACGGTTTGGCCGCCGCATCTGTCGGTACAGACGGGCGTACTCCGGAGCAGGCAAAACAGCTGGATACCGTTTTAAAAAAACACTGTGAGGAAGTGCAGCAGGCTTTCGGTAACACCGCTGATTATACCAGCGGCATCGTAAGCTATTACTATTACATCAATCCGGACATCGGCTCGTCGGAGCACGGCTTTTTCTATTCTAAAATCGGAAAGTCTTCTTTTGTAAAAAACCATTCTTTGCTTGCATCACGCCCGGATCTCAACGACAAAGAAAACAGCGCCTGGTATTACGAACCGGTTACCCAGGGCAGGGCCTGTTGGGTAGGCCCTTATAAAGCGCATCTCCTGGGCAGGCTGCCGACAGTTTCCTATGTTATGCCTGTTTACAACTACGGAGTGCTGATTGGCGTTCTCGGTATGGATACACTGTTTTACAGCATAACTTCCCCGGTTCAGTCCATGCGGGTCTATGATACCGGCTTTGCTTTCCTGCTTAACGACAAAGGCCAGATCATTTTCCATCCAAGCATATCCGCAGGCAAGACACTGGAAGAAGTCAGCAGCGACCTTAACCCTGCGATGTTCCAGGCCCCGAACAATGGCAATAAGCTGATCCGGTATAACGCAGAAGGCAAACAACGGCAGCTTTCCTTTACCACACTGTCCAACGGAATGAAACTGGTAGTTACGGCGCCGGTAGAAGAAATCTTCGCTTCCTGGCGGCAGACGACTCGTTTTATCCTGCTGGCAGCCGTTGCAATCCTTGCCCTGTTTATTGTGGCTACCCTGTTTATCGCAGGAGCGATCACCAAACCCCTGATGCAGCTTGCAAACGCCTCCCAAAAACTTGCTTCCGGTAATTTCGACGCGGAACTGGACTATGAAGGCAACGACGAAGTGGGCATTGTGACTAAATCCTTCCGGCAAATGCGGGATCATTTGAAGCTGTATATCAGCGACCTGAACAGCCGTGCCTATTCGGACGCCCTGACGGGGATCAAGAACAAGGGAGCCTTTGATATTTATGCCGGACGCCTGAACAACAGCATCCGCCTGGACACCGGAAACGGCAGTCCGGAATTTGCCGTTGTCATGTTCGACTGCAACTGGCTGAAACAAATCAATGACGCATACGGTCACGAACGGGGCGATGTTTATTTGCGCACAGCCAGCCTGGCTATCTGCCAGACATTTTCCCACAGCCCGGTGTTCCGTCTGGGCGGCGATGAGTTTGCAGCCCTGCTTCAGGGAAGCGACTATAAACACCGTGAAGAACTGCTGCAGGCCTTTGACAGAATAGCAGAAGAAGCAGCGTCTGCTACCTCCAATCCCTGGGAGAAAGTGGATGTAGCCAGAGGGATCGCCGTGTTCCAACCGGGAGCGGATGCCAGCGTGGAACAGGTGCTGCGCCGCGCAGACGAGCAGATGTACGAAAACAAGCGCCAGTTTAAACTTTCGGAAATGCCGCCTCTTCCCGCTTAACAGTAAATTTCACTTCGGAATCAGCAATGTAAAACGGCAAAGAGCCGGGGCATATCCCTAAAGGATACGCCCCGGCTCATTTATTTTTCCATATCACAGCTTCTTTATTTTGCTTTTTTCAACATATATAACGGATCGATATTTTCCCCGTCCACAAATACCTCAAAATGCAAATGGGGGCCCGTACTGTATCCGGTACTGCCCACAAAGCCGATAATCTCGCCCTTACGCACCTGCTGCCCCGTCGTAACAGCGATGCCGCTCATGTGCCCGTAGGCGCTTTCGTAGCCGTTGCCGTGACGGATCTTTACAAACTGCCCGTAGCCACCGTTCCAGCCGGCCATCTCCACAGTCCCCATAGCAGCGGCATACACCGGCGTACCGATATCCACGGCGATATCCAGGCCGGGATGCCAGTCAAAGCCGCCGTTGATGGGACCCGTCCGGCCTCCGTAATAGGAACTGATGACGCCGCCGTCCGTAGGCCACAGGTCCGGCAAAATGGACAGTCGGTTGTTCCTTCCTTCAATAATGGTCAGCAGCTCATGCATATTTTTTTTCTGTCGGTCGATTTGGGCCGTCAGATTTTTATTCTGGGCCGCCGCCACATCCAGCATCGTAATATCCGCGCCGGGCCCGCCCTTACCGTTGTAAGCCGGATCTGTCGATTTGACTCCCGGCGTCGTCCCGATGGAATCAAGGTTACTGGTAAAATCCCTGTCGCTGCTGTTCTGGATCACCGCGCGGCGCAGCTTTGTTTCCAGCGTATGGATCTCGCTCATGTCCCGCAGCATTTTTTCGTTGTCATCCAGCAGCGACTGCAGCTTCGCTTCCTGCTCCGTTTTGTGATCCATATATTCCTGATAGGCAGTCTTATCAATTTTTGAATGATGATACTGCCAGCCGTAAAAGCCGGCAGCGCCTGCCAGGCAGACAAACAAAACGGACAGGATACCCGCCATTGTAATCGCTTTTTTACGGGTTACGGTAAAAATTTTAGTGCTGCCGTTGTCTTGCGGAATCGACAGCACGATTTCCTGTTCGCTATTTAATTCCTGCAATCCGTTCTTTTCTTCTTCCATATCTTCACCAATATTTTCGGGTTTTGCTCTTTATTGCATTTGATGACCGCAAACACAGTATACGCAAAACTCTTGACGATTTTATGTCTACAATTCTTTCACTCTTTAAAGGCGCCCAGCTTCTGGCCGATGCGAAGGATACGGGTTCCCAGGTACGGCAGGCTTTCCAGGTCTTCTTTCGTAAGACCTCCGATCGCTGTCAGCACCACACCGTATACAACGGCAGCGACAGGTACGCACAAAAGCAGGACCCAGCCGCCCAGGCCGGACGCAGCATACAGCACACCCTGAATGGCGGCGCCCATAACCCCGGCAGCCAACATAGGTTTCAGGATGCCGGAGCCGGACATTTTATAACCTGTCAGTTTATAAATAAAGAACATGTTGATCAGCGCCGCCACTCCGAAATCCGCCACAGTCGCAATGGCAGAGCCCTTGATCCCCAGCCAGGGAATGGCCGTCAGCGTCCAGTTCAGGCAGACCTTCACCACGCAGGCCGCGATCATATTGAGGACCGGAATGCTGGTACGCCCCATGCCCTGCAATACCGCCGTACTGACCTGGTGCATGCCCAGCAGCACGATACCGATGCTCATGGCCTGGATGGCCGGCGCCGCGCCGGGAGCATTATAAATCAGTCCCGCCACCTTTTCCGCCAGACAGAACAATCCCATAAAACAGGGGAACGTCACGATCATGGCAACGCGGAACGCAACACCTGTCTTGTGACGGATGTTTTCCTGCCAGCCAAGGGCACGGGCTTCCGAAATGGCCGGTACCAGGCTGATGGCCAGCGCTGCCGTAAATATCGTAGAAAGATTGACAAGCGGCACCGCCATACCGGTCAGGTAACCGAACAGTTCCGTAGCATGGCACACATCGAACCCTGCCACCTCAAGCCGCTGGGGCACGATAAGCAGATCCAGGTTCGCCACGATGGGAAGCATCAGGCTGGTAAGGGAAACCGGCAGTGCAAGCTTCAGCAGCCTGCTGATGATAGAAGACGAGGTTTCCTGCACTGCGTCCATATTTTGCAACGCCTGCTTTGACTTCAAATCTTTTTTCAGCCGCTGATAGAAATACATCAGCACCAGAAGCGCACAAAACGCGCCTGCGCCTGCTCCCATACTGGCGCCGCCTGCCGCCGCGGCCAGACCCCGGGGCAGGAAATAGGACGCGAAAAACAGCATGGTCACAACCCGAACCAGTTGTTCCGTAATCTCGGAACAGGCAGTAGGCGTCATAATCTGCCAACCCTGCAGGTAACCGCGGAAACTGGCCAGGAACGTTACAAAAAATACCGCCGGAGCCAGGGCAATAATGGAATAATAGGCCCGGGCATCCCGGATGAACTGCCAGTCGATCAGCTTCTGCGCGCCGAAGAACAGCGCCAGGGAAAACACCAGCCCGGTGACAAACAGCAGGCGCAGTGTAACATGGAATACCCGTTCCGCACCCTTGAAATCGTTTTGGGCTACCTTTTCCGCCGTCACAATAGAAATCGCCACCGGAATGCCTGCAGAAGAAACCGTAATCGCCATCAGGTAAATGGGAAAACCCATCTGGTATAAGCCTATCCCTTCCCCGCCCAACACACGGCTCAGCAGGATCCAGTTCAGCGCACCGATCACCTTTACCACGATGCTGGAAATCGTTAAAACCAGCGTACCTTTCAGAAAACGGTTGTCATTGTGTTCAGAGCGTTGTTTTGCTTCCGTAGGCAGAGAGGTTTCACTGTCTGCCGGAAGTTCCGTTATTTCCCGGGAAATAGTGTCGCTATCCTCATACAGCGCAGCCATATCCTGTTCCCAAGCCTCTGCGACAGAATCGTTCAGCTTTTGCAGTTCCAACATTTCTTTATTCTCTTTTTTCTTAAAAAACTGAGTTAAGATATTCACGTGTTTTTTCCTTAAAAATGCAAACAGATATACATAATAATACTACCGTTTTTGTCCGGGTTTGACAAGCGTTTATCTTCTGTTTCATATTTTTTTCATAATTAGAAGCGAACAGCTTATGAACTTTTTGTAAAACAGTCAGCAAACACGTAATTCAAAATGACTGTCCGTTGATTTTATGTTCGGCTTCTGTTATACTTTTCAGTGAAAGGAACGGTAATGACCGTGCCATAAAACAATGCTATTAAATAAAAGATACGGAGGTAATCATCATGAAGAAATTTGTTTGTTCTGTTTGCGGCTATGTGTATGAAGGAACCGAACCCCCGGCTCAGTGCCCGCAGTGCAAAGCCCCCGCTTCCAAATTTGTGGAACAGGCCGGCGACATGACCTGGGCTGCTGAACACGTAGTAGGCGTAGCCGCTGATGTTCCCGAAGATATCAAGACCGATCTGCGCGCCAACTTCAACGGCGAATGCACCGAAGTAGGCATGTACCTGGCCATGGCCCGCGTTGCCTTCCGTGAAGGCTATCCGGAAATCGGCCTGTACTGGGAAAAGGCTGCCTACGAAGAAGCAGAACACGCTGCCAAATTTGCGGAACTGCTGGGCGAAGTGATCACCGACAGCACCAAAAAGAACCTGGAAATGCGCGTAGAAGCTGAGAATGGCGCCACCGCCGGCAAGACCGACCTGGCAAAACGCGCCAAAGCGTTGAACCTGGACGCGATCCATGACACCGTTCATGAAATGGCCCGTGACGAAGCCCGTCATGGCAAAGCATTCAAAGGCTTACTGGACCGTTATTTCAAATAATGTTTCAACAATAAAAGCCGGCTTTCCTGTTTTGGGAAGCCGGTCTTTGATTTATCTTGACAACCGCATTACAGCTCATATATAATAGCATTGCTTACATTATGTCGGGGCATAGCGCAGGTTGGTAGCGCACCTGCCTTGGGAGCAGGGGGTCGCAGGTTCAAATCCTGCTGCTCCGACCAATTTTATATTGACAAATGAAAGAGACCGGATACATTGTCCGGCCTCTTTTTATTTACGTTTACGGAACAGCATGCAGTTTCGTAACTTCTGTTTTCTTATGCTTTTAATTCCAGCACTTCTTCCGCGATGCGGGCTGCGTTCATGATGCAGTCCGGGCAGGGTGTCAAAACTTTTCCGGTATCCAGGCCCTTCAGCTCTTTGCACACGATGGAATGGCACTGTTCCTGGAATTTGTTGACGATCTCTTCCGCAAGTTTATACGTTTCCAGCTTGCTGTCCGGCGCTTCCAGATTGCCTGTGCTCCGTTTCATGCCGGCCAGCACGCAGGCGCCGCTTAATGCGCCGCAGGTGGCCAGGGTACCGCCCATACCTTTGCCCAGGCCTTCCGTCACCTTAAACATGGTAGCTTCATCCAGGCCTACCAGGTCCGCGTAAGTGCAGGCTACGGACTGTGCGCAGTTATAGCCTTTGTCGTGACGTACGATGGTCTCTTTTACTCTTGTCATACCGATTTCCTCCCGTTGTAATTATAAAAGAAATATAGTAGCAGCTCTTAACTCAATGTCATCTTAACACATTTTAAGGATGTTTGCTATGAAGAATTGGTGAAAAGAGAATAAAGCGATGGGGAAGGCATCTCAAAACTCGTTGGTATTACAAGGTCAAGTAAGGGGCTATTTTGTTACAGCTCCTTATTTTTGCTATGTTCCGTATATATAAAGGCTGCAGAAATTATCTGCGCATTAATATAACGTTCAAAGAATGAATTTAAACATCACTATGCCTGTCCTATAAGTTGTTTTAATAACCAATAATTATTATAATATCATTTTTGTTAACTGTATCACCGTCTTTTACACGAATTTCTACTATTATAACCCCATCTGCCAGACTCATAATCTCGTTCTGCATTTTCATAGCCTCTAAAATCAGTAGTATTTTGCCATTTTTTACCGTCTCTCCAACTGAGCACCTAACTTCAATGATTTTACCCGGAAAAGGTGCTTGTATATTTTGGTAACTGTTGTAACTTTTTGGAGTATCTATTGTAGTTTCTTTGGATTCCGTATTATTTAAATCATCTAAAATTTTTATTGCATCGCTATCCCCTTGTTCTGCCGCCTTACGGTACCAGTTCACTGCTTTAATTTCGTCTTTTACTATTCCAATGGCTTGTTCAAAACAGTAGGCCAAACTATATCACTCCGCTTGCAATAATGTTTTCTCTTACCAATTTAGCCAAATTGTTTGTTGCAGCACCACCATAGATTGCAGCACCTTCACGCATAGCGTTGACCATCACATGTCGAACACTGGTAGGCAAAAGTTTCACTAACTCTATAGACGGCCCCATCAACATGTTGTTCATACTAGTTCTTGTCAGCTGCGCAGTTATAACTGAGGTAATAAACGCAACTCCACCCATCTTTATTCCTGTATACATAGCTTTATCCAAAGCAGTTCCCGGCGAATCACCGTTCCACATTGCCCTAGCAAATGTAATAATGGTTGAAATTCCAAATGCACTTGCAGCAATGACAGTACCGTGAACAGCATCAAATTTTAGAGACTCTATCGTACCCGAATTAGCAACAGATACCGCCTGATCATAGGTCACATTCCCTTTACGTACAAGCTTTTTAGCATCGTCTGGATTTGTCACACCTTTGACTTTTCCTGCGAGGATTTTTTCCCGCATAATTTTGACCGCATCTTCATACTGATCGCGGGGAACTTCAAGCTGCATAGGTTTGTTATTATTATCTAAATATTTATAAAAGCCATCTTCTTTGCTGAAAGAAGCATTAACTGACGCCTTTGCTGTTTGACAATACTTTGTTTGAAGCAACCTTCCGTTTACCTTACGGTCAGCGCCATTTTTTGCATCATCATCACCAAGGATAACAGATTTTCGACCATGAAACTTGTCAATCATGTCGTTATATTGTTCTGCTGCATAGCCGTGTCTCTGTTGGGCTTTAAAGCGATTAAGTCTGTCATTATGAGCAGCAGATTCAAACTGTATGTTGAGTTCTCCTACCACTTCTACGCAATCTTCTTAATTCTTAAATCTATTATATTTTGAGGTGTTTAATTCATTGCCGAAACTAGGCTTCCTTCCTGTACCCACAAGACCTCCAAAACAATTACAAATGCTTGATATTTCCTTAATATACTCTTTTGTTCTTTATACTGTTCTTTCATAATGTATACTATATCATATCAATTTGGCAACTATCTACCCTACATAATCGAGCAGAGAAGATTTTTTTCTCCCCTCTCACACCGCCGTACATGCTGTTCGGCATACATCGGTTCAACATACCCTTGCCGTGTCATGACCCCTGCTTTCTGGTATCTGTGGATAAGCGATTCTATCACTTCCCCTCGCCTGTACCTCGCGATACAAACCTTGGGAGTCGCTATGGAGTTCGTCGGCAACTAGCGCCTTGTGGACTTCCACCATAGACTGACGGCATGCCCGTCATAGTAAAAATCACCGGACGCTTTTACACGCCCGGTGTTTTCAAAATTGCGGCTCGTTGTTCTGCAACACGCCTTTTTTCACTTTTTCGCAACGTCGCCGCGCATGGCGGCGATGTTGCAGCTCAGTTCCCCGATCACTTCGGTGAGGCCAGCCAGCTTGTTTTCCATACGGACAAGCAAAAACCAGCTCAGCACTACCGGAAAACCGAAGTCCTTAATGAAGCTGAATACTTCCGTGGTCTCCATACTGCGACCCCCGTTTCATCACGCTTCAACAGGATTCAGGGTCGTGGTGCGCAGGCGGCCCTGCACGGCTTCCACGATGTCGCCGCCGCTGGTGTTGAAGATGTTGTTTTCTACAACCACCTGCATGGCAGCGTCGATTTCAGCCTTGGTCACGTCGGCTTTGGGTTCCTCAATGTTCAGGGTCACCTTTTTGCCTGCGGCGTTACGAAAAATCAGATCCAGATCGGTATCAGAAGTCATATTCTTTCCCTCCTTTTTGCTTTTAAATAATTTTTACAGGCGGTTTCCATGAAACCGGAGCGTATTTTTCAAACTGGCTTTTATGCTAAGCCTCAGCACCGCTCACTGCCTGCCATTGGCGGGCGCCCTTGCGCCCGCCTGTTTATCCGCGACCATCAGTCTTCCATGAGTTCTGCCCGTTCTACCACTACCAGGCCGGTCATGTCGTTGTCGAACAGGCTGCCCAGGGCTTTGCCTACTGCCATCAGCTTTTCATCTTCCGCGTCCGGCTTCACGTTGGAGTAGACATAGCTTTTGGTGATCGCATCGAAACCATCCATCCCACGGAGCTGATCGTGGCCAAGCACCGCAACGGCCCTATCGGAAAGATTGATTTGTTCTTTAAGAGCGACTGCACCAAATTTATCGGTCTGGGGGATGAAGAAGCTGTGTAAAAAAATGCAAATCAAAACGCGCTGCGGAAAATTATTCTGCAGCGTGCGCCGGACCATTCCGTTTTATTTTGTAAACGCGCTGCCGGGACCACCGGCAGCGTGCCAAATAATTTGAAGGAGGAACTTTTTAATTTGAATATACGCGAAGCAGCCATCGCCCAAGGTAAAGAAATCGCATGGGGCGCCGAGCGAGAACAATTGCAGCAAAAAGAAAACGCCGTGACGGACAAATACACCGAGATCAACCTGACATTAGTAAAAAAACCTGATGCGTGTTAAGCATCAGGCTAGAATTACTATGAATTATTTTTTCGCTTTTTTAGCGGCTTTCTTTTTGGCCGGTTTTACATTGATAGCTTCTTTAAAGGCTTTAGGCAATCCCAGTCATTCAAGGATAAGGTATTTTTAGTAAACCTCACTATTAATGCTTATTCATGATAACGCAAGGAGCCCCTGCATTATTAAAGAAGAAGAGCGTCAAGATTCTTGCAGTCATCATAGGCATCATCTCCGCCCGCCACCTTCTTCAACTGCTCACTATCTAGTTCAATGTCTGTGAGTTCAGCCAGATAAGCCTCTGCTTCCTCTTTGGTAATCGCAAAGCCTTCGGCCTTGGCCAGCGCCATCAGTTCTTCCGCAGTTTTGCATTGCATGGCTTTTTGAATCAGTTCTACTTTGTTTATTCCCATAATTCCTCCTTAAAATATTAAATGTTTTAATGCCTCTTACTAATATATACAAGACAGGCTTACTAAAATTGACGCTGATAGAAATTTTTTTAATTATACCATACTAATCTTTGCTAAGCAAAACTGCAATTTTCGTCACAATAAATATCCACCGGCATAGCCGGTGGTTTTTCCTTTTCGGGCATAGCCCTAATGCTACCGGCAATGCACAAGTGCATCGTTTATTGGCCTGCCAGCCATGCACGGATTACTTGCTACCCGTAAACGGGTCGCGTGGATC
>JAFZIG010000016.1 GCA_017554485.1 Acidaminococcaceae bacterium | reverse complement strand
CGGTATCATCCTGCATACGGTAAGTCCCAATGTGGGCGGCGTGACGCCCAACTGGACCATTGCCATGTATGCCATCGTCATCAACCTGACCCGGCCGCCTTTAAAACGGGCCATCGGCATCGGCTTTGTGGCGGGGCTGACACTGATTCCTTCCTCTAAATCGGCGTTCCCTTTGGGCAATATTGCCAGCGAGCTGAGCGGTGCCACCACCTGCTGCCTGCTGGTGAAAGCCTTTGTGGCCTGTCACATGGGGGACTGGAAAGTGGTCCCGTTTATCACGGGCTTTGTTTCCACCTTCGTATCCGGCAGTGTGTTCACGTTTATTCTGCGGACCGTGCTGGGCCTGCCCCTGAAGGTGTGGATTTTTGCCATGCTGCCGGTGGTGGCCGTGGTGGGCGTCATTAACGGCTTGATCACCTTCGGGCTGTTCCGTCCTGTGAAGAAGCTGTTCTATGCGCAGGAAGGGGGCGAGGAAGAATGAATTCCGTAGTGACTGTTTCGGATTTTTATTTTAAATATCTCCGCTCGGATCTTGTGCTGAAGAACATAAATCTGGAAATCGAAAAAGGCTCGTTTACCGTTATCATCGGTCCCAGCGGCGCAGGGAAGACTACGCTCTGCAAGGCTATGACAGGGATTGTTCCCTATTACTCCGGCGGCGATTATGCAGGGGATGTAAAGGTGTTGGGAGAAACAACCAAAGGCAAAAAGGTTTCCGATCTGGCCATGAAGGTAGGCCTGATGCTGGAGGATTATGAAAGCCAGCTGGTGTCCCTTACTGCCGGAGAAGAAGTGGCCTTCAGCCTGCTGAACCACGGGTTTCCTCCGGAAGAAGCAGATGAAAGGACCCGCCTGGCGTTGGCAGACGTTGGGCTGCCGGGACGGGAAAGCTACCAGCTGGACGAACTGTCCGGCGGGCAGCGGCAGCGTCTGGCCCTGGCTTCCCTGCTGGCGGTGCACCCGGAGATCATCGTGCTGGACGAACCGGTCAGCGCTATGGATCCGGATGGAGCGGAAAGTTTGTATAAATTGCTGGACAAGATCCACAAGGAGCATGGAACTACTTTTATTGTAGTGGAGCACCGTGTGGAGTTTGTGCTTCCGTATCTTACAGATCTGGTTGCAGTAAAAAACGGGGAGATTGCGGCCCAGGGAAAATGCGAAGACGTGGTTTCCAAAATTTACGAAGATGCGGAACTGCGTCCGCTGCTGCCGGATCTCTGGCAGGTGAAATGCAACCTGGAAGAAAAAACAGGGCGGCGGTTTGCCCTGTGGAGGTCTTCGAATGAGGCAGTAAAAGAATTAGAGCAGAACGGTTTTGGAAAAGGGGTGAGGGCATGATTGAAGCAAAAGAGATCAACTTTGCCTATCGCCGCGGCATTCCGGTGCTGTTCGATATTAACTGCAAAATTGAGGATGGGGAGTTTGTAGCGCTGTTGGGACATAATGGCAGCGGCAAGACCACCCTGTCCCGGCTGTTCATGGCTCTGGACCATCCCCGCAGCGGACAGATCCTGGTAGACGGGGAAGATATTATCAATTACGAGCCGGCTGATTTGGCTGATAAAGTAGGCTATGTATTCCAGAATCCGGACCTGCAGATACTGGCGGATACGGTGTATGAGGAAGTGGCCTACGGACCCCGGGTAAAAAAACTTCCGGAAGCAAACATCAAAACCAATGTGAAAGCAGCACTGCAGGCCATGGGCCTGAGAGAACTGGAAGCCAAATATCCCCGCATCCTTTCTTTCGGTCAGAAACGCAGGCTGGGGGTGGCGGCTGCCCTGGCCCTGAATCCCCGCATGCTGATTCTGGACGAGATCACCAATGGTCAGGATGCCACGGAACAGACTGCCATGATGGAATACCTGAAAGCTTTAAATGAAGAAAAAGGTACCACGATCATCCTGATCACCCATGACATGAACGTGGTTCGCAAATACGCCCGGAGGGCCATTGTGCTGACGGATGGGCATCTGGTGTTCAGCGGTACGCCCCAGGAACTGTTTGAAGGGGACCATCCCGTAGAACGCTGGGGCCTGCGCCGGCCCACGGTTTCCGCGCTGGCTTCCAGGCTGGGCATTTCCGCTGCGACCTGTGAGGAATTCTGCAATTTGGCAGTGAAAGGAGGCGCATTATAATGGAACTGAATGCGTTTACCTGGATCATCGTGACCCTGGCTGTGACAGCTTGGGTATTCATTCTGCCCTTACAGGCGGTAGCCACTATTTTAGTATTGCAGCTGGTGCTGCTCCTGTATATCAAACGCAGTAAGACTATGCTGGCGGCCATCGGCGGGTTAGGCGTGTTCACCGGTTTGATGATCCTGCTGCAGCTGCTGTTCGGTTCATCACTGAGCGTTTCCTTATTCGGGGGCCTGCGTATGCTGGTCATGACCCTGGCTTTTTTGTGTATGCTGGCTACCACGCGGATCCAGAGCATCGCCAAAGCCCTGGTAGACCGTTTCCATCTGCCGGTGGAATATGCTTTCATGCTGACGACGGCACTGCGCTTTGTTCCCAACTTCCTGGAGGACAGTGCCATCACCCTGGACGCCCAGTCCTGCCGGGGCTATTCCAACCGGGGAAATGCGCTGAAACGGCTGCTGTCCTATGTGGTGGTCATCCGGCCGCTGGTCATGCGGGCCGTTGCAAAATCCGAAACCCTGGCTCTTTCCATGGAGCTGCGGGGCTTCGGGGCAAATACTTATAAGAACATGCCAAAGGAAAAACTGACGGCAGTTGACTTTGCGGTATTGGCTATTGTGGTTGTGCTTAGTACATATCCGTTCTGGAAGAAAGTGTTGTTAACGTAAATATCAATTAAAAACCGCAGCGGCGGGCAAGGCATAAGCAAAATATAGGAAACGATTGCGTAATTTTATGAGACGAAATGAGACGCCCGTGGCTTCAACTGTTTGAGGTGCGAAGCACCGAGTTTTGAAGCCGCAGGCGAATGAGTCCATAAAATAGCAATCGTTGACGTTTTTGCGATGCCTTGTCCGCCGCTGTTTTTAACAAATGGTTTATCCACAGCGTTTTGGTACTTATTCACACCACAGACAGCTTATCCCCATGTTATTCACATTCGCCTGTTGATAACACAAGATGTGGCAGTTAAAACAAAAATTTTTATCAAGAATCACAAGATATAGTTTACAAGACAAAAAGAACATGCTAAAATATTTCTGAATGTGATATTTTAATTAAACTGATTCTGAAATAGACGCTGTTTTAATACGGCATACTTTATGTGGGAGGGTTTTGGCATGAAAGTTATTAAGCGCGACGGGACGACGGTAGATTTTGATCCGCAGAAAATTGTAGTGGCCATAGAAAAGGCCAATGCAGCTGTAGAAGAGAGCTGCCGTATTGAAGAAAGTAAAATCAAAGAGATAGCGGAATATGTGCATGGTAAGAACCGTCCCCGCCTGCTGGTAGAGGATATTCAGGATATTGTAGAACGCCAGTTGCAGGAAGCCGGCAAGTTCGACCTGGCCAAGGCCTATATCATTTACCGTTACCGCCGGGCGCTGGTGCGCAAAGCCAATACCACCGACGAATCCATCCTCACCCTGATCCGTAACAGCAACAAAGATGTTATGGAAGAAAACAGCAATAAAAATGCCATCATGGCCTCCACCCAGCGGGACCTCATCGCCGGCGAGGTTTCCAAGGACCTGACCCGCCGCGTGATTTTGCCGGAAAAGATTGCCAAAGCCCACGATGAAGCTGCCATCCATTTCCATGATATGGATTATTTCATCCAGCCCATCTTTAACTGCTGCCTGATCAATATCGGCGACATGCTGGACAACGGCACGGTGATGAACGGCAAGATGATCGAGTCCCCCAAGAGCTTCCAGGTGGCCTGCAACGTGATGACCCAGATCATCGCGTCCGTAGCATCCTGCCAATACGGCGGCCAGTCCGTAGATGTATGGCATCTGGGCAAATACCTGCGCCGCAGCCGGGATAAGTTTATGGAACGGGCCAAAAAGACTCTGGGAGAAAACGCGGATCCGAAGCTGATCGAAGCGGTTGTGGACGAGCGGTTGCGGGAAGAATTGAAGGCTGGTGTCCAGACCATTCAGTACCAGATCAACACCCTGATGACCACCAACGGCCAGTCGCCTTTCGTGACCCTGTTCCTGTATCTGCGGGATAATGATCCGTACATTGAAGAAAACGCCATGATCATTGAAGAGATCCTCCGCCAGCGTCTGCAGGGCATCAAGAACGAAAAGGGTGTGTATGTGACCCCTGCGTTCCCGAAACTGGCGTATGTACTGGATGAGAATAACTGCCTGCGGGGCGGCAAGTATGACTACCTGACCCATCTGGCGGTAAAATGCAGCGCCAAGCGGATGTATCCGGATTATATTTCCGCCAAAAAAATGCGGGAAAACTACGAGGGCAATGTGTTCAGTCCCATGGGATGCCGCAGCTTCCTGGCTCCCTGGAAGGATGAGAACGGCAATTATAAATTTGAAGGCCGCTTCAACCAGGGCGTGGTTTCCATCAACCTGCCCCAGATCGGTATCCTTTCCGGCGGCGATGAAGATAAATTCTGGAAGCTGCTGGAAGAGCGGCTGGCCTTGTGCTTCGAAGCAATCATGTGCCGTCACAACGCCCTGAAGGGCATCCATTCCGATGTGAGCCCCATCCACTGGCAGTACGGCGCCATCGCCCGCTTGGGCAAAGGCGAAGTCATTGACAAATATCTGTATGGCGGTTACTCCTCCATTTCGCTAGGCTATATCGGCCTGTACGAAATGACCAAAGCGGTGAAAGGCTGCAGTCATACCACGCCGGAAGGCAAGGACTTTGCCCTGCGGGTGATGAAGCATCTCCGGGAAACCTGTAACCGGTGGAGGGCGGAAACCAATATCGGCTTCGCGCTGTACGGAACCCCGGCAGAATCCCTGTGTTACCGTTTCGCCCGCGTAGACAAGGAGCGTTTCGGTACCATCAAGGATATTACCGACAAGGGGTACTACACCAACTCCTACCATGTGGATGTGCGGGAGCATATCGACGCTTTCTCCAAATTTGAATTTGAAAGTGAATTCCAGAAGTTGTCCTCCGGCGGCGCCATCAGTTATGTGGAGATTCCGGACATGCAGCGCAACCCGAAAGCCATGGAAGCGGCCGTGCAGTTTATCTACGACCACATCCAGTATGCGGAATTCAATACGAAATCCGATTATTGCATGGTCTGCGGTTATGACGGGGAAATCATGATCAATGACGACAACGAGTGGGAATGCCCGCAATGCCATAACAAGGATCATGCCAAGATGAACGTGACCCGCCGTACCTGCGGGTATCTGGGCGAAAATTTCTGGAACGTGGGTAAGACGAAGGAAATCAAAGCCCGCGTGCTGCATCTGTAATGGATAAAATAAGTAACAGCTCTGCATGAATTCCAGCAGAGCTGTTTGCAATTTGTTCAGTATAATTTTAACTTTGCAAATTTGATTCAAGGGAAGTGGAATTTATGAAATATGCTGCGCTGAAACGTCATGATATCGCTAACGGACCCGGCGTACGGGTATCGTTGTTTGTCAGCGGCTGCCGTCATCACTGCCGGGGCTGCTTTAATCCGGAAACCTGGGATTTCAATTACGGAAAACCTTTTACCGGTGAGGTGCTTGATACACTGCTTCGTGCCTGCAATCATGATTTTATCGAAGGGCTGTCCCTGTTGGGCGGCGAGCCTTTTGAGCCGGAGAACCAGCCGGAAGTGCTTCATGTGGTGCAGAAGTTTAAGGAAATTTATCCCCGCAAAACCGTGTGGTGCTACACCGGTTACGATTTTGAAAAAGATATCCTGGCAGGGAAACTGGGTCCCTGGGAAATTACAAAACAACTGCTTGATTTGCTGGATATTCTGGTAGACGGGGAATTCCATCTGGAAGAAAAGGATTTGAAGCTGCGTTTTCGGGGCAGCAGCAACCAGCGGGTGATTGATGTGAAAAAATCGCTGGCTGCGGATGAAGTGGTGCTGTGGGACGATAACGAAGGACTCTTTGAGCCGGACGTGAAGTGAGTTTTGCTTATATTATTGTTCTATGATATAATGAATTAACGACAGGGCAGTCGGTACACAAAACGTATCGGCTGCTTTTTTCGACACCAAGACAGTGGGGGCGTTGCCTGATGTCAGTTTTACCCCATGTTTTCTTATGTACGTTGTTAAATAAATTATATTGTCATGAAAATGAAGAAAGACGTGATTGCCATGACGGAAAAATTATTTGAAAGAGATTCAAACTTAAAAACCTGTGAAGCCACCGTGCTGGAATGCGAGCAGGCGCCCCAGGGGTTTGCTGTTGTATTGGACAGGACGATACTGTTCCCGGAAGGGGGCGGTCAGCTCAGCGATACGGGAACGATTAACGGCGCTGCGGTCAGGCATGTGCGGGAGACGAAGGAAAAGATCATCCATGAGTGCGCAGGGGAGTTTCCTGTGGGCAGCAAAGTTACGGTGCAGGTGAACTGGCAGGACCGGCTGGACCACATGCAGCAGCATTGCGGGGAGCACATCCTTTCCTACGCGTTTTTTAAACTGTTTGGCGCGAATAATGTTGGCTTTCACATGAACGAGCGGTTCGTGACCATCGATCTGGATAAAGAGGTTACGCTGGGAGAGGCGTATCAGGCGGAGGATTTTGCCAACAAGCAGGTCTGGGAGAACTTACCGGTTACGGTTTCCTATCTGCCCCATACGGAAGTGGAACACCTGCCCATGCGGAAAAAGAATGAAAAGCTCACCGGCATTCTGCGCGTGGTGGCAGTGAAGGATGGGGATATCTGTACCTGCTGCGGCACGCACCCAACCTCTACCGGCGTGGTGGGCCTGATCAAGGTTACGAGAATTGAAAAGCACAAGACCGGTACAAGGGTGGAATTCCTCTGCGGACGCTGGGCGCTGGAGGATGCCCGGAAGAAGATGCGGTATATCCAGGAAGCCGGCAATATGCTGAGCACGAAAGAGGAACGGGTCTGCGAAAGCATTGAGCGGCTGGAAGGGGAAATCGCGGAACTGAAAGAAAAACTGCGGGCCGCGGTGGCGCAGCTGCAGGAAAACGAGATCCAAAAGCTGTTGCAGGAAGCACCGGTGAATTCCGCAGGCAATAAAATTCTGGTATCAGTGAAAGACAGCTACGAGCCGAAATCCGCCAAGACGTTGTTCGGGAAGCTGTCGGATGTTCCCAATGCTGTGGTGGCTGTGATTTACCGCAGCGGGGAACGCGTCAACTACATGTTCGGCCTGGGGCCGGGCGCAGCCGGCGACAGCAAAGCCATCATTGCAAAAGCCAATGAGATTTTCGGCGGCAAAGGCGGCGGCAAAAAAGAATCCGCACAGGGTGGCGCGCCCTATGCGGCAGACTGGAAAGAGAAAGCGGAAAAGCTGATTGCTATTATGAAAAATGCGTAATTGTTTTTTATAAATGGAAAATTTTGGCCACAACCTGTATCTCTAAAGGGGTGTCCCCTTCGAGGAGCGAAGCGACGAGGGGGAAAGAGAGATACAGGTTGCGGCCCATTTTGTTTTTGCAGGATGCGGTTATTTATTCTTTTCCCATTTTTGCTTTGGCGAATTCATACACGATGGGCAGGACGGAAACGATAATGATGCCCAACGCTACGTGGGAGAAGTTTTCTTTGACAAAGGGAATGTTGCCGAAGAAGTAGCCGGCACCGGTGAATAAGGAAACCCAGGTGAGGCCGCCGGTGATATTGTATTTGATGAAAGTGCTGTAATGCATGGTGCCGATGCCTGCCACAAAGGGGGCAAAGGTGCGGACGATGGGAACGAAGCGGCAGAGGAAGATGGCTTTGGGGCCATGTTTTTCGTAAAACTTCTGCGCTTTTTCCACATGTTCCGGTTTGATCAGGCGGTTGTGGCTTTCCAACAGTTTCTGCCCGAATTTTTCCCCTATCCAGTAATTGCTGGTATCACCTAATATGGCTGCCACAAGACAGATTACGAAGAGGGTAGGGAAGTGCAGGCTGTTGGCGGTGGCGGACAGGGCGCCGCAGGCGAAGAGCAGTGAATCTCCCGGCAAAAACGGCGTGACCACCAGTCCGGTCTCGCAGAAGATGATCATAAACAAGATGAAATAGATCAGAGAGCCGTAAGCGGCCATGACTGCGGGAATGTATTTGTCGAAATGCATGATGTATTCGCTGAAATAAAAGGGAATTTGGCTGATATCCATAAAATGCAAAACCTCCGGTTATTATTAAAAAAATGATGAATGTATCTGAGTGTAAACTTGTTAAACATGCGGACCGTAGGCCGCTTTTTAAAATATTTTTAGTTCGGTGCCCATGTATTGTATCATATTTTTAAAAAGAATGATATAATTATTTATTATTTATGATAATGGATTCGATTATATTTTGATTTTCGCTTTTTTTATGAAAAAACAGGAAAACGAAAACAATCATGTTGGAGGTTGCGATGAGCGAAACATTGTGCTGGTGCGGCAGCGGCAAGCCCTATGAAGATTGCCACAAAGAGATAGAAGACGAAATCCGGCTGCATCAACTGGCAGGGGAAGAGGTTCCCACCCGCCAGATGATCAAGACACCGGAGCAGATTGCCGGCATCCGGGAAGCCTGCAAACTGAATACGGCCGTGTTGGATGAAGTGGCCAAACATATCAGAAAAGGAATGACCACAGAAGAAATCGACCGGATCGTGTATGATTTTACGGTGGCCCATGGCGGCATTCCCGCTCCCCTGAATTTCTGCGGTTTTCCCAAAAGTGTGTGCACATCCCTGAACGATGTGGTATGTCACGGTATCCCGTCGGAAAAAATAGTGCTGCGTTCAGGGGATATCCTGAATGTTGATGTTTCCACCATTTTAAATAATTATTTCGGCGATGCGTCCCGTATGTTTGAAATCGGGCGCGTGGACAAGCGGGCCAAAGACCTTGTGGCGATTACCAAAGAATGCCTGAAGCGTGGCCTGGCAGCGGTGAAGCCCTGGGGACATCTGGGCGATGTGGGAGCGGCAGTTTCCCAGCTGGCCCACAAGCACGGCTACAGTGTGGTGGAAGAGTTCGGCGGCCACGGGGTGGGCGTGCAATTCCATGAAGACCCCTTTGTGGCCCATGTGGGGAAAAAAGGAACCGGCATGCTGTTGGTACCCGGCATGATCTTTACCATTGAACCCATGATTAACGCGGGCAAGAAGAAAGTCTTCATTGATGAAGCTGACGAATGGACGGTATATACGGAAGACGGCACTCTTTCCGCCCAGTGGGAATACACGGTGCTGGTAACGGAAACCGGCGCAGAAGTATTGTCGTGGTAAAGGCTGCTATTGCGGGATAAAATTGCAGAAAACAGATTGTATACACGTATACTTGCAAAAAGCTATTGATTTTTTTGTTACAATTGTTTAAAATAGGCTCATATAAAAACTGAAATTGTAAAATTAAACATCGGGTGGATGATGTATGCGGAAGAATGCCGGGCCAAATGGCCGGGCATGCCGAAGGAGTAACACTCTCAGGCGTTCCGATGAACACGAGACCGCATGCGGACACAACTCTGGAGATGCTCATTCAATTGAGAGCCGAAGGTGCAAGGGCGCAAGCCCTAATCTCTCAGGCAAAAGGACAGGGTCGGATGCAGGCGGTAATCCCGCTTGCGCAGTAACGCTTCATTTGCGTATTGCATATAGTGATTATTAACCGGCCTACAGAGAATGAACTTCTGCAGGCCGGTTTTAATGTGCAGTTTCTCCGGAAACGAAAGATAAAAATGTTTCCGGACGCAAAGAAGAGCCAAATGAGGGAATTCAGAATCAGGGGTGATGCAAGGTAATGCCGCTTTGCCGGCGGCGCAAAACTGGCAAGGACCGGAAGCGATTCCGGAAATTATAAAAAAGGAAGAAGGAATAATTTATGGATTGGAAAGCAATCAACGCAACAGTAGACGCAATAGACAGTTTCGTGTGGGGCCCGGCGATGCTGGTCCTGCTGGTCGGTACCGGCATATACCTGACTTTTAAGCTGAACTTCCGCACCTGGCGGAACCTGCCTTACGCTCTGAAGAGCGTGCTGGGCAAAGATGCCCGTACCACGAAACGCGGGCATGGCGACGTTTCCCCGTTCTCAACCCTGATGACGGCACTGGCCGCCACCATCGGTACCGGTAACATAGTCGGCGTGGCCACGGCCATGTTCTCCGGCGGCCCCGGCGCCCTGGTATGGATGTGGATCTCCGCCTGCTTCGGTCTCACCAGCAAGTTTGCGGAATGTATGCTGGCGGTTAAATACCGTGAAGTGAACGCCAAAGGCGAAATGGCCGGTGGTCCTATGTTCACCATGAAGAACGGCCTGAAAAACAAGTCCCTGGGCCTTACGTTAGGTTTCCTGTTCGCCCTGTTCACCGTGCTGGCCTCCTTCGGTATCGGCAACCTGACCCAGGCGAACTCCATCTCCTCTGCTCTGGAACAGACTTTCTCCATTCCGATCACTGTAACCGGTATCGGTCTGACGATCCTGTCCCTGGTTATCATTCTGGGCGGTATCCAGACCATTGCCAAAGTATCCTCCGTACTGGTTCCCTCCATGGCAGTGCTGTATGTTATCGCCGGTCTGGCCGGTATCCTGGGTAATTTAAGCGCCATCCCCAACGGCCTGTATCAGATTTTTGTTATGGCTTTCAGCCCCGAAGCAGTAGGCGGCGGCGTACTGGGTACCATTACTGTCAGCGTCATGAACGCGGTCCGCTTCGGCGTAGCCCGCGGCTGCTTCTCCAATGAAGCCGGTATGGGTTCTGCAGCTATCACCGCAGCGGCGGCTCATACGGATGACCCCGTTCGTCAGGGTTACATCAACATGACCGGTACGTTCTTCGATACCATCGTGGTCTGCTCCATCACCGGTCTGGTCATCGCTTCCTCCGGCGTGCTGGGAACCACGGCTCCCGACGGCACCCCGCTGAAAGGTATCGCCCTGACCATCGCGGCTTTTGAAAAGTTTGTAGGTCCTGCCGGCAGCTACATCGTTTCCATCGGCATCCTGCTGTTTGCGTACTCCACGATCCTCGGCTGGGAATATCACGGTGAAAAAGCCTTCGAATACCTGACCGGCCATCACAAATACAATATCATTTACCGCGTGCTGTTCTCCCTGACTGCGTATGTTGGCGCCACCCAGACCCTGGAACTGGTTTGGAACCTGGCCGATATTTTCAACGCTCTGATGGCCATCCCCAACTTAATCTGCATGATCATGCTGGCCGATGTGCTGAAGTCTGAAGTAGAACGGTTCCAGCCCATCCTGGAAGCGGAAGAAGCTGCCAAGAAAGCCGGGGACGAATGAAATTTATTCTAACCTGACAACATAATTTATTTAAAACCGATACGCCTCTGTTGCCGTATATAACGAAAACGGAGGCGTATTTTTTGCTTTTTCCGGACGCTGCTTTATGGTAAAATATAAGCGTTATGAAAAAGAAAAACATGCGCTGTTTTGCAGGCGAAAGCCTGTGACAGTTTTTATTTTTCGTAGCGCTGACGACATGATTATTTTCCTGACTCTGTGCAGGAGATTATATTATTCAAAAGGAGCGCTGCAGTCCGGAGGCTATTAATGGATACTCTTGAAAATCTTAACCCGCAGCAGCAGGCTGCGGTAGAAAATATAAACGGCCCCATGCTGATCCTGGCGGGAGCGGGCAGCGGCAAGACCAAGGTGCTGACCTGCCGCATCGCCCATCTGCTGGAGCTGGGTGTGCCGCCTTACAAAATCCTGGCGATCACCTTTACCAACAAAGCGGCGAAAGAGATGCGTTCCCGGGTGGACGCCATGGTGGGCACCGCGGCTAAGGATGTATGGCTGTACACCTTCCATGCTTTCTGCGCCCGCTTTTTGCGCAGGGAGATCGAAGTGCTGGGAACCCATCAGAGCAATTTCGCGATTTATGACGCGGCGGATCAGAAAAATCTGCTGAAGTCGATTTTAAAAGAAATGAACCTGGATGAGAAACGGTTCCCACCGGCGGCGATGCAGAATGCTATCTCCAACGCCAAGAACCAGATGCAGACGGCTGCGGCTTTTGCCAGGCTGGCGGGGGATTTTTTCGAGCAGAAAGCGGCAGAAGTGTACGTGCAGTATGAAAAACGGCTGCTGGCCAATAACGCCATGGACTTCGACGACCTGCTGATGCTGACGGTGAGAATTCTGGAAGACTTCCCGGAAGTGCGGGAAAAGTATCAGCAGCGTTTCAGTTATATCATGATCGACGAATACCAGGACACCAACCGGACCCAGTACCTGCTGACCCGCTATCTGGCAGGGGACGAAGGGAACCTCTGCGTGGTGGGGGACGCGGACCAGAGCATCTACGGCTGGCGGGGTGCGGACATCCGAAACATTCTGGACTTTGAAAAAGATTATCCCAAAGCGAAACTGCTGAAGCTGGAGCAGAATTACCGTTCCACCTCGGTGATCCTGGACGCGGCCAACGCAGTGATCGAGAACAATACGGGGCGCAAACCGAAAAAACTGTGGACGAAAAACCCGGTGGGCGCCGCCATAACCTATTACAATGCCGCGGACGAACGGGACGAGGCCCGCTTCGTGGTGGAACAGGCGCAGATGCTGATCCGCAGCGGGCGCTATTCCTACGGCGACATGGCGGTTTTATACCGCGTCAACACACAGTCACGCGTTTTTGAAGAGATGCTGATCAAAAGCGGCATCAGCTACAGCATGGTAGGCGGCGTGAAATTCTATGACCGCAAGGAGATCCGGGATGTGATGGCCTACCTCAAAGTGCTGTACAATCCCTATGATACCCTGAGCCTGCTGCGGGTCATCAACGTGCCCAAACGGGGCATCGGGCAGACCACCGTCAACAAGCTGCAGGATCATGCCAACGCCCAGGGCATTTCTCTATTTGAAGTGATCACCAACGCGGCGTCGGCGCCGGGCTTAAGTCCCCGCTTCATTGTAAAACTGGAAGAGATGAGCGGCGTCCTCTTTGACCTGATGGCGGAAGTGGACACGGTTCCGGTGGAACAGCTCATCGAAGATGTGATGAACAAGACCGGCTATCTGGAAGAACTGCATGCGGAACGGACGCCCCAGTCCGAGAGCCGGGCGGAAAACCTGAAGGAACTGAGCAGCGTGGCCCGGGATTTTCTGAAGGATGAAGGGGAAGAAAAGACCTTGGCCCGCTTCCTGGAGCACGTGGCCCTGGTCTCCGATATAGACGACGCCCAGCTGGACAGCGATAAATTTACCCTGATGACCCTCCATTCCGCCAAAGGGCTGGAATTTCCCGTGGTGTTCCTGGCGGGGATGGAAGAAGGCCTGTTCCCCCATGCCCGCAGCTGGATGGATGACGAGGAAATGGAAGAAGAACGGCGGCTTTGCTATGTGGGCATCACCCGGGCCAAACAACTGTTATATCTTACAAGCGCCGGGATGCGCACCATTTACGGCCGCACCGAGGCATCGGAGCCGTCCCGTTTTCTGGAAGAAATTCCGGACAAACTGGTGCATGAATACCGGAAGATTTCTTTGCCGGGTATGGGTTACCGCAATACGGCAGGATATAAGAGCCGCGGCGGGTACGGGCCGTCCGGTTATGGCTACGGCGGATATGGGGGAAGTGATTTCAACCGCAACGGTTCTTATGGGCATAACTCTTTTAACCGCGGCAGTTATGGAAAAACTGCTTATCAAGGCAACGGTTACGACGACGAAGGGGGCACCGTTATCGGCAGCGGGCGGGGGAAACGCAGCGTTCCCGACAGCCGCGTGTCCGCGTCCCTCAGCGAACGGTTTAAAGAAGAAAGCAAAAAGACCAGCGGTCTGTTCAGCAAGATTCATACAGACTTTGTGCCGGAAAAACCGGCAGGTGCAGCCGCGGATTTTGCCATTGGCGACCGGGTCAGCCATAAAAAGTTCGGCGAAGGCACCGTGGTCAGCGTGAAGAATTCCCCTGACGGGCAGGAAGTGAAGGTTGCGTTTGTGGGCGGTGGCATCCGCAGCCTGCTGACAAAATATGCCGTGCTGAAGAAGCTGTAAGATTTACTTCACGAAGAAAAGAAAACGCAGCGGCGGGAGAGGCATCGCAAAACCGTGCCCGTTTGCTATTCCATGGGCTTAAGTGCCTGTGGCTGCGAAACTCGAAGTCGCGTTGAGGGCAAAGCTTCGAAAACTGTTCACGTTTGCTATTCCGTGGACTTATTCGCCTGTGACTTCAAAACTCGGTGCTTCGCACCTCAAACAGTTGAAGTCACGGCCGGCGAATTTCATCTCACGGAATAACACAAACGCTCTCAATGTTTTCTCAGCTTCGTCCTCAACGCTCAACGAAATTACGCAAACGTTCACGACATTTTGCTTATGCCTTGTCCACCGTTGCGTTATTTTATTTTTGAAAACAGAATGCTATAATTATTTTGCAACGCAAGCTGAAACAAGGAAGGTATTCCATTATGAGCATCTCACTTTTCTTGGATGACAAGCGACCTACGCCTAAAGGTTTTGAACGAACATACACCGTGCAGGAAACAATTGAATTAATACAGGATTGCCATGTAAAAAACATCGAGATAGAAGTACTGTCGCTGGATAACGATCTTGGGGAAGGCGAAGCGGAAGGCTACACCGTTCTTGACTGGTTGGAAGAGCAATTTTACGAAGACGACACCTTCCAGCTTCCCAACAAAATCATAGTTCATTCTGACAACGCTGCTGCGCGGGAACGCATGGAAATGGTGATTGCAAGGCTTTATGGAGAATAATGAACCCAGCGTAACAGTACATATGGAATTAACAATAGCTTGTAAACAGCCTTGAAAAGCATATAGCTCTCGTTGATAGGTTGAGCAATAATGAGAAAAATTTTTTAAAAAATTTATTTTTAGCAGAAGGATTTTGTAAAAAAATGTAGAATTAAAACCCTCGTGACTGTTGGCTGATAAAATATTTGGAGGAAAATGAACAAAAAACGAAAATTTTAAAACTTAATTTAAAAAACACATAAAAAACATAAATTTGGATTAAATTATTGACAAATCATAAAATGTTTTGTAGAATTGAGAAGCTGAAAATAGAAGTTTAATAGTAAGTGTCTTAAAGTCGAAAGCGAGGGACGCATCAAAACAAAACTTCGGATCAAGTAACGGCAAAGAGTAAGCAGGAAAGCGGCTTCTGCGTTTGCACCCAATGAGGATGATAACGGGTTAATTATAACCAGTTATCAGAACCAGAGGCAGGCGATGCAGGGCAGAAATCCTGAAAACTTTGCGGCGTTACCTGATCCGAAGTTTTTTGCGCCCTAAAAAGGGCGCGGCAGGTAAAAATTTAAGTTCCCAGCCTTACGGCAGCCCGAGCGGATGACGCTTAAGATGTCTGCGAAGGAAGTTGAACCTTAAAAACTAAATACCATCAATTCTGAACATACCCTGTCACATACGAGAGCCCCGTAAGGGCGCGACGACCGTAATGCGCGAGCGTGCTGAAACTAACGGAACGGCATGCGAAGACCGACAGCAGGGTATTTGCGAAGATTGATGAAGCGACAATCGTAAACCATTATGAATTTTTTCAACCACCCAACACCCTCATTCAAGCTGAAAAAGGAGAAAACGCATGAACACAATCGTAAGAAACCGCAACGGATTAGAGACTATCTCCATCGAAGCAAGCCTCAGAAGCAAACGTATCCTGTTCATCACAGACGAAATCAACGACCAGGCTGCGCTGGAATTCACGAAGCAGGTGTTCTACCTGCTTCACGAAAACGTAGCCGACCCTATCCACCTCTTCATCAACTCGCCCGGCGGCAGCATCGACGCAGGCATGCTGATTTACGACGTACTCAGCAAGATCCCGGCGCCGGTAAAAATGTACTGCATAGGCAAGGCCTATAGTATGGCAGCCGTCCTATTCTCCAGCGGCAGCCACGGGCGCTACATCCTGCCTCACAGCAAAATCATGCTGCATGAACCCCTGATTCCCTTCGGCATCGGAGGGAAAACCACTACCATTCAGACCATTTCTGACTCCCTGCTGAAAACCAAGCAGGATATGGAAGCCATCCTGGCCCTGCACACCGGCAGGACGCCGGAAGAAATATCCGAGATCACCAAAACCGACCACTACTTTACGGCGCAAGAGGCTGTTGACTTCGGCCTTGCGGACGCCGTGAAGGACTTTAGCGCTATGTTGAAGGAAGGGGGAATAGCATGACGCAGACCAATACTGCAACACAAACCAAACCTTTAGCGAAAAACTTGAACAGAACCGTAACCAGAACTAAACCCCGCAATAGCCGGTACGATGTGTACCGGCTTGGGGCAGACCCGCAATGCTACGTCTCAACCAACTCCTTTGAAACGCGGCTCAACAACAATATCATGGTGATCGGGGGCAGCGGCTCCGGCAAGACCACGGGAATAAGTCTTCCCATGCTGCTTCATTCCAAATATACCAACCCGGTAGCCATCTTCACGAAGCGCACCCTCATGATGCAAGTGGCGCGTTACCTGAAGAAAGCGCGGCACATGAACGTAACCATCCTGGACATCAGCCAGCCGGAAAACAGCGACGCGGGCTACGATCCACTGAAGCAGTGCCGGAACATGGCGGACTTGCGGGATCTGTGCCGCGCCATTGTGTACAAAGACCCATCTATCGGCTCTACGGCAAAAGACCCATACTGGGATGAATCGGCCTGCGGAGTTTTGGAATGCATGATGGAATACGTGCTGCGGGATACACAGGGCAAAGGCGGCATGGCCGACGTGCTGGAACTGCTGGATGAATTCCGGTTTGTGCCGGTAGATAACCAGGATGGGGAAATGTATTACAGTGACACAGTGCAGGGAAAGATTTCAAGGTGGCTACCGAAGCTGACCCAGAACACATCCGTATTAGGTACTTGGAACACTTTTACCAACCTGGCCAATACTACAGCCCGGTGCATCGTCTCCAGTCTGCGTACGCCGGTGGACAGTGTGTTCACGACAGACATCCGCAGTTTCCTAAAAAACGGGAAGCAGTTTGAAGCGGAATGGCTGCTGCAAAAGAATACTGCGCTGTTCATATGCATGAGCCCGGTCAGCACGGCTCACCGGCGTTTTGCGACGTTACTATATAGCCAGCTGTTCAAAAACCTGTACGAACTGGCGGAACGGCAGGAAGACGGCAGGCTTCCCCACCCGGTGAACATCATCTGCGACGACTTCTCCACAAGCCCGATCCAAGGCTTCCCGGACATGATCTCCATCATGCGGGAGAAGAATATATCCACAACAATCCTGCTGCAGAGTATGAGCCAGCTGGAACATACATACGGTTCCGCATCAGCTATAACCGTGTGTAACAACTGTGACAGGCTCGTGTACTTGGGGAGCAACGACTTAAGCAGCGCGGATGAGATCAGCCGCCGGGCTGATGCTCCGCTGCTTGACGTGCTGAACATGCCCCTGGGGCAGGAATACTTCTTCGAGCGGGGGCGGTATCCGATCTTAACGAAAAGCTATGACATTTTCGCGGATGCAACTTATAAGGAAATGCTGAAAGTTGCGGCTGAAGTGGAACGGGAAGAGGAGGAACAGAAACGGCAGGAAGAGCAGGCTGCCAGGGAACAGGAAGAAGATCCGGATGATTTCATCGTAGACCTGGGCAAACTTTTTGAAGAATAAGCGATGCAGGAAAGCGAACTGGCGGCCGCAGGGCCGCCAGATGCTACGAAGATAGCTTTTTTAACTCATGAAAAGGGGGAATGCCAACATGGTGATTGAAAAAGATTTTTTCGAAGTGTTACGAAATGGCGGGTATGCTTGTCTGCCCAAAGCGTTATACAGTCTGTTCATCCTGGCGGTGAACAATCAGGATAAGGAAGAAATGATTGTGCGCAGGTACGCACGCCCGACTACGATTGAAGATGCTGTTTTCCTGTATAAACTGCAAGGTCTTACGATTGAAACCGAAGTCAATACCAAAAAGTTCCGGTCTACCTTTGATCGCTCTTACAAGATTACGGTGAACATCCCAGCGTTTATCGCTAACCTGTCAATATTCTATCAGACAACGCAAGAGAAACTGCGAAACAAATATGGAGTCGCGGAAATTTTGGGGAATCGGGGCAAAAAATCTGATAACCCACGTGATAAAGATATTCTTTTGTTCAAACGGGATATTGACGACAAAGAAATCTGGCATCCGTGAAAATGCGCTGTTAATTATGTGGCTTAATAATAATTTCGGTTAAGAAAAAGAATTAACAAAGAAAAAACACACTTATTACACATAATAAAAACAGAAAAAATAAAGAAATGCAATCATATTAAAGGGAGTACGTAGATGTTACAAAAAAGTGTATCGAAAATTGCCGTTGCTAACACATTGCAGCGGCATATTTCATTCTTATGGGCGATTAACAGAAGTTGTTTGTAACCATATAGGGTTTATCAGCAGAAAAATCATGATTTATTGCCAAAAAGCTAAAAAATAGCTAATGCAGTATGGTGAATATTTTGGTATAATTTTAACAAATAAACTATTAGACTTAGAAAGTGAATTCTAATTGAATATAACTGTTAAGCGTTATTAATTTGAAAGTGATAACTAAAGGGAAAAAGATAATGGCGTTAATACAATTTAACACAATAAAGTGCCAAATAAAAAGGGATGCAATAGAAAGCATTTGGGAGGCTATTCTATGTCGCTGAAAAAAATATACCAACTCAGGCGCTATATTGCTGCGCAGGCTTTTCTTCAATGGATTGTTGTTAACGTGATTGCAACTGTCGCGGGTAAACCTGTGTGGTCATATCCTATCTCTTCTTTTTTAGATGTTCTTTTTTGTGCTATAGTAGGTTATCTAATATATTTATATCATAATGATAATTTAAAATTTGATGTCATTGTTGATGATGAATGTGTAATAGAATCAAGATACATTTATTATCAATGTGTTATCTTGGGCGGCTTATGGATGTTTGTGTTGCTATTATACTGTTATTATACAAAGCAATCTTCGATAAAATATATTTTCATTTCACTTTTTTTAGCGGCACCTTTGTTTTGGCTTAAACTGTATTATCATTTAGTCGTTTTTGTGTGGTCTTATATATTCAGGCTTATCTTTGAAATTTCTTCTATACACAAAATGTATAAAGATAATGAAAAAGGACAACTGAGCGTCATGAGCGCGTTAATGCGGTTTGAATTTATGCAGGCGGTTGATGAATGTTTTGACGTTGACTTTGACTTAGGCATTACAGATGAAGATTTAAAATCCGTTGGTTCTAAGTTCAGTAAACGGGTTGATACGCACGGACATACTCAAGAATTTGTTGAAGAACTAAAGGCTAAAAATTCAAAAACGGAAAAAGGTGCTTTTATTATCAGAGTGGTGATACCGGTACTTTTCCTGTTGTTTGGTATTTTTAATACCCTGCACGGCGGTGTTGCGGGTGCTGTAAATACTATTTTTGAGGGCAGAGATATTGCAAGATATGAAAACAATGTACAGGCTGTTGATATAACTACAAAGCGTAACAATATTGATTGGAAAGACCTGACTGGCGATAAGATTATTTTTTATGACGATACAACTTTGGCATTAGATAAAACAAACGGTGTCATATATGGCTTGTTTCGTTACAGTAAGAAGAAAGGCGATACAGTATATTACCATTGGTTATATTTAAAGTATCCTGAGAAAAAGGCATTAATGGTTTATTGCAATGATGATGGCATAGCTTTAAAAGATAGTCCCGCCAACTATTTTGATAGTTTTGGAGAAAAGCGAAATCTTATAACGTTATATTACGATTACCTTGCAAACAAAATGAAAATTAATAAAGATGCAGAAACCAATTCCAAGATAGATTTACGTGAATATCATCAACTAAAATTTGAAAAGAAGCTAATACCTGTAAAACAAAATACCACTACGAGCAATAAGATGAAAAACGGTTCTTCAGATGGAATTGTTTTAAAGGCAGGAACTGGTAATACACAAAGATTGGAAAAGGGCGATGAGGCGGTTGTTGCAAGGGGAAAAGAAATTACAATTTTTCGTGGACCCGAGTTAAAAAACCGCGATATAATAATAATTCCAGACAGTGTTGATCTGTCTAAATGTGTAGTAACGGTTCTTAATAGCAGAATAGTTGGTCAAAATAGCGAAGCAAAGATAGTTGTCAATATGGAAACAAAACATATTAATGATAAAACAAATCAAACTGAAATAATTAGCGTTCCCAAAGGAACTATAATCAAGGTAGGTATTAAAGACGCATCAAATGATTCTTATTACTGTACCTTTACAATTAATGGTAAAGATTATGCGATTTTTATAAGGGAAGATTATATTGAACCTTTAAAAAATGATTATTGGTATTATACAACAGCTGTCCATTATCCAAGCGATACATCTTATAAAGCTGATGGTTGGATAGAAGGAAAATACTTAACGCCGATTGTTAAACGTCCTGAAAAAAAAGCAGAAAGCAATAACAACAATGCCGGAAACATTGAATAGTGCGTAATATCTATTTCCAGCATTAATTATATGATTATGCTAATAAAAGGTGGTGGAGAAGTGAAAGAAAGGGATGATTTGGAAGAGGCGTTAGATTGGGATGATTTGCCTGCACATTGCAAAGATTGTCAGAAATGCAGGCATTATATACCGGATAATGTTACCATTAACGACAAAGGAGCACTTTGTTGTAGAGTTTCCAACTTTGAGTTTATTGAGAATTACCCTTATAATAATACTTGTTCGTTCTATGTAAGTCGTTATATAACGGAAGCTAAACCTTGGAAAAATGAAGTTAACAGTAAAATGCAACAGAAAAGAGGCAGAGTCAATAATCATAGGGGAAAAATAGTTTTTGATGAAGAAGATAATAACATCGAGTATGCATATGATGATGATGGCAGGGCATATAAACGTATTTACAATGAAGAAAGTTATTCTGAACAATTCTTGAGGCAACTTTTATCTCTGAAAAATTCGATGTTTTCTAATAGTGATAAAGATACTGCGCTTGACTTAAAAAAGAAATCCGTTATAACTGCTTTGGTTGGCATGTTTTTATTTTATTGGTTTGTATCAACCACTTCATTCTCTGATATAATAGGCTTAATACTTCTTTTTGTGTTATTTTGTTGGTGGTTTTGCTCGTTTTTCTCGTAATGTGCAAATTTAACAACCTGTTTTAATTAAAAGAGAGTATGAACCTGTTACAGATTAGCATTATAAAAGTTTTGTGGGAGGCAATAGGCGTGCCTTCACATGTTCAACCTGTTAAGAAAGGAGTGCCGAGTCAGTCAGCACGATGGTTATATTATGGGTTATTATGGCGATTGTAGGGACTGTCAGCATAGAGGTAGTATTCATAAATCTACTTACGATGAGGATGTGTTCGTTTGCGATTATTCTAAAAAAAGGTTTTACGATGTTTATGGGGAACAATGCAGGTGTTTTTTAGATGCAGACGAAGTCGAAAAAAGAGAAGATGAACAGCGCCGCAAAGAACAAGCATACAAAAGCGTTATATATGCAGGGCTGTTAGCTGATTGTTTTGATGACATTATCGATGGACTTATTTGGTTAATACATTGGTTTTTAGTAGGATATTTCTTTTATTGGTTATTGGGATCTAATGCTGATGCAGCAATAGTTGGTAAAGTTGCCGTAGTTTTATATGTTCTATATTGTGTTTGGAAAAAATTCTATAGTAAATCCAGGGAAAAGATCTCTTACTTAAAAGCATGGCTTTTTATTATAGGAATCTGTATTTTGCATGCCTTGGGATTGGCAGGGTTTGTGATATACTTGACGGTTATTGGAATTAGTTACTTTGTTTATAAAAGAACAGGATTAACTGTTGTTCAAATTGCACTTATTATTCTATTTATTGGTTCATGCATTATGGGATTGGGAGAATATGAGAGGGGGGTTAATGCGAGACTATATAATGCGTTATCTGAAGCTATCTATACACAGGATAAATATTGGGAGCAAAAAGATAATGGTGAAAAATATTTGGCAGTAAGATTTGTGCTACCAAAAGAATATCCTGATAAATTGTCTTTTGTCCTTCCGACAAGAAAAGGTACAAAACATGTTATATTTAGAATTTTAGATTATCATTATAGCTTACCATATGCGAATTATCAATTCAGACTACGCAATAAATTGCCTATAAGCAACAATCCGGCAGAAAACCTGCGGTTTGATTTTTATCTTTTTGATAACACTGTGGGAATTGTCTCAGAAAACACTCCGGCTGATGTAAAAAAACCATATGAAGCATTAGGACAACGTTTTGATTACGAGGCATATAAAGAAATGAGTGAGAGAGAAAAGAAAAATCAAAGTTTAATAAATAAACAATCACGCAGTTAATTGTTGACGTGGAACTCAGGAGGTCATATAAATGAAAATTAGAAAAAATAGAGTAAGAAACGTAATTCTTGCATTGGTTCTTTTTACAATTCTTTCTTTTTCAAATATAGTTAAAGCTGCTCTTCCTGCTGAATATTTTGATATTGTAAAAGAATCAATCCTGCCTTTAGGCAGCGTTTTGGAACTTGGTGAGATTACGTACAAGCCGGAAGACCCTAGCGCCGTAATAATAATTGATTTGGAAGATGGCAAGAAGGGAATGAAATTTATAAAGGTTGGTGACATTAAGTTTACAGTAATTGGACAAGGGCAAGGAAAAATTGTTATTTGGAAAGAAATTGTGCATGTGATGCCAGAAAATAGTATGCCGAAAGATATGAGCAATCTAATATATGTTGCAGAACGAGTGGTTGAACTGGTCAATCAGGAAAGGGCAAAAGTCGGTGCGTTACCATTAAGGATGAGCGAAGATTTACAAATTGCGGCACATACACGTGCGATGGAACTTGTAGAGAACCCTTCCCATACGCGACCGGATGGTAGTTCCTGCTTTTCTGTTCTGAAAAGTCGGGGCAGGGCTTGTGGGGAGAATCTTGCGGCCGGTCCGACGAGTCCGGAAATGGCGGTAGCCGAGTGGATGAAATCTAATGAACATCGCAAAAATATGTTAGATCCGGATTATAGGGAAATCGGGGTTGGTATTTATAGTGATGAACACACGCCGTTGAAGCATTATTGGATTCAGATTTTTAGAGGGTAAATAGCAGGCCAATTATTTTTATAGAAGTCACAATAGTGAGAATAAGCTGTCGTTATCAGCGACTTTGGAATTAATCAGCAGTTTAGTATGTATTTAAAAGAAAAATACATAGACTATAAATGAAGCATATTTCCTTTTTTAAGATAAAGCAATCAGAGTATCACGAAGTTTATTATTGTCATTGACGCACCGTAAGGAGGATTGAAATATGCCAATAATAAGGTCTTTTGTTGTTTTGTTTTTTTTAACATCGGTGTTTGTGTCAGTTTGTTATGCAGAGAGTTTAATTACTCCACATCTTGAAATACATGTACCTTTAGCAGCTTTTTCACGAAACGGCATAACCAGTGTTAAAGAAAGAATTATAAGTAAAGGTACTGGTTTTAAGCTCGGTGAAAAGGGTGTACCTTTAAATGAAGCAGCGGGTATCTTGTTACAGGGTGTTTGGAATGGAACAGACTTTGTGGCTCTATACCGGCAGAAGTTTGATATTCATCAAGATTCTTATTTAGTTATCAAAAAAGATAAAAAGGTAGCGGAACGCGATTATTATGAAAGAGGTTATGATGCGGTTCCGATAGTATCTGTTGATGAGTTTGGCTTTTCTAATGGAAATTATTATACTAAACAAGGAGATGGCTTGATTAATGTCCGCATTAATAATGGTGTATTTACTCAAGATAGTATGCGTATGAATTTGGATCAGGCCTTTTATGGTTCAGAGTCATTTGTAGGAATTGAAAAACGTGGCATTCCAATAGTCAGTTATTTATACAATAATTCCGAAGGTACTAACAGAGTAAAAGAAGGAAAAGTACAAGTCGCAATACCGGAAATAGTGTTGATTAATAATCAAAAGCTTTGTAAATACGCTTTCACCAAAAAAATAAAAAATGGAAAATTCACAGAATCGTATTTCTTTACTATGGATGGGAATTTAGTAAAATATGGTCGTGAAATTATGGAAATAAATGGTAATAACCGAGAATGGCAAGTTTCATTGTATGATATTCAAACTTTTTCAACCCAAATTCCGGATAAAGGTTCTTTTATTAATCCATCAGACGCCCGTATGGTGGAGAAAAACTCAACATGGTCTTTTACAATGATTTAATGAAGCTTGACAGAATAGAAAGGCGGAAGATTATGAAGCTACAGAAAGTATGTTTAGTTATAGCTATTGCGATTGGCTGCATGTTTTCTTTTTCTGTGTTTGCTGAAACTCAATACCCTACAGGCACAGCTTTTGTAATAAGATATGCTACTTCAATTGAAGTACAGAGTGATAATCCGGATTTGTATCAGGTAAACAGAAATGCAGTTATATTTAACAAACCTGGTGTTGCAAACCTTAAAATCATTGCACATTATGGAAATAATAAATCTATGCTATTTAACGAAACTGTCCATGTTGTCCCCAATAAAGGCATAGAAGATGGATTGCAGTTGACCTTCAATAGTGATAAAAATGGATTCGAAACAATAAACACAGCGAAAAAATACAGAGAAAATGGAGAATATTTACCAGTTGATTTTAATGGTACACGAAATACGAATGTAGTAAAGAATAGCGAGAATGCAAGGAACCTTGTTGCGGCTGGACAGCTGGATAATAAAACATTGCTGCATTGGAACCTAACAGATGAGCAGTATCAAATGTGCTATGATGCGGCGGTGAGATTTGCGCAACCACTGGTACATATAGAAAGCCGCAAACAAATCTTAAAACAACTTGCAATTGATTTGAGAAAATATTTTGACCAGGAAGTGTCATATTCAACGGAAGCACCACACTTTCTTGATGCATATGGTTTTTTTGTTAATAAAGCTGCATCTTGTCAGGGTGAAACTTGTGCAACCGGTTTTTGCCTGAATATTTTAGGTATTGAATATGAACATGTTAACCATAATAAATGGAAACATCAGTGGTGTAGGGTCAAAGTTGAAGATGGAACATACTGGATTTGTGATTCGTATGGTTTGTATTGTGGGCCAGAGCCTGCTCCATATTTGCATCCAAGATTTAATTAAGAGCATTTAAATTATGAGTTAGGTTAACTAAAATTGATGTTGAAACTGAATATACATGGAATTCTGAGGAGGTTTTTGTCCATGGATTTTAAAACAACGCGGAGTATTGTATTGATTGCAGTGGTGTTATTATTATGCAATTCAGTCTTTGCTGATGGCAAACGGCAGATGTCACCGCAGCAAAAACAAATTTATCAAAATTCTATGGCGGTGAAGCAACGGAGAAACTGGGAAGCCAACAGGACGCAACGGCAGTTATACCGCTTAGAAAAATACAAAAACAGTTTTCAGCACAATTACGATTTGTATTTTCCGCGCCGGACACGGCGCGCATCGTATGGATGGTATGATCGGCTATACGGAGCAGGATCCTATGCTAATGCGTTAGCCAAAGACCAGCTTATTTCAGATGACATTGCCAGAATGTTTTTAAATTTCCTTGAATTGCACACAAGCCAATTAGATGTAACAAAAGAATTACCTTCGTCTTTGGTTGTTGATGCATGGATACAAAAGCCGCTTGTAAACAAAGATTTCGTTCAGGAAGAAATTATGCCCTTGGGGGACATGTGGGAACTGCGAGACGTGTGGTACAAGCCGGAAGTTCCCGCTGCGACAGAAGTTGTTAAGGCCGAGGATGGAAAAAAGTATTTGGCGTTTACAAACAGCGGCGATGTAATGCTGCGGGCTTTTACTTTGCAAAAAGGAACAATATATACATGGAGAGTACTTGTTCACGTAGTAAAAGATGATTCAGATGTCGTAAAGCTGCTTCCTGCCGATGTGCAGGCGGTAACGCCGCTTAATAATGCAGTGAGTTCCGGACAGGATAACGCAAGATTTTATGCAGAACGTTCAGGCGTTTATTGGAAAATGAAGCAGTATGACAAGGCGCTTGCAGATATGAAGAATGCTCTGGAATTAGAGCCGGACAAAGCAGAGTATTACGAGAATGTTGCGGCTATCTATATTGAGCAAGAAGAATATGACAATGCGCTCCCTTACATCAATAAAGCGATTGAACTGAATCCGAATAATGGCAGGGCCTATATTTTCCGAGGGTATATTCATATGAAGCGTCATCGCAATGATTTATATCAAGCGGATTTTAGGCAAGCCAGAAAGCTTGGCGAAAAAGTATAGGAAAGGCGGCAGGAAAGAAAAAGTTGCAATTGAAATGTAAATAAAAATGTTATAAAGGAAGGAATGCATTATGAAAAAGTTAGCAAGTTTTGTAAGCGCCTTGGCCTTAACTACAGCGTTTAGCGCGACGTGCGCAGCGATGCAATTCCAGCAACCGGTTTTTATTGGATCCATTGCAGGAATTTATGCTGGAGGTCCACATCCAGTTAAAACGTGGAAAATATCAAAAGAAGTTGTAGTCAAAAATAATGCTATGACTATGGGGAAGGGAAAAACTGCGTTGATTTTTAAATATAAAGATACGCCGTCAACCTACGATAACAGCAAATATAGAGATATTACAGCTATAGTTTCCGGAAATGGAAATGTTTTTCCTGATAAAACAAACGGTCACATTTGGCCAAATCATACCGTTTATCAAATTAACGGCGAAAATGGCATAGTTGCTTATGTAGATATTGAGCCATGCGGCGCAATTGACCCGGATGGCATGTGCATTCGAGGTTTATGGAAAGATGGCAAAGCGGTAACTTATGTCGCCGATGTATACCAATTTGCGAAAGGAATAGAGGGCGCTCATCTCTTTTTTAAAGATAAGGCGATTAGAGTAATGAATGATACTATTTGCGTCCCTTATACTTTAAAAAGCGGTGAATTTAGTCAAAAGCATATCAGAGATGGGGAGTTTCGGTTCAAGTGGGATGACAAGGCGTATTGGTTTGGCATTGAGGATGTAGTGTATTAATTTTATTGTGCTGGTTATGTGCCGTTGATAACGTGTGGGAGGGTTTGGTTATGAAAAACCAAACAATAAAGATTAGAAATCATTTTTCAAAGATCGCAGGCTTGATGTTAGTGCTTTTGTCTTTATCTTTGCCCTGTTTTGCAATGCAATTCTCTCAGCCTGTAAAAATAGGTAGTTCTAGCTTTGGTTACTTCAACACAACTGGGCACCAGATCGAAGGTGCGACAAAAATCAACGCAACAAAGTATCTTCATCCTGTTAAAAAAGCTTATTTAGGTTACGATAAAGGTTATGCAACCTTCGACGGCGGTAAGCTTTACGTTCATTATGAAGGGGGAAATCAGCCTCTGGTAAGAATAGGATCGTCTGATAAATCAAATACGGTACAGGTTCCTTGTGGCATCATTTATAAAATTAATACAGATCAGGGAATTATTTTGTATGTTTTAAACGGCGATGGTTATGACTACCCATCATATAGATTGATTGGCAAGCGTGCAGATGGCCGGTTTGTTAAATATGTAGATGGTGAAGCAATCGACAAAGCCTATGGAGTTGGCGGGGGGGATCAATGGTACACAATTGATGTTAAAAAAGACAGCATTATCGTGCATTATCGTATGGGTGCAAAAGAAATCTTTAAAAGTGTCAAACTGCAGTGGGATGAATCTGCCAAATGGTTTAGCTATGCGAAAATTTAGTTATTGCATGGCTCGCTTGCATAAAGAATAGTTGAGATAGGATTTTGTTGAAGGGGTGTAACGTAATGAAAACAAAAAGAGTTGTCGGCATGGCTTTATCATTGGTGATACTTTCTTCTGCGTGTTATGCAATCAGTTTTACGCAACCGCAGGAAATAGGGAGTTTTAGCTTTGTACAGGGCGGTAAAGGCGCTGGCGGGATAAGAATTGAAAATGCTTCTCGCAATAAAGGTGATTATTTTACACAGTATAATAAAAATAACAGTTCATCTTATGGAAAAGGCGTTGCCAGCTTTGGAAACGGTGACGACGCCCTGTACGTACACTATGACGTGTATCAGAAAGTTGGCGGCTTAATCTTAGCCGGAAATAAAGATATTAAAAACACTTATTCTGTAGGCGTTTTGAATCAAGTGGTAGATATAATTAAGAGTGACGGGGGTATTACTATTTACCCGATTATCTCACATTACGGTCCTGAAAAGGATTATGTGGTTTTAGGCAGACAAAAGGATGGAAAGTTTGTCAAATACTTTGATACTGAGAGTATTACTAACAATCATTTTGGTATGGGGAGAAATGGTATGCCGCCGGTTGTATATACAAAGTTGGCAGTTGCCGGGGACACATTAGTTTTATATTACAGCAAAGCAGGAATGCCAGCAAGAACGGCGGGAGAACTACGCTTTAAGTGGGATGATAAGGCGCAGTGGTTTGGTGTTGAGAAGATAGTTTATTGATTGTGATTGAGAGATAAAATGTAAAGCAATGAAATAAGTGAAATTGTAATGATGAACATTTTTATCAACCATAGACTAAAACAAGGGAGGTTTTATTGTGAATAAAATAATCCGTTTCATGCTATTGATTGTATTGTTTACAGGCCTTTTTATTTACCAGCCGGTAATTATAAAAGCCGCTTCCCAAAACGTAGCTTATTGGGAATGTTATTTTTGCCATAAAACAGCAACTACAACGCCTGATAACCCATCGACTCAAACTTCACGTGCTCATTGCCCAATAACAAATGAGGGCTGCCCGAATTTTTATAATGGTCATGGATGGGTGTGGAAAGGCGGTGTGCTCCCATACGAAACAAATTGGAAGGTTTATATTTGTAGTTATTGTAGGACCACATATGAGATGCCTAAGAATGGAGGCATTCCTAGAAATATAGCTTGTCCTCGCAACAATAAAAATCCTCATAATTGGATTGAAACAGGTATTGTGAATAGGTTACATGACTAATGTATGTTAAGGGTAATAAGTTATGACATTTGAAGAATTTATTCCCAAATGGTATGAGAATCATCCTCTTGCTAAATTTGATGAAGATGATCATTTATCTAATAAATCCGTTTCTGATCTGATTACATTAATCGCACAGAAACTCGATTGGATTCAGTTTTGTTCTGAAAACAATATTAACAACATAGATGATGATTTCAGAGAAACTTTATTTGAAGATATTCTTCAACTTCTCAATATGGAAGCAATGGAGCATTCTACGATTTCTTTTGGTAGTTTGATTGATTTCTTCAAATCTCTAAGCAAAGAGAAAGCAGATGACTATGACTTGAAGTTGTTATCTTATGTTAACGAGTTATTGCAAAGTTATCATAGTTTTGAAGACTTTTATCACCTGTATTCTGCATGGACAAGCATACGAATATATTTTCTTAAAGAAGTCCAACTTGGGTTCCCCGCAGCAGAAGCTGGATGGATGACTGGTTTTTATGAAGCCCGCCGTCAAGATTTCCTGAAGATTCGTGAAGTTGATTTCCCATCAATGAAGATAATGGGAAACTATTTTCTTGAAATGTATGCATCTTGTAAAACAATTGAACGATGGGCAATGGCAGGTGATATCGTAAAGATTCATGATCGCGTTGTAGTTTTTTTGAGGGATCTTTTGGTATCAGCAAGAAATAATGGCTATTATGATTACGAAGAACGGATTAAAGAAATAATAGAAGAAATTAAAGCCGAAACGGATAGCACTCCTTCTGTATTTATTTCATATACCGACTCTGATAAAGTAATAACTGATCAGATTGAAGCGGCAATTTCAAATAAAGCACGTGTACATAGAGACAAGCATGATGTTGTAGCTGGAGTTAATCTAAAGAACTTTATGAAATCAATACGAAAGCAAGATTTTGTAATCCTTGTTGTCAGCGATGAATATCTTCAAAGAAGAAATTGTATGTATGAGGTTCTTCAGCTTTTGAAGGACTATGAAGAAAATGAAGAGGCATTCTGGAATAAGGTAAAGATTTTTAATATAGCGACTGGAATTCATAAGGGTATTGGTCGAGCTAAAAAGATTAAGTACTGGACTGATGCGTGTAACGAGATTGAGAGTAAATTGGGAGAGATACCTGAACCCGCATCAGAGGGGTTGGTAAAGGAAGCAAAGATTCTTCGCTATATATCCATGGAAATTGATATCCTCCTAGACCATTTAAACGATGAATTCTGTGAAAAAGACTTGACCAAGTTTATTGATGTCACTAACAAAAGCTTGCAAAAATGGGCGCAATATGGGAATAATCCCTATACAGATGCACTTTTGGCTGTATTTCAAGAAAGATTAAATAGTGTATGAGTGTCAATGAGCAGGCACAGGGAAGTTACCGGCGCAGGCGCAACAAGCGCAAGAAAAAAACATATGGCTGTTTATTTTTAATGTTCATCGCGGTGGTTTTAATCGCATTAGCCGGTTATGGAATATATTTGTATTTCTTTGGCGGCGATGCTGCTGACAACCAAAAACCTGTTCCGCAGCAGACGAATGTGCAACAGCAGAATGCCAAAAATGAACAGGGAAAACCGGATGATCATGCCGGTAAAGGCGGGAAGAAAACGGATGTGAAGTATGGGCAGCTGTACGGAGATGCAAAGTATTTGATTCATATTCATAAACAGGCTTATAAGCTTGAGTTGTTTGAAAAAGGAAAAGATGAGCCGATACGCACTTATGGCATTGCCGTTGCGAGGAATGCCGAGGATAAACAGCGGACGGGTGATAACCGGACTCCTACATCCTGGGGGAAGGCCGTTGATATTCCCAAATCATATAAAGGCGCGGAAGCAGGTGTTCCTTCGGCCAAAGTGCCGTTCCGCGTGGAAGAGATTTGCGATGCCAGCGGTTGGTCGCATGATTTCCATGACGGAAAAGGTGTGATTGAAGGTGCATATGGCCCATGGTTCATTTCGCTGGATACCGGCTGGGATGGAATCGGCATTCATGGCACCCATGACCCGGCATCGATTGGAACGATGGCTTCGGAAGGTTGTCTGCGCTTGAAGAACAGCGACGTTGCGGAGTTAAAGAAGATAATTTATAAAGATCATAAAGGCGTAGGGACAAGAGTGATTATTACAGAGGAATGAATTATTCAAATTACTTGTTGTCGATAGCTGATTCTTACTATGGGCGGCTTGCATGAAAAGTGCAGGCCGTTTTTTCATTTTGTTCGCTTTTCTTTTTTGAAAGGTTGTGTTACAATAATAACGAACATTTGTTCCTAAAATTGTAAAACGGGAGATTGCCTATAGAAAGGACAATCTGGTCAAAGATAAAGCATATAATTACTTGAAAGAAAGGTGGAACAACAATGGCAACAATTAACGGATTCCGCGTTTGGGATGACGAATATGATAAAGAACATTTTACAACAGAGGAGATTGTGAAAAGCGATTTGCAGTCCTTTACCCTTACTGCCGATACGGCGAAAACCATAGGTGCCAACCTGGACGAATTGTTTGAGCAGGTGAAGAAACGGCAGAAAGAAAATCCGGGGACGCATTATCTGGAATCGGTTTTGCAGCATTTGGTAGCGGCGAAGCTGTCTTTGATTATGCCGGAAGGGAGTTTTGAGATATATGGCGCTTCTGTTGCCGTCGCCCCCACAGATTATGGCGGCTATTTTGTAATCAACAATACGTTTATTTATTGCACCACGATACCTGGCGCGTTGCTGATTGAAAAATGCAGAGCAAACCTGCGGGCCGGGGCACGGCCGGTAATCATAACGATTTTTGAACGCGTTGCGACGGCGCTGAATTTGTTGGAGGACGCTGGTCTTGCCGGATGCGTGGATGTCTGGGATATCCAGCAGTTTTTGTCGACCAATGTGTACGAGCACAGCCTCTTTGACGAAACAAAACGAAATTCAACTCTGGGCGATATCATAAGCGCGTATAACAAAATCGTGCTTGAAAAAGAAACCGACCCAAGCCTGCGGATAGAATTTGAGTCGCGGTGATTTGCCGGTATGGATGTTTTTGATAAAGCGAAGCGCTCGGACATCATGCGCAAGGTAAAATCAAAAAATAATAAATCGACGGAACAAAAGCTGATCCGTTTCTTTAACGATAACAAGATAACCGGATGGAGAAGGAATTATCCTGTGAAAGGCCGACCGGATTTTGTTTTCGTCAAAGAACGGATTGCTGTTTTTGTGGACGGGTGTTTTTGGCACGGGCATGACTGCCGGAACACGAAGCCTTCTGACAATCAGGAATACTGGCGAAAAAAGCGCGAGAGGAATATCCGCCGCGATAAAGAAGTTACGGAGATGTTTGAGCGGCGCGGCTGGAAAGTGTTACGGATTTGGGAATGCGAACTGAAAAAGAAAAACATAGCTGCCGTTCTTGAGAAGTGGCGCGCTACCTCTCAATCAGAGTGACTCCTGCTGCGCAGCCGCGCAGCAGGAGTTTTGCATTTTATGGGGCTCAATCTTCCGTCTCCGTGCTGTCTATCAGCACCATGTCTTCGTACAGGCTGGCCATTTTGGGCGTCTTGGTTTTGCCGCTGGCATGGACGGGATGTTTGCCGCTGCCTGCCTTGCCCGGCTTAGGTCTGTTGTGCGTGGGTTCATCGTTTTCAGCGATGTCCAGCAGTTTGCGGTAACGGTCGCAACGTTCTTTCGCCTGTTTCTTTTTCCGCTGCACGTTGGCCAGCGTCAGGCAGTAACAGCGCTCCTTTAACCGCGTCAGGGCTGACTTGCGGGTAATGTTGGTCTCTTTGTCTAGGATTTCCGGCGAAAGGGATGTGGCGACGATGACGGGCACGTATTTGTCGTAGCAGATGTTGACAATCTCCAGCACGTTCATGTCAGAAAAGTAGGTGCCGGGTTCCGTGCCGTAGTTGTCGAACACCACCAGGTCGTGGTTGCAGATGTCGTTGATATATTCCTGCCGTTTTTCCCGGTTCAGGGACAGCAGGTCCGTAACAATATCCAGGAAGCTGGTGACAAGGCAGCGGTAGCCTTTGTCGCACAATGCGTTGACGATTTGCACGGCGGTATAGGTTTTGCCAGTACCGCTGACGCCGAACAGGAACAGGCCTTCCCCCCGGGGCCTGAATTCCGCGAAGTGTTCTGCATAGTGTTTTGCGTAACCGGTGATAACAGGGCTGCCCCCGTCATCGTGGGCAAAGTCCCACTGGTGCATGTGGGCGTAGGGAAGGGCGTGGTAACGGCAGTTTTCCGCATGTATACGCTGTTCCCTTTGCCGCCTTCCTTCCGCGATACGGGCTTCGCATTCCTTCATGCAGTCGCAGTCGATGGGGAACGCTTTCAGCTGTCCGAAGAGTTCGTGCAAAATATATTTCGGCTTGTGGCAGTAGCCGCAGTGGAGTACACCGTCTTTTTCGTAGTCGCCGGGGTGGGGGCCGCCGCTCATGGTCTCTTCCGTGATAAGGGTATAGCCGTACTTTTGCCAGTTGTATTCCGGCGTGCCAGGGATGTTGTCGCGCAATATTTCGCTTACCGGTGTAAGCTCGTGATTTTTTCTATCGTCGTTTTCGCACATGCTCAATACACCACCGTTCCCATGAACCCTTCCGGCAGCGGGTTCAGTTCGTCGCCGATTTCAAAAAAACCGGTGCTGCCGCTGCTCTTGTCATCGTGGTATTCGCCGCTCAGGATTTTTTCAAAGTGTTCCGCTTCCAAAAACCAGTGGATGGAAACCACCCAGCCTCGGTTATTTTTGGATTTTCCCAACAAAAACGGACTGTCGATAATGCTTTTGATGGCGTTGTGAATCTGTGCTTCCCCGTAGTTTTCCAGCAAATAATGCAGGCGTTTTACCAGAGAAGGGTACAGGCCGCTTAACTTTTTCGGCAGGGGCAGTTTGTTCCAAGCGAGGACGACCTTGCGGTACACTTCCGGCAGTTCTGCGGTGGGAATCAGCTGTGTAACGTTCTTTTCCGACGCCTGGAAGGGCAAGCAGTTTTCTTCGGCTTCTGCGTAATCGGTTTCGACAAATAGGCTGGCCGTTTTTCCTTCCGCAATCTCCGCCCCGTCCTCACACGTACATGCGCGCGCGCTAATCGGCATCGCGTCAGCGATATTGGTTTTAATTTTTTTATTTTTATTTATCTCTTTTCTTTGGTTCTTTCTTTTCTCTGTTTCTTTTTCTTTTTTTGCGAAAACGTTACCGGGCGTTACCGAATCGTTACATGCAGTTACGGAAGCGATACCGTTTTCCGTTGCGGTGACAGACACGGCAGCAGGTTCCATGCGGGTCTGTGTGGTTTTCGCCGGTACCGTTACGTCGTTACCGGTAATGGTTTCCACGTTACATGTAACGTTTTCTGCGTTACCGGTAACGGGATTTTCGTTACCCGTAGCGGCCTGCGCTTCACCGGCTGTGGCGGCAATTGCTTTCAGTTTTTTCCGTTCTCGGTAGCGGCGGACCCGGTTCCGGGTCAGCATCTTCCGGTATTCCCGCTTGATGGCCTCGTCATCCCAGGCGGGCATGTCGTTGTGGGCCGTGGTCAGTTCCATGGCCGTTTTTTGCGGCAGCAGGGAAAAGGGAGGGAAGCCGCCCTGCCGGGCGGCCTCGTATAATTCCTGCAACCATTCCATCGCTTTTTCCATCAGCTTCAGAAGCCGGTTGATTACATTCATTTCCATAACGTAGCAAACTCCTTTGAAGAATTTATTTAATCCATTTTGAAACACTGACGCACAAACTCAGTGGCAGAACGCGCCGCTGCTGAAGATTTCCCGGCTCTCGAAAAACTGGCGTAGTCGGCGTAGCGCCCTGTCCCGCATCTGTTCCACATTCTGGCGGGTGCACTGCAGTTCCTTGGCGATGGCTGCCACCGTTTTATTCTGGAAAAACAGGTTGCGGATGGTGGTCTGCTCGCTGGGCAATAACTGTTGCATTGCTTCTTCTGTGGCGCAATGCAGTTCCATTGCCAGCAGCTTTGCTTCCGGTTCTTCCTTCCGGTTGGCAGGAAAGTTTTCTATAGCGTTTACCTCGGCATCTTCTTCGCTGTCGTCTTGCAATGTGTCGACCCGTTGTTCACGGCGGCGTAGCATTTTTTGCTTATTTACCCGGTTGAGAAGCCTGCGTCGCAGGATTCCTTTCAGCAGGATGGGGAGTTCTTTGTCTTCCGGCGGGTCCGGGTAGGTCATCAGGAATTCCATCAGAATGAGAGAGGCTTCGCACCGGGTCTCATCCTTTCCCAACCAGCTCCGGAACAACTTGTCGTTGCATAATTTCTTAATAAACGGTTCCGCCTGGGTGCAGAAACGCAATATGGCGTTTTCGTCTCCCTGCCTGGCCAGGCGGAACCATTCATTCCATGGCGGTTCTTTCAGCGGAATGATCTGCTGCCTGGCAACGCCATCGATGTTTGGCGGTGTTTCTTTTGGCGCTTTTGCGCCGGTGCGGGCCGCCCCGGCCTGTTGCGCAGTCTGGCCAGTCATACCGGGGCCAAAGAGGTTTGGTTCGTTGTGCAATTCTTGTTTCATGGTTTCCCTTCTTTCCGGATCCGTTGCTGCAATCCTTGCAGCGGATCCATTTTTGTTTTTACCGCAAGCGGCTTTTTCAGAATAGAGGAAAACCCAGCGAAAATCAATTCCGGAACAGTTCTGGAACTAGTCTGGAACAGTTCCGGAACAGGTTAAGAAAAAAGTGAAGAGTTCTGGAACAATTCCAGAACTGTTCCGGTACTGGTGGAGAACAGTTCCGGAATATGAGATGTTTGAACAATTTGTGAAATCTTTGGATGGAGACATATAAAAAGCATGGAGACAGCGCAAAATAAAAGGCATAAAATTTTATTATATAATTTTTAATGGACACTTTGCAAATAAATTCTGTTGTGCTATAATCAATAACGTGCCCGTGTGGCGCTGAAATAATTTATACGTTCATGAATTTTTAAGGTAAAAGGGAGTGTTAGGCAATCGATACGAAATTTTATACAACCGGCCAACTGATTTGCCTGTTCCGTAAATGGGCAAAGCTGTCCCAGCGCGAGCTGGGCCAGAAAGTTGGCGTAGCGGACAAGACGGTTTGCAAATGGGAAAAAGATCTGGCAAAGCCGTCGTTTGCGAATTTGCGCACGCTGGAAGAACTGTTCCATGCTTCCATGCAGGAGGGATACCGGGACAGTAAGGAATTGGAAGCGCTTCGGCAGGCCGTTGTGCAGGCCGCAGGCAAGAAGGATACAGCGCAGGCGTTTAATGCGGAAATTGAGTATCACAGAAACCGCCTACAGCAATTGCTGGCTATGGCGAAAGAGGAGGCAGTGCAGCCTGTATAAAACAAAATAGCCGGTAAGGCTTTTACGAAAGATTATTTTTGCGACACGCGTGACAGCGCCGCAGTGATTCCAAACGGAACCGCTGCGGCGCGTTTTTATTTTGCTTCCATTTACATATTGCGCAGGAGAGAGATTCTGTTCTCCGGCATTTTTTTTTGCCTGTAAGAGACGGTCTCAAAAAAAATTAAAATTTTTTCAAAAAGCGACTTGCATTTTCGTGGGTCATTTTGATTATACAAGTAGGGGGCAAAATACGGAACCCAAAACGAAAAGGAGTGTGATGAAACATGTTCGTAAAGAACCCTGTAAAAATCAGTGAAAATGAACTGCGGGCAATGGCCCGCGATGTCCGAAGCGGCATCAAAAATATTTACCTGCACTGGACCGCCGGGCACTATGGCCAGGTCTATGACGACTACCACCTGTGTATCGACCGGGATGGCACCGTGTATGTGAACTGCAAGTACCTGACGGAGTACAAGACCCACACCTGGATGCGGAACCACTGCGCCATCGGTATCGCCCTGTGCTGCGGCGTGGACGCCCGCTGCTGGCTGCCTGACGGCTGCGAAGGGTATGAAGTGGAACGGGCTTATGAAAATTATCACTGCGCGAAGCCGGACTGTGCGCTGATTGATTTCGGCCCAGAACCTCCCACAGATATCCAGATTGAAGTCATGGCCGATGTGGTGGCGATTCTCTGTGAAGAATTGTTTCTTCCCATTACACCGGAAACGGTGATGACACACTGTGAGGCTGCTTTTGAAGATGCCTACGGCCCCGGTGACGGCGATCCCGATATGCGCTGGGATCTGTGGTTTTTGCCGGATGTGGAACTGTACGGCGAATTGGCCCCCGGCGGCGAAGTGCTGCGGGGTAAGGCGGTGTTCTACCAGGAGCTGCGGGAGCAGGGCTTCGTAGACAGGCAGGATGAAAACAGCGATGATTTTACAGCGGCGCAGGAGGTTCTTACAGCGGCCTGACTGATAGCAGTTGGCGGCTTTAAGGATAAAAGAGAGGCGAAATAAACATCGCTTCTGCTATGAAAGGAGGTGAAACCATATGGCAGTAGTAAAGAGCATAGCGAAACGCACCCTGAGTCTTTCCATCGCCCGCGGCCGCGACGCGGACGGGAATGCGATTAACAAAAGCTATGTCTACTCCAACGTGAAGCCGGACGCGGAAGATGAAAAGCTGATGGCAGTAGGCAAAGCCCTGGGCGGCCTGTTCGACAACGACATGACCGGCCTGGTAGTGGTAGAACGGGCAGAACTGATGGAAGAATAATTTTAATTTGATGGGAGGAAAAAGAATATGACTTCTGATACCGATTTGGATTTAATCTTTCGTAACGCCGCAGGCAAAAAGGTAACCCTGAACATTGAGGAACCTAAAGCCGGTGTGACCAAGGCGGAAATTGACGCCGCCATGCAGGTGGTAGTGGAAAACAACATCTTCAACACCAGCGGCGGCGACATCGTGGAAGCGGTGCAGGGCCGCCTGCGCACGACCACTCTGAACCCTGTTGAAGAGTGATGAAACGGGGGATGCGTTATGGATACTACGGAAGTTTTCAGCTTCATTAAAGACTTCGGTTTCCCCGTGGTGCTCAGCTGGTTCTTGTTAGTCCGTATGGAAAACAAGCTGGCAGGCCTGACGGAAGTAATCGGGGAACTGAGCTGCAACATCGCCGCCATGCGCGGCGATGCGCGGTAAAAAAACGCACCGAGAAAAGCGGTGCGCCTGTGCGGGTAGCGTAACTCGCTGGTTATAATAAGGCGTCTGTATCTGTTTATGAAAAAACAGGTACAGACGTTTTTGTTTTTGCATTATTTAAAATGTGTCTGTCAGCGTTGCTGGAATAATTTTAATTAGCTGCCGTTACCATAGAAAAAACATACATATTTTGTATCATTATAATTAATCAAAAATATACAATCACAGGAGGAAAACAAGATGCTGACTTTACAGAAGCGATTTGTGAAAATGGTTGCCGGAACCTTATCTGCTGTTATGATTACATATGCGTTTGTGCCAGCGGCTGCGTTTGCTGCTCAGCATCATGCGCCGCCCCCGCCGCCTAAACATGGGCATCATCACCATGACCGCTATCATGACAAATGGACCAAACATGATACGGCTGCGGTAGCGGGCTTGGCAGCGTTAATTGGACTGTTGGTTTTGGCCAAACAAAAACACCGTGACGCATCCCCGCCCGTAGTGACAGAAGGTGTGCCGGTTGGGCAGAATACAACAGGCGTGTACAATAATAGCGGAAACAGTCAGGTTGTGGCGCCTGAATTTGCTGTGAAGGTGTTGCAGTTGGTGAATGCGGAACGGGTGAAAGTAGGCGCGGCGCCGTTGCGGTTGAGTAACGATTTAATGAACGCGACCGCTGTACGCGCGGAAGAGATTACGCGCAGTTTTTCACATACCCGGCCTGATGGCAGCAGCTGTTTTACGTTAGTGCGCGACCGCAACCATGCTATGGGTGAGAATATTGCGGCAGGCAGCGCGACACCGGAGGCTGTCGTTGATCAGTGGATGCATTCGTCGGGGCACAGGGCTAACATGCTCGACAAACGTTTTAACCAGTTGGGTGTAGGGCATTTTTATAAGGAAGGTTCGGCTTACGGACATTACTGGGTACAGATTTTCCGGGGATGATTCATTCAAATAACATAATGGCACAATAAATATAACGGTAATAAAAGTTTGGGAGTTAAAGTTTCTATGAATACATCTTATAAATTGGACCCGGTGGAGTGGGATTTTTCCGATGGGCTGCTGACACGCATTTTTAATAAAGGCGATTTGATTTGTAATTCGGGTGTTTGCTATTTTTATTCAGCAGTAAAAGAGGGAAAGTTTATCGGGAACCTTTTTATCGGAACACATTGGAATCCTGGCAAAGAACCCATCGTAGCGATATTCATGGCTGAAGAACTGATGCTTTTGGAACGTTGCATGAGCGCCGTGGGAGAGAGGCTTTCCTACAGCGCCTATATGATTGCGGATGAGTTTGTGATTTCTGATGAAAATGAATTATGCAATTATAAGAAGTTTGAGAATGGAATTGTAGTGAATGTTACGGGCGATTTGTTTCAGTTTGTCATTACGGTTCTGTTCCCGTATAATATATATGCGAAGCATGCGAACAGGAAATATATGTCAGGCCACAATGACCATGAAGTGGAGGTCATTGTAAAAGATCCCAAACTAGTAAATCCGGTGATTGAGTACCTGACAACGACGGAAGGCGTAGGGCCGAATCCGTGAAAAGCAGGTAAAAGGAATAGGGACACAGGTGAAGATTATGAATAACGTTGAAGAAAATATGAATATGAAGGTAGAGGATGCTAAATATAATGAGTCCATGGAAGCGCTGCACATTGTTATGGATTTTGACGAGAAACTTGTAATGGGCGGTCTAACAGGCAAAATGGTAACAGATGAGGATATTAAAAAGGCCATGCAAGCCGCCCGTCGTTTAAATGAGGACGGCCTTTACGAATTTGACCTAACTGGCGACATTGCTTTCATGAAGAGCGTGGCAAAGTTTATGGACACGTTTGCGAGAATGTGAAAGCGCAAAAACTGGAGAAAAGGGTTGGGCTTTGGCCGTAACGAAAAGGAGGACAACATTGGAGAAAGCAAATTACTCAAAAGAGGCTGTTCCGGACGAAGCAGCAAATGAAGCTTTTAAGAAGTCTCTTTTTACGATAATTGACTTTGGCAAATTAGTAGGCTGGTGCGACGAGGACAACTTGCCTGTGCCGGAAGATGTCATTCAGTCGGTGAAGGGAGACGCGCAGGTGTTAAAAGATGAGGATATCTTTGACTTTGATATGGGAAACGACGCAGCGTTTCTTGATTCCGTGAGAAAATTTTCGGATACCCTCCGCGAAGAGATTGAAAGAGAGAAAGAGATCAGGAAATACAAGGCAATAAAGGCAGCGCTTAATGGTGATGACGGAGATTCAAACGGAGAAGAAAATTAAAAATGAATCTGTTTGCTGAGTGAAATTAATTAGGCGCGGGGAGGGCTTATGGAAAAAATTACATTTACAGGGGATTTCCCTAAGATTAATATAAAGGTTTATGAAGCGGAATTCATTTATGAAATTAACGGCAAGCATTGTTATAAGAAAGCGTATCGGGACTTTATTATTCCGGAGTTACAAAAGCGTTTTGAACCGGTGTTTCCGAAAAGCGAAGGATGGATGCATCTATACCGCAATGTTGACCATGTGCCAAAATTTGAATACAGCTATCTTGTAGTCCGGGGCGATGAAGTGGTTCATTTTCAGAGGTCGTTGAAAGACTGGAAGAAACGGGAACTCTATGTACAGCTGTATGACGAAAACCTTCCGAAACTGGACGCGGCGCTTGCGCAGCCGTTGCAGTTTACGAAGGTGGGCGCATTGCAAATGGAGAAGCGGTTGGACGTAGTACCGCTGAAGGTGGCGAAACGGCAGTGCCTGTTAAAACGAAATAAAGAAGTTATCAAAAAAGTTTTGCTGGAACGCATTGCTGATCCGGAGTTCAAAAGGAAAAGGCTTGAGGATCTCTGTGAAGAGGTTGTATGGGGCTTTTCTTGCGTTATGCCGGAAATCTATTGTCCCTCTCCTTCCAAAGCGTTTGATCGCTGTTATGATATCAGCTTTGAATTGATAGAAAGATTGTATAACGTGGCGGAGCGTTGCTTGCACGAGATGCAGGAAGACGGGCAGATCAGATTGGTTAGGAAAAGTTTTCGTATAGCGAAAAGTAAATAATTAAGAAAAGGCGGGAAAGTTCTGAGCAAAATGTAGGAAACGATTGCGTTATTCCACGAGATGAAATGTGCCGTCATGGCGAGACTGTTTGAGGGCGAAGCCCGAGTTTCGAAGCCATAGGCACATAAATCCATGGAATAGCAATCGTTGACGTTTTTGCGAAGACTTTCTCACCGCTGGTTAGTAATTTAATGTAAACTCTTTTCAACGGTCGTGGAATTTCCACGGCTGTTTTGTTATAATTATATGAATGAATATTTTGCGGAATCAATGAGAGGATGCGCCGGATGTATGCCATTTTGAAAAAAGAATGGTGAAGGTGAAAGATATGTATGAGCTGAAAAATGACGAACTCGATAAAATCATAGAGAAAGAAGAACCGGAAGGCGTGGAATTCTTTCTTATGGCGGATGAAAGACCGTATAATGGAATAGAATCACACAGGGCAGCCCTTCTTTTTGCAATGCATATGATAAATGAAAACGAAAAGCAGACCATAAAAAAAGCGGAAGAGCTTTTCGGAAAAGAGTATGCGGACCGGCTGCATCTGTTTACCTGCGATATCGGGAAAGCAGCGGCAAAACGGATTGATCCCAAAGAACTCCTTTTTGTTCCGGAAGTACTGCGCAAAGACTATTACGGAAATAAGAAATATAACAGTGACTGGGTTCCCAACGATGAAAACTTCGGTAAAGAGATACCGTATTGGTATGCTTTTCTGGAACCGCCTCATGGGACGAGGTACGGGCCGGAAGACCTTCGGCGGATCAATGCTGTATTGTTTCCGGACGGTGCGGACGGTCTGGAAGCGTATGAATGGACAACGGACTGGTCGGATGTTTTTGACGCCGGGCATGAATGGTGGGGCGCGTCGTGCTGGAGCGTATATGACAGCCGGAGGGACCGGTTTGTTGTATTGCTGGCTTCGGCAACAGACTGACAAATTTCAATTTATCGCAGTAAATGATTCAGATGCCGTGGAGGTTTCCACGGCTGTTTTGTTATAGTACGGCAAATTGCAGTTTTGCTCAGCAACGATGAGTATGATATAATTAGAAAAATATTTCCGTCACTGTCAATTTTGTGATATAATAAATTTAAATATAAAAAATGCAAAAGGCGGAATAAAAATGAACAGAAATAAAATGAAAAAATTATTCACTTTCCTGTTACTGGCTGCGACGATGATGCTTTTTCCATCTGTTTCACAAGCTTTTGGTTCAGAAAATCCATCCGATAAAATTACGTCTTTTGAGATTGTCACGCTCCGCCTGAGCGGTATGCGGTTTACCACCGAGTATGAAATTGTGATGAAAAGCAAAAAGGCCGAAGTCACTGAATACGAGATAAGATATGAAAAAAATGGCGATAAACGAGT
>JAFZIG010000161.1 GCA_017554485.1 Acidaminococcaceae bacterium | reverse complement strand
GAACTGCTGGTTCACGTCGATCTGGCCTTCACGGAAGGCAACCAGGGAAGCATCATTGCCGCTGTAGATCGTATGGGCCTGATACTTTGCCACCGGCAGTTTGCCCCACATGGAAGCATCCTGTCCCCAGTAGTTGTCATCACGGACCAGGACGACCAGCTGGTCATTGTCAAAGTAGAAGGTGTAGGGGCCGCTGTAGGGCACATCCTTGTCGCTGCAGGTATCTTCACAGATGGCGTTGGCGTCGTTGCCATGCTTTTCAAACATGCTGTCGAGCCAGGCTTTCTGGAAGATATAGGTGCCGCTCAGATAGTCATAGACCAGCAGGGGATTGACGGGTTTGCCTTCAGCGTTCACCTGGGCAGTGATAACGATCTTTCCGTCCACTGCTTCGATGCCGGCGATATAATCTTTATAGCCGGCATATGTGGCGTTGGCGCCGTCCAGAGCCTTCCAGGCTTCCCAGGTCGCAACCACATCGTCCACAGTCACGGGGGTGCCGTCGTTCCACTTCGCAGCAGCCTTCAGACCGAAGGTCAGCTGGGTCATGTCTTCGTTCCAGGCATATTCATCTTCTGCCAGCAGGCCGTAAAGCTTGCCGTCGAGAGAGTTGTACATATACAACGTTTCCCAGACGGTCGTACGGCTTCCGCGGGCGTTCGCGGAAATCGCCATGGAGTTGTTGCTGTTGGTATGCAGCGGATTCCATGCCGCGATGGCACCGTACTGCCAGCCGCCGTGATACAGCGTCTCGTTGCGGGGCAGTTCAGTGACCGTCTCCGCACCGGCTGCTGCTGTCATGCCAAGCACAAGAGCAAGAGCCAGAACCAGTGATAAGAGTTTCTTCATTTGGGTATCCCTCCTTTATTTATGTCATAGCCATCTGGCCAGAACAAACGTTTGCATATTATCATTCTGTTATTAATCGTAGTTTTGAGCCGAAAACGGAAGCTACCAGACTGTTTAATCTGGTCAATTGTTGCCCTCTTTTTTTCATCTGTTGTGATTATACTGTCCCTTCAAGGCCCCTGTCAACAGAAATATTTGTATACAAAATCCCACGAAGTTGTTCGTACAAAAGGAGTTTGGCATTATTTCCCATTTAATTCGTTCGGATGTTGTCTGTATACAGAAGAACAACATAATCAAAATACCATTTATTTACATTTGCTTAATTGTATGAAATCGTTTTCAGCGTTTTTTTTTGCTCAGGCTTCGGGAATGATCATGATAAAACCGTTTTATAACCGCCGCCCGCCAATCCCTTCTCTTGAAACAAAGCCGGGTCTGTGTTAGCATACAGTTATTCAACGGCTTGCCGTAAATGCCGGAAAGAGGAAGATACCGCTTATGGCGCTGAGCATTGTAATCCTGGTCATTTCCGCGGTTCTGCTGCTGGGCTTTTCGTTCCGCAGCCGCTACGGATTCCCGCTGTTCCTGATGAACGCGGGGATCAGTATTACCTCTGTCGCCGTACTGTTCCAGACCAGCAGCACCTCCATGTATGCCACGCCCCAGGGCTTTCCGCTCCGGTCGCTGGACCTGGAGCTCTTCCAGCTGATCAGCCATATGCGCCTGCCCCTGGCCCAGGCCCAGACGCTGCGCAATTTCGGTACGCTGATCTTTTTCTGCGGCATTGTGCTGATGCTGATGCTGATTGCCCGGAATATCAAAACCATCCATCACCGCCTGGTCTGGGAAGTCCTGTGCGGTTCCGGCGTCACCCTGTTTATGGCGCTTTATATGATCTTTTTCTCCCCCTCATGCGCTTTCCGCCTGTACATGAGATACTACCAGCT
>JAFZIG010000160.1 GCA_017554485.1 Acidaminococcaceae bacterium | reverse complement strand
TGGCCACGCCCATCAGCAACGCATACATCATGGGCAGCAGCACGATGGTGCCGACGCCAACCTTGAAGGATATGTTGCCGATCTTTTCCGCAATCACAATCAGCACCAGGACGATCAGGTGAAGACGGAAATCTTTCATTTCACTCACTTCCTTAAAAATATTTTTTATAATCACAGAGAAACTTAAAATGAAATTATAACGCAATAAATTTTGTTTCCCTGAAATTATTTTGGGAAAAATTTTTACGTGTTGTGCTTTTGCAAATCTTAATATTTTGCGGTGCTTAACGCTTTCACAACTTCTATTTTTTCAGAGCACTGCGTACGCAAACTTCATTTAGAAAAATACGAATCGCATTTGGCGATGTACTCTTCTTTGGTCAGCAACGGTTTGTTGTCCGCTATGATTTTCTTCGCGCAGCCTGCGTCATTGTACAGCAGGTCAACGATCATACGGGCGAAAGCTTTGGCCGGGGTGACCACCGCCGCATCAAAGTCCGTCACGGTAAAGTCTTTGGTGTGCAAGGCTCCATCGGTGCCGCCGATGAAAGGATGGATGGCCGGCATAAGATGGGACACATCCCCCATGTCCGTGGAGGCGCTGAAGTGACCGGAGTCCAGGATCTCCGTTTCGGGGGAGAACTCTTTCACATTGTTCACGAAGAGTTCGTTCATCTCTTTGCAGCAATGCAGGGGCAGCATGCCCGGCAGAGTCTCCACAATAGTCTGGGCGCCTACAGCGTCGCCGCCGGCTTTCAGGGCCGCGTCCACACGCCGGTGGGTATTGTCGATGGCTTCCATGGTGGCTGCCCGCACGTACAGTTCCATGCGCACGTCCGCCGGCACGTTGTTCACCAGGTCGCCGCCTTTGGTGATGATGGGGTGCACCCGGATGATATCCTGTTCCCGGAAGGTCTCCCGCAGGGCGTTGATACCCATGAGGCCCAGACAGGCCGCATTCAGGGCGTTGATGCCTTCGTGGGGTGCATTGGCCGCGTGGGCGGACTTGCCGATGTACTGCACGGTCTTGCCTACAAAGCCGTTGCTGGAACTGCCGATGGCCACCGCCTTCTGGGGCATGTTGGCCTGGGAGTGCATCATCATGGCCATGTCGATGTCATCAAAGTGGCCTTCGTAGATGAGCTGGCCCTTGCCGCAGATGTAATGAAGCTTTCCCTGCTCCCGCAGGCTCTTGCGGTAGGTGATCTCCACGTATTCCTCTGCCGGTACGGAGAAGAACACCGCGTCTCCCGCCAGTTCTTTCATCACACCGGATCTGATGATGCCGGTACAGGCCGCCAGCATGACAGAAGTCTGGAGGAAGTGACCGCAGGTGTGGGCCGCGCCGGTAAGGGGATCGGCCTTGGGGCTGTCCGGGGTACCGATGGCATCCAGTTCCGCCAACACCGCTACGGTGGGACCGGGCCTGTTTCCTTTCACCCGGACTTTCACGCCGGTGAGGGCCAGGCCGGTCTGGGGATCCAGGCCTAAAGACCTCATATAGTTTTCCACCTTTTTGGCAGTTTTGGTTTCCTTGAAGCCAAGCTCCGGTTCTCTTTCAATGCACGATGCCAGCTTCTCGATGTCAGGCACGGCAGCATCGATGGCTTTGCATACCGCAGCCTTTAACTCTTCTTTGTTCATGGGAATCAACTCCTTTTAAACGCTGTTACCTGATCTGGTAATCTGCGCAATGGCATTTCCTGTCGCACGCAGGCAATTACAGTTTGATCAGATCCGCGAAATCGTTCAGCGAAATATCATAAATCTGCATTCCGCCGGCAGATTTATCATTTCCGGCCATCTGCAGGATGATACCCAGATTGTAATGATCATCTACATAGAATGCTTCCTGCCCGGTGATCGTAACCGGTTCGGGCGTTTTTAATTCTTTCCCTTTAATATGATGCAGCAACCGTGCCCGACCCATCTGCTGGTATCCGATCAGCATCTGCAGCCGTGTTGCATAATCTGCTTCCGCTTCAAACAGATCCTTTAACTCCAACAGCCTGCCATCTTTCAGATCAAAATTCATGGTTTTCCACGTAATAATGTCACTGGGTCCGCCCGTATACGTTTTTATTTTTAAAATCAGAGAAAAGAACGTATCTTTGGTTGTTTTGACTTCATAATCATTGTGAACATACCAGGACGCGGTCACCTTCCCGGTGTCATTTTTGCTTGCAATTCTTTTGTTTGTATATTTAACCAGTTCCGAATTATAACGCTGCATATCGTTTACTTCGGATACATCCTTATGCACTGCGTCAAAGTCCTTTACTTCTTGTTCATCCAATACTTGTTTCAATTGCAAATTGATATATGTAAAAATAGTCTGATTAACCAGATTGTCGATCCGTTTCCCGCCAGCTGCTCCGGAAATATACGGCACAGTGATATTTATAACTCCGGATTTTGTCTTGCTTTCTTTAACCGACAACTCCGCCGCCATAACCGGGAATGCCTCAAATACGAGTAACACCGCCACAAACAGCAGGCACGAATATTTTTTAACAGATAACATGAAAAACATCCTTTCGATTAGCGATTCCATATCTTGTCTGACTATATATGATTTTATATTATATCATAAATTGGAAATTAAATAAAATTATAATGTAATATATTGTTTTATATTATTGAAAGAGAAAATAAAAAAGACAGGCTTTGAACCCGTCCTGTTCTTACAGTTTTTAATTGGTGGGCGCTAACGGGATCGAACCGCTGACATTCTGCTTGTAAGGCAGACGCTCTCCCAGCTGAGCTAAGCGCCCAAAAAAAAATATGGTGACCGGTAGCGGATTCGAACCGCTGATACCGCCGTGAAAGGGCG
>JAFZIG010000159.1 GCA_017554485.1 Acidaminococcaceae bacterium | reverse complement strand
TACGCTGCGCTGCTGGCCGGTATAGAACGGATGGCATTTGCTGCATACATCCACGCGCAGCTCCGGTTTGGTGGAGCCGGTGATGAAAGTGTTGCCGCAGCCACAGGTTACTTTGCAGTCAGTATAAAATTTCGGATGGATCTTTTCTTTCATTTCTATGCACCTCTTTTTTTATTTACCTTAATGTTTCCCGACATTAACGCCTAATCATAATACCACACTCTTTTACGGAGCGCAAGTGGCAGTTTCAGAAATTTTACAAATTACTTTCTGTTTCCGCCGCTTCCTTTTCCGCACGCTTCTTTGCCTTGGCCGGCTTGGTGTTGAAATTCTGCATCACCTTGTCCAGGTCACCGCCTTCTTTCAGCCAAAGCTCCAGGGCGTCCGCCATCTTTTTTACAGCTTCGTCAATGATTTGTTTATCGTCACCGGCAAACGGATGCAGCACATGACTGATCACCGCTTCCTGTTCGTGAGCCGGGTGGCCGATGCCCAGCCGGAACCGGGGGAAAACATCCGTCCCCAGCTGGCTAATGATAGATTTTATCCCATTATGGCCGCCGCTGGATCCGTTCTTCCGGATTCGGATGGTTCCCAATGGCAGATCCATGTCGTCGTGGACAACCGCCACATCCTCCGGCGCAATATTATAGAAGTGAGCCCAGGGGCCCACCGCGTTGCCGCTTAAGTTCATGTACGTTACCGGCTTCAGCAGGAACACTTTTTCCGGCGCCCGGTACTCCACATACATGGCATTCCGGTCCGTCCGCCAGGCGCCTTCCAGGTTCCAGCGCCGGGCCAGCTCGTCGGCCACCATAAAACCGATATTATGACGGGTCTTATCATACTCTTTGCCGATGTTCCCCAACCCTGCAATAATCTTCATTTACTTATTCCTCTGACTATAATACTCAAACCAATTGAATTTGTTCCGGCCGTTAATCTTGCTTTCGCAAAACAGTGTCCACTGCCTTCTTTCACCGTCTCATCAGTGTTCCCTCTGCACATATTCTTCCAACGATACCAAATGATACCCTTTTTCCCGCAGACTGTCAATAAGGGGACCCACCGCATCTATCGTTGCCTGCCGGGATGCCTTGTAAAACGGGCTGTCCCCATCGTGCAGCAGGACGATAGCTCCCGCTTCCGCTTTGTCCATAACTCGATTATAAATCTCCTGCCTGTCGATTCCGGTCCAGTCCCGGGGCGCTGCCGACCAGTTCACCACCGTCAGGCATTCCCGGACGGCCAGCTTCATAACCGAAACATCACGGAATCCGTGGGGCGGCCGCCAGTACACCGGGTCTGTACCGGTAATGTCATGCAGCACTTTTTTCCCCAGTGCCAGATTCTCCTGTGCTTCTTGCCCCGTCAACTTCAGAAAATCCCGGTGCCGGAAGGCGTGCAATCCTACCGTATGTCCTTCTGCCGCCATACGTTTCACCAGTTCCGGATACTTCTGAGCCTGTTCCGCCACCAGAAAGAATGTAACATGTATTTTCTTCTCTTTAAGCACATCCAGCAACCGGTCGGTATAAGGGGGATAAGGCCCGTCATCAAAGGTCAGGGCAATGTATCTGCCAGACTCCGCAATGGAAGGAACTGTCTTACCAGGTGCCGCAACGAAAGGAGTTGCCTTACCGCTCCCCACAGCGGATACCGGTGCCGAAAACTTCCCGCTGTCGGGCAGATCTGATAGGCGGTTCACGGTTATTCCGTAACTGTTTCCCCAGGGAACCACCGCCGCCGCCAGTGCGCCGGAACCTGCCAACAGGCAGATTATCGAAACCACCGCCGCCGTCTTCCGGGAAATCTTGCCCCAGCGTCCTGTCCAAAGCAGAAACAGCGCCGCCAGGTAAAAGACCCCCTTGATATATATCACTCGCATAAAAACAACCTTATATAAAATACGATACGTTCACACGACATTATAAACGCGTACAGCAACAAAGGCAAAATAACAAACTCATACGAAGAACTATAACCTTAATACAACAAAAATAAAAGAAAGGCTCCGCAAATGTGGCACGGAGCCTGAGAAAACCAAATCGTAAGGAACCACCGGACAAAAGCATATCCATAAACCCGGAAAATGCATTCCTTAACTCTGACAAATCCTTATCCTTACACCTCTTCAAACAGCTGGCTTACGGACCAGTCGTTATAAATGCGCAGCATGGTCTCTGCCAGAATCGGGGCAATGGACAGCACTTTGATCTTCGGGTGCTTCTTCGCCGGAGGCAACGGTATGGTATTGGTCACTACCAGTTCCGTAATTTCCGAAGAAGCGATACGGCTCATGGCCGGATCGGTCAGGACGGGATGGGTACAGCAGGCATACACTTCTTTAGCACCAAACTTCTTGAGCGCTTTGGCGCCTTCGGTCAGGGAACCTGCCGTATCAACCATATCGTCTACCATAATAGCAGTTTTGCCTTCCACGCTGCCGATGAGGTTCATAACTTCCGCCACGCCCGGCTCCGGACGGCGTTTATCAATGATAGCCAGACCGCAATTCAGGCGTTCCGCAAAGACACGGGCACGGCTAACGCCGCCCAGGTCAGGAGAAACCACGATCATGTCGTCCAGATGCTTTTGATTAATATAATCTGCCAGTACAGGCGCAGCCGGCATATGGTCCAGTGGAATATTGAAGAAGCCCTGGATCTGGGCTGCATGCAAATCAATCGTTACAACACGGGTAACACCTGCGCACTGCAGGATATCAGCCATCAGTTTGGCCGTAATGGGTTCACGCCCGCGGGCTTTGCGGTCTTGTCTCGCATAACCGTAAAAGGGGATCACCGCGATGATATGGTTGGCGGAAGCCCGTTTAAAGGCGTCTGCCATAATCAGCAATTCCATGACATTGTCATTGACAATAGGGCCGCAGGTGGGCTGCACAATGAACACATCTTTGCCGCGAACGCTTTCATTGATCATTGCCTGCACTTCGCCGTTGTTAAAACGGTTGATGACCGCATCGCCTAACGTAGTTCCCAGATAAGCCGCGATCTCCCGTGCCAGGTCCGGATTTGCGTTGCCTGTAAAAATCCTGAATTTGTCTTCGTTTGCCAACATTTGGACTGCCTCCCCTGCATCCTTCGGTTTCCTGAAATGAATTGCCGCAAAAATACCAAAAGAACTGTTTTAAAAACACCCTATTAAGTATATAACAAAAATCATATTTTTCACAAGCGTTTTTTCAAAGCTCTTAAAGAAACACTGATTCTACTCGTTTGTATGATGACAGGTTTACGCCTTCCCTGCTGCCGGATCCGGTCCAAGCTCTATATAGGGGCCTGCCGCAGTGCCTTTCTTTATCTCGCAGTCATGCACATGGGCAAACTGAAGGTGACAGCCGTCCGCCACCTTCACATTTGCCATGCATACATTGGGCCCGATCTCGCAGTCTTCCCCGATGACCGTTTCCCCCTGCAGCCACGTATACGGATAAATCGTCGTATCCCGCGCAATCTTTACACTCTTTTCTATAAAAGTGGACGCGGGATCCATGACGGTCACGCCCTCGTCCATAAGTTTTTCCAGGATTCGGCAGCGCATGACGTTTTCCGCTTCGGCCAGCTGGCGGCGGCTGTTGACGCCCATGATCATATCGCTGTCGGCAGTGACCACGCCGCCGACTTTTTTACCCATGCCCCGCAGCTTGGCCAACACATCCGTAAGGTAATATTCACCCTGGGAATTATTGTTGCCCAGTGTTTTCAACACTTCAAACAGCAGCGGCGCTTCCACGCAGTAGTTGCCGGTGTTGATTTCCTTAATTAACTTCTGTTCCTCCGTGGCGTCTTTTTGCTCCACGATACCGGCCACGTCCCCATTGGCATCCCGCAGGATACGGCCGTAACCGAAAGGATCCTCCATCATAGCCGACATCACGGTAGCCGCCGCGCCAGATCTTACATGTTCTTCATAAAATTTCTGCAGCTCGACCGCTTCCAGCAGGGGAGTATCCCCGCAGAGAATCATTACCGTACCGGTAAAATCCTTCAGGGTATCCGCTGCCTGCAGCACTGCATGACCGGTTCCCAGCTGCTCCGCCTGCAAGGCAATCCGGGCCCGGTTTCCCACCAGTTCCCGTACCAGCTCCGCACCGTGACCGATCACCACCACATTATCCCGACAGCCTGCCGCTTCCGCCGCGTCCATCACATGTTCCAGCATGGGATGCCCGCCTACTTTATGCAGCACCTTGGGCAGTTTGGATTTCATCCGGGTGCCTTTTCCTGCCGCCAAAATTACAGCTGTTAACTTTGCCATCATTTTTCTCTCCTTTAGTCCGTATTAAAATACACAAACAAATTATTTCTTGTAAAGCGCATTAGCAACATGCCTGCAACGAGTCCCAACATATTAACCGTCCGCTTAAAAACACTTCGATACCGGTTTCATTATAATATGCAACGGATAGAATTACAAATACTTTTCCGCCTCCGCCCATTCCTCTGCCTTATCCAAATCCGTACCGATGCAGGCGTAATCTGTAACCACAGCCCGCCCCCGGTACCCGAACAAGACTGAAACCTTTTGTTCCACCTCCGCAAGGGACAGCTGCCGCAGCAGCAGCTTAATTATAAAGGAAGGTCCTAACCAGGCCGCCAGCTTCAGCGGGTTCTTACGCAGTGAAAATACTTCCTTCATCTTATCAATACAACCTGGAAATAACGAAACGGAAACCAGCGAGACGTTGCCGCCGGTAAAATCACCTTTTTTTAAATGAAAGAACGTACGCCGCAACGAGGGATAGTCCCGCAGGCACGCCTCTTTCCGGACAATGGCGTAGGCCGCGTCCGCATGCATCGCTTCCGCCCGGGCGATGAAATCATCAAGCGCCTCGCCTGTCAGAAAGGGAAGATCGTCACATACGGTTACGACTTTCGCAATGCCTTCGTGTCCCGGCAATTCCCGCAGCTTCCGGATCGCTGCTGCAGCACATTCCGCCATACTGCCGTCACAGGCGCAGAGCAGAAGGCCCGGAACGGCTGCCTTTCGGAAAGCTTTGAAATGAGCACTGTGGGTCACCAAAATCACAGACGCAATACGTCGGCTTTGCCGCACCGCCTCCATGATATAATCCAGCAGACGCCGGCCTTTCAGTTCCGCCAGCGCCCTGGCTCGTTCCCCCTGCCCCGGCAGGGACACCGTCCCCCCGCCGCCGGCCAGGATCACCATATTATATGTAAGAAGACGCCGGCAATCCGGCGCCTCCCTTTGATTCAACGTCTCTGTATTCATAATGGTCCGTCACTTTTTTGCCGTAAAGGATTTCCTGATATCGTCGCTGCCTTTCCGCTCTGACATGGCGATCATCAGGGTTCGTTCCGCATTTTCCAGATGGATGCGGGCCGCCTCCTGACTCTTTTCCACATTCCGGGCCGCAATGCTTTCCACCAGACGGCGATGCTCATCCTGAGTATCTTTTAATCGCCCCGGATACCGCATGGAAACGCCGCGGATCACCGTAATCTGTTCCCGCAGGTTGTTGATAATGTTGCGCAGCCGCTCGTTGCGGCTGGCTTTGTACAATACATCATGGAATTCGATGTCCGCTTCCACTACTTTGGCCATATCGTTTTCTTCAATAGCATGACCGACCTTCACCAGCAGGCGCTGCAGCTCTTCCAGTTCCTCGTCGCTGATGCGCTCGGCCGCCAGCCCCGCCGCCAGAGTGTCCAGGCTGATACGGATCTCATACACATCGTTGATATCCTTGATAGACATATTGGAAACGTAGGTGCCCCGCCGGGGGATCATCACCACAAAGCCTTCCATCTCCAGCTTACGGATCGCTTCCCGCACCGGCGTGCGGCTTACGCCCATTTCATCCGCCATTTGGATTTCCATCAGCCGTTCACCCGGCGCGAAGACGCCGTTGATAATCGCTTCCCGGATGTGCTCGCACACCAATTCCCGCAAAGGTTTATAACTGTCCAGACGAATCTGTTCCAGATGTCCGCTCATACACTCTTCCTCCCAACCAGTTCCGCAACCGCCGTTTCCAAACCTGGCGAATGCAGCATTTCGGCGACCTTTTCGCCGGTTTCCTTATCCTTTACTATGCCAAACACGGTAGGGCCGCTGCCGCTCATCATGGCCATTTCCGCGCCATTTTCCAACATTTGCTGCCGTATCTCCCGGATCTCCGGATGGGCCCCGGCCGTCACCGGCTCCAGAACATTGCCGCAACGCCGCAGTACACCCTGCACATCACCGACCCGCACGGCCTGGACCATGCCTTCTATATCCGGATGGATCACATTTTTCTGCTTATCAAATTCCCTATAGGCCCAAGGCGTGGATATTTCCATGGGCGGTTTCGCCAACACCAGGCACAGGGGCGGTAAATCCGGCAGCGGCGTCAGTATCTCGCCACGGCCAGCAGCCAGCGCCGTCCCACCTGCTACACAGAAGGGAACATCCGAACCCAGTTTCGCGCCCAGCCGCTCCAGCTTATCCGCCGGCAAATTCAGCTCCCAAAACCGATTCAGGCCCCGCAGCACCGCGGCGGCGTCCGTACTTCCCCCCGCAAGCCCGGCAGCCATAAAAACCTTTTTCTCAATATGGATATGCACTTTGGGATCCCGGTGGGCATATTCTCCCATGAGCAAGGCAGCTTTATAAGCCAGGTTGTCAGGTCCTCCATCCAACCCTGGCAGATCCGTAGTTACGATCAGTTCCGGGCTTCCCGTAAAGGTCAGGGTATCCGCCAGGCTGATAGCCTGCATCACCATAGACACTTCGTGGTACTTGTCCGGACGCAGTCCTGATACATCCAGTCCCAGATTGATCTTGGCATAACCGGTTTCAATCAGCTTCATATAATAATTCCTTATCATTACGGCAATCGTCAGCCTGGCCAAAATGAACTTGGACAATTGCCTTATGCAAAAGCAAAAATAATACTGTATACAAAATACCAAGTGTATTTTAACATATTTTACCCGATTTTAAAATATTTGATACAGAAAAAAGATTAAACAACATATAAAAACAAAACTCCCTGAACTATTTATCAGGGAGTTTTGCATTTTGTGTTACATATCGACTGCAAGCAAACAACAATATTTACTGCCAATAATCTATTCTTCTTTCTGCTCATCCTCTGCAGAAGCCGCCGTCCACTGGGCCTGTTTGGCCGCCAGTTCTTCCGCTTCCCGGCGAGCCTTTTCCTCATCCTTCACACGTTGCTCCGCATTCCGGGTCTCGGCCTCTTCCGCGGCCCGACGCACTGCTTCCACCGGGTCTTCATTGTTCAGGATAGCCATAAATTCCACACCGGTAATGGTTTCCTTTTCCAGCAGGTACGCAGCCAGACGGTCCAAATCTTCCCGGTGCTCCCGTAAAATGGCCAGCGCTTTCTGGTGGGCTTCCTTTATAATTTCCATGACTTTCAGGTCAACCTTGGCCAGGGTCGCCTCGCTGCAGGTCAGGGTAGCATCACCGCCCAAATAGGCGTTGTGGATCGTCTCCATACCCATCATGCCGAACTCTTCCGTCATGCCGAAGCGGGTCACCATGGCCCGGGCGATACGGGTCGCCTGTTCGATATCATTGGAGGCACCGGCGGTCATGTGGTTGAACACCACTTCCTCCGCCGCCCGGCCGCCGGTAAAGGTCACGATTTTGGTAAACAGGTCTTCCTTCGTGTAATTCACTTTTTCCTGTTCGTCCACCTGCATGGTGTAACCCAGGGAGCCGTTGGTATGGGGGATGATCGTAATCTTTTCCACCGGTGCGCTGTGGGTCTGGCTGGCCGCCACCAGGGCATGGCCGATCTCATGGTAGGCCGTATTCTTCTTTTCATCTTCGGAGATGACCATGCTCTTGCGCTGGTAACCTGCGATGATGATATCCACCGCCTGCTCCAGGTCGGCATTGGTCACTTTATCCCGCTTGTTACGCACGGCACACAGGGCTGCCTCGTTGATGATGTTGGCCAATTCCGCGCCGCTGGCGCCGGGAGTGGAACGGGCAATCTTCTTCAGGTCCACGTCGTCACGCATCTTAACGTCTTTGGCGTGAACCTTCAGAATCGCCTCACGCCCTTTCAGGTCTGGCAACTCCACCGGGATACGGCGGTCAAAGCGGCCCGGGCGCAGTAAAGCAGCGTCCAGGGATTCCGGCCGGTTGGTAGCTGCTAAAATGATGACGCCCTTGCTGCCGTCAAAACCGTCCATCTCGGAAAGCAACTGGTTCAAAGTCTGCTCCCGTTCATCGTTGCTTCCGAAAGCACCGCTGTCACGCTTTTTGCCGATAGCATCGATTTCGTCGATAAAGACGATACAGGGAGCCTTTTTCTGGGCTTCCTTGAACAGGTCGCGGACACGGGCCGCGCCCATGCCGACGAACATCTCAATAAATTCAGAACCGGAAATACTGAAGAAGGGAACTTTCGCTTCCCCGGCGATGGCTTTGGCCAGCAGGGTCTTGCCAGTGCCGGGAGGTCCTACCAGCAATGCGCCTTTCGGCATCGTGGCGCCGATAGACGAATACTTGCCGGGATTATGCAGGAAGTCCACCAGTTCCACCAGGGCTTCCTTGGCTTCGTCCTGCCCTGCCACGTCCGCAAACGTGACGCCGGTTTGGGCCTGCATGTACACCTTGGCATTGCTCTTGCCGAAATTCCCCATGCCGCCGAAGCCCTTGCCGCCGTACATGTAACGCATAATGAGCTGGCCAATCACAAAGAAGAAAAGAATCGGCAGGATCCAGTTAAAAAACAGGCTCTCCAACGGTCCGCTTTCTTTAGGAATGACCTGGGAAAACGTCACCTTGCTTTTCATCAGCTTTTCTACCAGCTGGTTGTCCTCCACCCGACCGGTGACATAAATTTTCTTATCCTCCGGATCTTTCGCTGTCGCCGCGATCCGCTTGTCACTGATCTCAACCTTGGCAAACTTCCCTTCGTCCACCATCTGGATAAAGGAATCATAGGACAGGTCTGACACTTTTGTCTTGAACATAGCAGGGAATACCGAGGTGTTCAAAAACATCAGCACTACCAGGGCCAGGACGTAATAATAGTAAAGAGGTTTTTTGCCATTGTCATTATTGTTTTTGTTATTGTTGTTCATAAACTTATTCCACCTCGCAGCAGATCATTATACTCTAAATTAACATATAAATATGATAGTTAATTCTATCGCGAAAGTGCCGCCTTTGCAATATGACATAAATGAAATTAATGTAAAATTAAAACGCAGCCTGTAAACAAGCTGCGTTAATGAGCAGATAAAACTTAATTCTTCGAATCGATCTCCAGCAAACAATCCCCGCTCTCAATGCGGCTGCCGGCCTGTACATGGATCTGGCCGATAATACCTCCGATAGGCGCGGCGATGGTGGTCTCCATCTTCATTGCTTCGGTAACCAGCAACGGCGTTCCCTTGGTGACGCTCTGGCCTTTTTCCACCAGCACCTTCACCACGGAACCGGACAGGGTAGCGCCGACTTCGCCGGGATTCGTCTTATCCGCTTTCTTGCGGGTTACCTTTTCCGTCTTCACATTCTTATCGAAGATTTCCAGTTCACGGGGCATGCCGTTGAATTCAAAGGAAACGGTGCGTTTTCCGTTTTCATTGGGCTCACTGATATGAACCAGTTTGATGATGACCACCTTGCCTTTTTCGATTTCCACATCCACTTCTTCGCCTATTGTCATGCCAAAGAAGAAAGTAGGTGTATCCAGCACGCTTACATCGCCGTATTCCTCGCAGCGGGCCACCCACTGTTTGAACACATCGGGATAGAGGCAGTAAGAGGAAACCGCTTCGTCCGTAGTAGGAGCGTTCATCTCCTCCAGTTTTTTCCGCACGGCTTCAAAATCCACAGGAGGAAGCACGGCGCCGGGGCGCTGGGCAATGGGCTTTTTACCCTTCAGCACAATTTTCTGCAGCCGTTTCGGGAAGCCGCCGTAGGGTGTGCCAATGCGTCCTTCAAAGAACTCGATGACGGATTTCGGAAAGTCCATGGTATCTCCGTTGGCATACACATCCTCTTCCGAAATTTCGTTCTGTACCATGTAAAGGGTCATGTCGCCCACCACCTTGGAGGACGGCGTAACCTTGATCAGATCACCGAACATCATGCTGACACGGTGGTACATGTCCTTGATGTCCTCCCAGCGGCTCAGAAGCCCCAGGGCAGCGGCCTGCTGCTTCAGGTTGGTGTACTGCCCGCCGGGCATCTCGTGTATATATGTTTCCGGATTCGGGAAATTCTCGGTTTTATCCGCTGCTTTGTAGTAAGGACGGACGGTCTCCCAGTAACGGGAGAATTCATTCAGCGCATCCACGCTCAGTTTAGGCTGGCGGGGATGTCCTTCCAAAGCGTAATACAGGCTGGCCGCGGAAGGCTGGCTTGTCCCGTTGCTCATGGCGCTCATGGCCACATCCACGATATCCACCCCGGCGTCGATGGCCCGGGCATAGGTGTAGATGGTGTTACCGCTTCCTTCGTGACTGTGGAGATGGATAGGCACTGACACCGCGTCCTTCATAGCGCTGATCAGCTCGTAGGCCGCCTGGGGTTTCAGCAGGCCCGCCATATCTTTGATGGCGATGATATTGGCCCCGGCCCGCTCCAGTTCCCTGGCCATATCCACAAAGTATTTCAGATTATACTTATCCCGTTCCGGGTCCAGGATGTCCCCGGTATAGCAAAGGGCCGGTTCCGCCACCTTGTTGCATTCCCGGACAGCTTCAATGGAAAGACGCATGTTGTCCAGGCTGTTCAGGGAATCGAAGATACGGAACACGTCCACCCCGTTTTTGGCGGAGAGGCGGATAAACTCTTTCACCACGTTATCCGGATAGCTGGTGTAACCTACGGCGTTGGCGCCCCGCAGCAGCATCTGGAACAGTACGTTGGGAGCTGCTTCCTTAAATTCCTGCAGACGACGCCAGGGGCTCTCGTCCAGGAACCGGTAGGCCACGTCGAAGGTAGCGCCGCCCCAGCATTCAAAGGAGAACAGTTCCGGCAGCTTGCCGGCAGTATCCCGGATAACCCGCAGCATATCTGCCGTACGCAGACGGGTGGCGAACAGGGACTGGTGGGCATCCCTGAAGGTGGTATCCGTCAGCAGCACTTCCTTCTGCTCCTGTACCCACTTGGCCAGTCCTTCCGGGCCTTTGGCGTCCAGGATCTGTTTCGTACCGGAGGGCAGATCCCCGGTAAAGGGTTTCGGCATGTTCATAGGGGCAAATTCCGGTTTGGGCACTACGCCCACATTGGCGTACCCGTTCACGGTGATATCCCCGATATAATGAAGCAGCTTGGTTCCACGGTCCCGGCCTTCCGGGAAATGGAACAGTTCCGGCGTCTCGTCCAGGAAATTCGTGGTATAGGTTCCGTTCACAAACTGCGGGTGCTGCAGCAGGTTTTCCAGAAAGGCGATATTGGTCTTGACGCCGCGGATACGGAACTCCTTCAGGCAGCGCAGCATCTTGGTAATAGCGATATGGTGGTTCAGGCCCCAGGTAGTAGCCTTAACCAGCAGGGAATCATAATACGGGGTAATGACGGAGCCGGTGAAGGCATTGCCAGCGTCCAGCCGGATGCCCATGCCGCCGCCGCTGCGGTAGGCAATGAGCTTGCCCGTGTCCGGCATAAAATTGTTCAGCGGGTCTTCCGTGGTGATACGGCACTGGATGGCCTCACCCCGGATGCCAATCTCATCCTGTGCCGGAATTCCCACGACGGGGTCGTGGATGCTGTAACCTTCCGCGATGCGGATCTGGGTCTGGACGATATCAATACCCGTGATGGCTTCCGTAACGGTATGCTCCACCTGGATACGGGGGTTCACTTCAATAAAATAGAACTCGTCGTCGGCGGTGACCAGGAATTCCACCGTGCCCGCGCTGATATAGTCTACGTTTTTCATCAGCTTCACGGCCGCGTCGCAGATCCGTTTCCGCAGTTCCGGTTTTACGAAGGTGGCCGGCGCCATCTCCACCACCTTCTGGTGGCGGCGCTGCACGGAGCAGTCGCGCTCGAACAGGTGAATGATCTCACCCTGCTCATCGCCCAGGATCTGGACTTCGATATGTTTCGGGTCTTTTAAATATTTTTCCAGATAAATCTCATCGTTGCCAAAGGCTTTCAGGGCCTCGGACTTGGCCAGCGCGTAGGCGGTATCCACTTCCTCCGGGGAGTTGACCGCGCGCATGCCGCGACCGCCGCCGCCGTTGACTGCCTTGATCAGGAGCGGGTAGCCGTACTTTTCGCCAAAGGCCCGCACTTCTTCCACGGAAGAAATAGGGCCGTCGCTGCCAGGGATCATGGGGATTTCCGCCAGCTTCGCCTGGGCCCGGGCATTCACCTTGTCACCGAACATGATCAGATGTTCCACACGGGGACCGATAAAGATGAAACCTTCTTCCGCGCAGCGCTTGGCCAGCTCGGCGTTTTCCGACAGGAAACCGTAACCGGGATGGATGGCGTCCACGTCGTGCTCATGGGCAATGCGCATAATATCTTCTATATCCAGATAGGCTTCCACCGGGCCTTTGCCCCGCCCTACCTGATACGCTTCATCGGCTTTATTGCGATGCAGGGATAAGGTATCCTCTTTGGAAAAAATAGCAATGGTATGGATCCCCAGCTCGTTACAGGCGCGGAACACACGGATGGCGATCTCGCCCCGGTTCGCAACTAAAACCGTCTTAATCTTTCTCATCTTGACTCCTCCTCAGGTTCTTCAGGCTTTTTATCGGGAAGCGCATTGCATCCTGCAAAAAACAGGCACAACAGACCAGCGCCCCCTCAGATATGTGGCTCTATTGTATTATAAGAAGTTTACAAATTCAACCGTTTGAAGCCATGTATACATTATTCTTGTAATGTATACACAACAATTTATAAAAAAATATCATAAATTGCTTACAATTTTTCTATACAAACCGCAAGGCGAATGTGCTATAATATAGAACACAAAAATGCGAAAACAGTTGCAAGCAATTGTTTTTGAGTTATGTTAATTAAGGAAAAAGAAATGCCAACCGAAAGTACAAAGACCAACACAACTACAAATTACAACAGCCTCTTCCTGTATGTCATCGAACACATTGACAGCAAAGGTTTCTATGATGCGTCCCCCCTGCCGGACAACCTGATGCGGGAGTACACCTACGGCGCCGAGGACGCCGCTATGTTCCATCCCAAAGCCGACGAGGGGAGCATGGAGGAAGCCAAGGATATCTACCTGCTGCTGAAGGAATGGCTGAAAAATCCCTCGCAGAAAAACAAAAACAACCTATATGAGAAAATCTATACCACGCCCCTGATCACTGTATTCTTTGCTTTGGCCGGCCAGCTGCGGGGCGAAAAGCTCAGCTACGACCTGCTGCATCTGGCCCAGGAATGGTTTTATACCGCAAAGGACCGGGAAGCAGTGAAGTTCGCCTACCTGATCTGCGGCCTCATCGGACTGGACCAGGTTCGCAAGTCCTTCTCCGAGCACCTGTACAACGATTTGTTCACCATGGCCCGCTGTGAAGAGTTTACCATCTTCCTGTGCATGGCCTGCCAGTTAAGCGAAATACGCCCTCAGAAGGAACTGTGGTTCCTGGCCCGGCACACGGAAGGCTGGGGCAAGGCTATCACCCTGCTGCTGTTGCAGTACCGCACCCCCGCCCAGCGCACCTGGCTGCTGAAGAAAGGATTGGAGATGCGCATTTTCTGGCCGCCTCTGGCGCCGGTCATTATCAAGGAAAGCGACCTGCCCCGGACGCTGCAGCAGGTGGAAATCCTGGAAGATATTTACCTTGCCGCGGCCAACGTCATCATCACCTATCTGATTTTCCTGATTCCCAACCAGAATCCGGCAGGGAATCCTTTTGAGAATTCACTGATGATGCCTGTCCTCATTTCACTGGAGCCCTTGCTGCGCGACTTCCTGCGGCATGCGAAGACCTATGCCAGGACGCCGAAAAACCTGCTGACCATCTTTGCCATCAAGGACAGGCTGGAACTGCTGGCTATGGAAAAGAAGGGCACTGCCCTCACCGCCAATGCTGCCCAACTGCTCATCGGCCAGTGCGACGCCCTCATCTACTGCAAAGACTGGGAACCGGAGATCCGCGCTTCCCTGTTTGACAAAGACGGCAACCTAAATTCGGAGATAGTGGATTTCGCCGCCGACCTGGATATCGACATCTGGCCGGATGTGATCAAATTCTACAATGAAAATCCGAAAGACCACACCGCCCTCCGCTACCTGATGTTCGCCGACGCGGGAGGAGACGGGAAGCGCATCGACACCCGGCGGCACCTGTTCCTGGACTGCGCGGAAGCCCATTTGAAGCAGTACATGGAAGACGAAGACCTGCTGGTGAACTTTGCCCATTACCTGAAAGACTATCCCGGTGAAGGGGAACCGCTGCTGCAGGCCTGCCTGACTTCCATTTACGAGCACGCCATCGGCATGGCCGCCCTGTCCGTGTCTGCCTGGCCCCGGGACAAGGTCCCCGTAAAAATAAAAAAGGCCGTGATTCAGGCCATGCAGCTGAACCAAAACCCGTTTATCGGGCTGGTGCTGCAGTCAATTATTGACGAAAGGATCACGGCGCCGACGGAGTTTGAGTTTAGGGATATGTAAAAACAGCACAATAAAGACGCTGAACATGGTCGCATGTTCAGCGTCTATTTTAATACTGAAACGTGTAAAAATAACGGGTATGTGAATGTGTTAAATTAACAGAAGCCTGGATACAGCTTACTCTTCATCATCGTAATCGCCGTCATCATCGCCGCCGTCGTCGTCGTAATCATCATCGCCGCCGTCGTCGTCGTAATCATCATCGCCGCCGTCGTCATCACAGTCTTCATC
>JAFZIG010000158.1 GCA_017554485.1 Acidaminococcaceae bacterium | reverse complement strand
TTTGATTGACTCTGTTCTTCGTTTGTTACGCTGTTTCTGCATAGTGTTGTATCTCCTTTGTTTGTAATGATTGTGTGCATAATATTTAATTAAGTTAGGGCAACAGGCATTCTGCTTCAGACGTTATTTGGTTTTCAAGGTGCATTGCAATTACAAGGTGAATTATAACAGATATTCACCATTGAATTATCCGAAATTTTGGATGTCTATGATTTGTTTTTCAAGATAAGAAAACCGCCGGCGTTTCATTTACACCGGCGATCACCAATAAAACTTCCAGTACTAATTAATACGAAAAACTGTAAATCATTTTCACTTTTTTTGTAACATTTTCATTTTTTTTTGAAGATGTGGTTGATTATTTACGACCCAAAGCAATTAGACAAGTAGAGGGGTAATCCCCGCCCGCAAAATTTTTTTTGAATTTTGGTTTCGTTTTTCTCTCCTCAATCGGCTTAATAAGTGAAGGGAAAAACGTAATTGATCTTTTTGCGACTTTCGAAAAAAACAGTTTACATTTTTCGAGCTCACGGGATTGTATAAGTGAACGTTAAAATTTTTCCGGCTTGCCTGTTCCGTTTTTTTGAGCTTGCGGGATTATATAAGTGAACAGAAATATTTTTCGGAACCGACTTGCATTTTGATACCCTATCCTGTTTATACAAGTAGAACCATTAAATTTTTAGCATAGATTTCGGCGCCTTGCCGGAGTATATAAGTGAGAGACAAATTTTAAGGAGGATTATTTTCAATGAACCAAACCCAAACTCAGTACCTGATGAACCTGCCCTACACCAATCCGGGCAATGCGGAACGGCTCCACGCCATGATTGGCAGCGACTGGAAGTTCATTCCGCAAATTAACCGGTGGGTGCACTGGAACGGAAAGTGCTGGCAGGAAGAAGCCAACTCCGTTCTCCGTAACGCTGCAGTAGCCGCCTACCGGCAGCTTGCATCCGCTATTCGCAGCCTGCCCCAGACGCTGGATCAGACGGAACAAAAGCACCGCAGTTTTGTTTTGGACTGGCTGCAAAAAGCGGAAACCCTGCACCGGTTTAATGACACGGTAGACTTTTGGCAGGGATGTAACGCCACGGACTTTGCAGCCTTTGATGCCAATCCGTTTTTGCTGAATGCGCAGAACGGAACCCTGAACCTTGTTACCGGTGTGCTGCAACCTTTTAACAAAAAGGATTTGCTGACAAAAATCTGCGCAGCAAGCTACGAAGAAAAGGAAATCATATCTTCCCAAAACCTGTGGCTGCAAACCGTCAGCACCATTCTGCCTGACCCTGCTGTCCGCCGCTGGATGCAAAAGTTCATAGGCTACTGCCTCACCGGCAGCACCGAAGAGGAAAAGTTTGTCATCGCCTACGGCCCCGGCGGCAGCGGCAAGGGCACCTTCTTTGAAACCATCGCGGCAGCCATCAGCGACTACAAGGCTGCCCTGTCCATCGACACCCTGCTGGCCACGGCTTACGTGACCGACGGCCAGCGTCCTACCCCGGAATTCGCCAAACTTCCCGGCAAACGCTACGTGCTGTCCAGCGAAAGCAACATCAACCGACGTATGGACGAAGCGAAGGTGAAACTTCTCACCGGCGGCGACACGCTGACCGCCCGTCACCTGAACGCCGAGCCTTTTGAATTCCGCCCCACTTTCAAGCTGATCCTGCAGACCAACCACCTGCCTGCCATCGCAGATGCCATGGACAAAGGCATCCGCCGCCGTCTGGTCATCGTTCCTTTTACGGCACAAATTGAACACCGCGACACAAAGCTGAAACAAAAACTGCTGCAGCCGGAAAATCTGAACGACTGCCTGGCCTGGTGCGTGGAAGGCGCAAAATTTTGGTTTGCAGAAGGACTGGACAAGGACGTACCGGATGAAATGGCCAAGGCCGCTTCCGCTTTTTATGAAGAAAGCGATCTGCTGCAACAATGGCTGGACGAACGGACGGAACCCAGCCTGGGCTTCTTGAAATTCAGCCGGGCACTGGACGATTTTAATAACTGGCTTTCCATCAACGGCAATTATCACTGGCAGCGCAAAACTTTTGCAGAAGCCATGCAGCTGCACGGGAAAATCAAAGCGCGCTGGGGACAGGGTTACGGCTACCCCGGTCTTTGCCTGCGGGCTTAGTGTACTCCGGTGAACTTTTTCAGTTACAGGTGAATCTTCCCAGGCAAAAATTCACTGGCATAAAGTCAGGCGAAAAGCGGCTTTCAACCGAGTCAGTGAACATAGGTGAACTTTTTCCCTGTGCTATTTATATATAGCAATTTTTTATAGCATTAACATGTTAAAAAAGTTCACTGATGTTCACTTGACATAAAGCAAATACAGTAAGCAAGCGGTCTGGAAGCAAGTGTACTTTTTACAGGAACAGGTGAATGTAAGTGAATTTTAATTAGCACAGGTGAACTTTTACCAAACCGTTGCTGACCCGGTGCTATTCATTTTTATTAGCACAGGGAAAAAATAGAACGAAAAAAATTGCAGTTACAGATAGCTTTCCACTGCAACTGCAACAAGCAAATATTGTATTCTTGTAAATCCTCAATTACAGAAAGGACTGTTAAGATGATTACCAAAGAAACAAAAATTATAAAAGTAAATCCGGAAGGCATCCCTGATTTTTTAAAAGCCCTGCCGTACTGGATCAACTGGAAACCCGTCTTTATTGACGGCAAGGCAAAGAAGCTGCCGACATATGGCGAAGCTGTGTTGCGCGGGCAATATTGGGAAACAGCAGGACGTTCCTTTACGGATGCGTGCCGCACTATTCCAGCAAATGGCGGACTAAGTCTCCTGCTCTCCCTGCAAAACGATCTGGCCTGCATTGATATTGACGACTGCGCTCCCGGTGACATACGTCTGCAAAAAATTTTGCAGCTTGTCCCCGGCGCCTGGTGCGACCTCTCCCCCTCCGGGAACGGTATCCACGTGTGGGGGTTCCTGCCAAACAAACGCTCTTACCTTTTGCCCGGGCGCAAGACCATCGGCTACTGCGGCAAAGAATACGAATGGTACGGTTCCGGTCGGGGCATCACTGTGACAGGCCACCCCATTTGCAATAGCGCAGATTTCGATTGCAGCAATGTACCGGGAAATCCCGTTGACACTGTCAGCAGCACGCAGTCCATTTACAGCAATAATCTGATTGACATAACGCCCGCCGTAACATTTTGTGAAAGCCTGCGCCCGAAAGCAACAGAAGCGCCCGCTGTCAACAATACGTTGGCAACGAACGCTCCTTCCGTAAATTTCATTCTGCAAAAAGCCTTTAACGCCGACCCGGAACTGCAGCGCATGTACTATCAAGGGCACAGCTGGCAAGACAAAAGCCGGGAAGATTTCCGCTTTTGCCAGCGCATGTGGTTCTGGCTGGGCGGCCACGGGCAGCAGACTATTGAAAACGTATTCGAGCACTCCGCTCTTTACCGCAAATCAAAAGGCCCTCATTACGTCGCACTTACCGTCTGCAACGCCGGGAAACGTTGGAACGGGAATTATTATGGGAAAAAGATTGGGTAAAATATACTGAGTTTGGTTAAAAAGGGTTAAGAATAATCATGCTAATTGACAATATGTTGCATACGACATATAATAAAAAGGTAATAATTATTCACATATAAAGGAGATATCGGGATGGAAAACTTTCGTGATTTTTTACAGGAAGAGTTGAAAGACCCGGAACTAAAAGCAGAATATGATGCGTTAGAACCGGAATACAACATTATTAACGCATTGATTGAGGCAAGGAAATCACAGAACCTGACACAAAAAGAATTGTCAAACCGTACGGGAATCACACAGGCCGATATAAGCCGCATTGAAAACGGAACACGTAACCCAAGCCTTTCCATGTTAAAACGTTTGGCAGAAGGATTGGGGATGCAACTAAAATTAGAGTTTTTACCGGTTTCGCAAAAGAGTTAATTTAACATAGTTCACTTATCGCAAATGTAACAAAAGACAGGCAACCGCCTGTCTCTTTGTTTTTATGGAAGAATTTGCATAAAACCAGGTTTAGTTTCTTAACGCAGGCCGGTTTACCCCACATATGTGACAGGGTTGCCTTTGCGCGGCATAATAATACGTGGCGGCAAGCCGTCCGGCGTATCCGCATAGCCTAACACCATGCTTACATAGACCGCTTCTCCTTCCTGCAGCCCAAGGGTTTTTAGATACGAAACCATAGCCGGATTATCATTCAGCCAGTTAATTTGGTTGATCCAGCAGCTGCCCAGGTCCAGCGCGTTCGCCATCAACATCATGTTTTCCACCGCGCAGCAGCAGTCTGCCATGTTGTTGCCGTAACCGATGCGGTTGGCCGTCAGCACAAGCACCGGCGCATTATAGTGGAACACATATGTACCCTTTTGGCTGAGTTTGATTGATTTTGCCAGTGAAGCATAGGTATCCGGCGTAACTTCCATTTTTGCAAATTCATCACGGGCAATACGCGCAAGGTTTTCCAGCACTGCTGTGTCCTGTATGACGATAAAATGCGTCGTCTGGTTATTGCCGCCGCTTGGGGCGAAGCGTCCTGCCTCAATGACCTGTTCCAGTTTCTCTTTTTCTACTGCTTTTTGCAAAAATTTTCTTGTACTGCGCCGGGTTTTAATCAACGTTAATGCATCCATACTTTGCCATCCTTTCCATTATTTCCGTCCAGCATTCAGCCATGATTCGCACCCCTCCGTATGTGTATGTACTATTTTATCATAGTTTTGATTGAAAACAAATCGCTTCCACCCCTTCAAGGGGTGGTTCGCTTAGCCCTATAAGGGCCCAACACAGGCCAGCGCCTAAATGACGCTGGCTTTCACTTTGTTCAAGCCGTCGTGGTATGACTACTGGTCACCCTTAAAAGGATCTTCATA
>JAFZIG010000157.1 GCA_017554485.1 Acidaminococcaceae bacterium | reverse complement strand
CGTTATCGGAACTTATATATTATCGGAACCAGAAGAAAGTAAGCCAATAACAGCAAAAGATTTTGCCAAAAAGTTCCGATAAAAAATCGCAGTATGCTACCCATACCAAAAGGAATGCAGGTAGGGGAAACCCAAAAGTACCGATAAAAAATTGGAAATAATAGACAGATTCGTATGAATCTCCTACACTGAAAGCAGCGGAGCAAAGCTCTGACTGCAATACAGGGAGGAGATTCTTTTGTTAAGCATTCCATTGATTTCTCAACAAAGCATTCCATTGGAGGGACTGCTTAAACTGTATGAGGAAAGACTGGTCCAAGCAGGATACTGTATATGTTACCGATATGATATGCTTCATTGGGCTGAGAACTTCATAAGCTTACACTTGAAGAATGGTTATGACTACATGAATCAAAATACCATCAATCAATTTATAAAGGAGAAAGATGAACAGCGGTATAAAGGAGAGATTGGACAGGAACATTATCGGAAATGGAAACGAATCATAGAACGTTTTGTTCTTTTTGCTTACACCGGAGAAATAGGTATGCTGTCAAACGTAAATATCGGACCGACGCAGGAATTATCAAGTAAATACGAAATACTCTGCAAAGAATTTCTGCAAAGCTTATCCGTGCAGCCAAATACCTGGACGGATATTCGCTGGGTGACACGCTGTTATTTTTCCTGGCTTGAGGAGAGCGGTATTGAGGAAATAAAGGAAGCGGAAGCAATCCATGTTCAGAAATTTTTGTTGAAATGCTCACAGCGCTACTCAGTCAATACGATGTATGATGTTCAGCTATACATAAAGAAGCTATATAAATTCTTATTGGAAACAGGATATACTCAGACAGATCTATCCGCTTTATTATCCTTTCGCGTCAGCCGTGAGCAAAAAGTTTTTCCTCCGATTCCAAAGGATGATATAGCAAAGTTATTGGAATCAATAGATCGTTCCACAAAAGCAGGGAAAAGAAATTACGCGATTATGCTGCTTGGCGCTGTGCTTGGTCTGCGTGCCTGCGACGTGGTTGCGCTGAAAAGAACAGATATAGATTGGGTACGTGGGGAAATTCGGGTGGTTCAAAAGAAAACCTCAAATCCCGTCATTCTGCCTTTGACCGCAGATATTGCAGCGGCGCTTATGGATTATATTCTGGAGGCTCGGCCTGATTCAGATGAGAATCAGATTTTTCTTCGCATTAACGCGCCTCATTTGCCGCTTGAAACGCCCATAGCGATTGGCAATGTGTACGAATCATGCTGTAAAAAAGCAGGACTGCATATAAACCGCCGCTTTCATGATTTACGTCGTGCATTGGGAACCTCTATGGTTTCCAACGGTGTTTCTGTTATGGACGTGGCGCAGGTTTTCGGTGACCAACGAATGGAATCCACCAAGCCGTATTTGGCTGCCGATATGGAGCATTTGAAAAAATGCGCATTGCCCCTAAATGGTATTGAACCCAAGAAAGGCAGGCCGAAGGAATGGAACTTATGAGCAAATTTGCAGATAGAATCCAGGCGTTTCTGGATTTCCGGAAGAGCAGAGGATTCAAAGAAAATCCCTATTCACAACAGCTTTCATATTTTGATCAGTGGTGCATGAAAAAGTTCCCTGAAGAAGGAATGCTTTCCAAAGAATTAGTGTTTCAATGGGTTAATGATGCTGCTTCAACCTTGTCAGACGGACAGAGAAAAATAAACTGCATTCGCCAATTTGCAAATTATCTATGCGCAATCGGTGAGGAAGCATATATCCTTCCTGGAAAGTACAAGCCACAAAAAAATGAAACCACTCCCTATATCTTTTCGGACGAGGAAGTGACAGCGCTTTTCCAGGCGATTGACAATCTGCCGCCTACAAACTCTGAACCGTTTCTGCATATCATCTGCCCTGTTCTGTTTCGGCTGACATATTCGTGCGGTCTGCGCCCTAATGAAAGCAGGGAACTGCTGACGGAAAACGTGAACTTGAAAACGGGAGAAATCTTGATTACGCATACCAAGAAAAATAAGGAACGGTATGTTGTCATGTCAGATGATATGCTGGCCGTTGTCCGACGTTATGACAAAAGACGGAGAATGTTTGGGCAGGAGAATCCTTACTTTTTTCCGTCCGCTTCCGGTGAATGCCTGTCCAGCCATACAGTATATGCGGCGTTCAACCGGGCTTGGTCAAATGCTGTTTTTCAAGAAGATACGCCCAGAAAGGCCCGTGTTCGCGTATATGATTTACGACACCGCTTTGCATCTGCCTGCCTCTGCCGTTGGATTGCACAACGGGAGAATCTCTTTGCCATGCTGCCCTATTTGAGTCAATATATGGGGCACAATACTCTGGCGGAAACGGCTTATTATATTCATATTTTGCCAGAAAACCTACTCCGTACCACGAGCATTAATTGGGCAATATTCGATGAAATGTTTCAGGAGGCGAAGAAAAAATGATTCCGTTTAACAGCAGTTTGTTTTCCATGGTTCATGACTATTTTGTAGTTTATCTTCCAGAGCAGCGTAATGTCAGTCCCAATACGATCCGTTCCTACCGAAAAACGGTTGAAGAATTATTGGATTACACAAAAGAAAAGTATCATATTCCTCTGTCCGAAGTAAAGATGGAACATTTGACAGCGGATTGTATTTTGTCTTACCTCGCGTATTTGCGGAACGAACGGAAGTGTTCTGTTTCCACGCACAATACCCGTGCCGCTGCCATCCGCGCTTTTCTGTCCTATGTTTCCGACCGTGATGTAACAGCTATCCATACTATGGCGCAAATCAAGAAGGTTCCTTTTACTAAACCTGATACTTTTCACGCTGTAGATTATTTAAGCACGGAAGCGATTTCTGCAATCGTGGAGCAGACTGATCCTGAAACGGAAAAAGGATTTCGTGACCGGGTGCTGCTGATTTTGATGTATGACACCGGAGCACGGGTGCAGGAAATCCTGAATATTCGTCTGTGCGATATTCAATTTGGGAAAGTCCCCAAGGTAACGCTGCTTGGAAAGGGGAGAAAGAAAAGGACAGTTCCGTTAATGCAGAAAACGGTGCAATATTTGAAACAGTATATTTCCCGTTTCCACGCCGACCAGTCGAAAGAAGCGGAAGTCTATCTGTTTTACAGCGTGATTCACGGTCAGACAGAGAGACTTACCGACAGAAGAATACGATACATAATAGAAGATTACGGACAGAAAGCGCGTGAATCCTGTCCAGAGATACCAGAGCATATCCATCCGCATCTTTTCCGTCACAGTCGGGCGATGCATCTGTATCAGGCTGGGATGGATCTCACCTTGGTCTCCCAATGGCTTGGTCATTCCAATATCAGCACTACCCTGGTATACGCCCATGCCGACACGGAACAGAAGCGTAAAGCGATTGAAGCTGCCACGCCTCCAAACAGTCCTCTCGGCAAAAACTTGAATCCGACGCGTTTTACCGTGACGGATGAAGAGCTCCTGAAGAAACTGACCGGCCTCCGCTGAACAATTTTTTATCGGAACTTTTGGTTTATTCCTCATACGGGAGATTTCGCGGAAACCATTTTAGGTCGATTTTTTATCGGAACTTTTTTTCGGCTTTCCCCTTGCTTTATAAGGTCTCCAGAAAAAAGTTCCGATAAAATTTGAATTCCGATAACCCTTTTTTGTTTGACATTTTTATGGATTTGATAAAGCGCCCAACACCATGGTTTTCTTTCATCAATCCGATGATATATAACGAGCTTCGTCATTATTCTACGATGTTTTCCCAGGTATCCGGTTCGATCCCGCCGCCGTCGTCGACGGATTCCAGACTGATGGTAATCTTATGGCTAAAACCGGCTTTCAGTTCAACCGTATGGATGGTCGGAGAATCCCATACTGGGGTCTCGTCCCAAAAAAGGGCATTGTAGCTGCCGGTTTTGCCGAACAATTCCCGCCCGCCATACCAAAGGCTGCCAAAGCCAATTCTGAACATGTAAGCGCCCGCGGAAAGATCGACTGAAGCCTCTTCTGACCCGGAGATGAACAGGCCGCTGACAGGTTTTCCATCCCGGTACAAACGAACAAAACAAGCTTCGTCAGCAGGAAGGTGCTCTACTTGAATAATCAGATGCAATTCCTCTTTTCGGTCCTGATCGTTTTGCCATACTTCTCCGTTTTCCGGCCAGGGCAGAATACATGCAGCGGCCCGCTCTGCCCAATCCCCATAGAGGCTTTTGCGGAATTCCTGGCAGGCGGTATAGTAAAGACCTTCGGCAAAATGCTCTTCAGCCTGCCGGTACAGGGCTTCATCCGCACGCATCGAAGCAGCTTCCATCTTATCAAGCACAGAGGCCATGGCCTGGTCGATATCCAGGGAAACCTTTCTGCTGTCACTGAAAGGGGACGTGGACAGACTCTGGCTGCCTGCCCACCAGGTTTCATAGCGTGCATTCTGCTTCATGTCGATCACGCAAAGCGTGTTGCCAATCAATGTTTCCTGGAAACGGACGGATCGCTCTGTGGGATAAAGCAGGATCAGGGTCTGTGCGTCACTGAGACCGGAGGCCAGTTTGACCGCTGGGATGCCGTGATATCCGTCCTCTACTGCTTCATTTGGGGACAAGCGTGGCTTTTCTTTTCCCACGTCATAAACGGCGATCAGCAATTTCCCGGCCGGCACGGGTTCGCCTGGGAGAACGGTCAGGCGGTCCTGAAGGACATCCTGATACAGGGTGTTGATCACTTCAATGTCTGTTTCCGACAAGGTTGGGGAGGCGGTGACAGATGATTTCGCGGCTGCCTGCTTCAGTGCAAGCACCGAGGCCATCGCCTGATCAACGTCCATGGAGATATCACTGCCTCCGCTCGTTCTGCCGAAACTGCTGATCGAAAAGGAGAGTTTCAGCTTGCTCCCGGCAGTCCAGGATTCGTAACGGGCATTCCTGGTCAGATTCACCAGGCACACGGTGGTGTCCACGTTGGTCTGCGTCGGATTGGGATGCCTCACTGTGGGATAGATCAGAACAAGGGTTTGAGCGTCTGCAAGGCAGGAAGCCAGCCTGTCTGCCGGGATGCCGTGGTAGCCGTCCGCATTCACTTCATCCAGGGACAGGCGGGGCACATTCTCCCCGTATTCCCAGACGGCAATCAGCAGTTTGCCGATTACCTCAGGCTCTCCGGAAAGGATAGGGAGACTGTCTTCCAGCACGGAAGCGTAAAAAGCGTTCACCGCTTCCGTGTCTGTTTCCGCGGATGCGGGAATCAAAACCTGCGCTGCCAGCACCAAAGATAAAAAGAAGATGCAGATGTTTGCGGTCTTACGCTTCATGGTCTGTACCTCCTGATTGACACGATCCGTATCCTGATCGATCCACGACTGAGCGCTCACTTTGTTGATTTTCTTCTGCTTTGAACAATCAATACATCCAATTTCAGGTGCCATCCTGCGTTATTCCAAAACAATCTCCTCACCAGCCGGGATGATAAGGCGGCCGGGCACATCAAACAATTCTGCCCGTTTTTGATCGAACAGAGAGCCGGGAGCCATATGGTACGGGATGCTGTGCTGCGCTTTCACCAGGTTGGCACAGGTGATTGCTTCGTTGATGTCCATATTGAAACGGCCGTCACAAACGAAGAAAGCATAGTGAATATTCCGTTCAGCGAGTTCTGACATTTGAGCCGTTGTGGAGGTGTCTCCGGTGGCGTAGATGGAAACACCGTCGGATAAAGTGATCAGCCAGCCCACACATACATTGATATCATGGTTTCGGTTGTTGCCTGCCTGTACTGCCTCAACTGTCGCATACCCCAAATCATAGGTTTTATACGCACCGTTCACAAGCGCGTCTGTGTTGGAAATGATCCTGCAATCTTCATTGCGATTCCGGATCAGGTTTACTGCATTATGATCCTGATGTCCATGCGATATCAGAATCAGATCGGCGGCCAAATCATATCCATCCCCCGCGTAAGGATCAATGTATATGACCTTGCCTTCACGGGTGACAATTCTGAGGCTGCCATGTCCTTGGTACAGCAGCTTATGTTCGGAAGAAGTTTCGGCGACAGCCGCGCCTATGCCTGTCATGAACATGGTGAGGGAAAGTAAACCGCTGATCCATTTCTTCATGTCTTTTCCTCCCTTTGATTCAATTGCCCATATGAATTGAAGTTCGTCGCTTTTGCTTGTATTTCCTGCAATCGCCGCATCTTTGTCTGACTGAAACCACTAACAATTTCCAGTATATACATACCGGAGGTTCTCCTGAGCAATTTCCGCCAGATGATAAATGGCTTTTACGTCTGTCGCCGGACGATCGGTCATGTGAAAACGGGGGAAGAAACGTGAAATGTGCAGCGGGATTTCATGACCGATGACGTTGCCGCCCGTGTCTTTCAGGCTGGAAATCCAGGCTGTCATCGCGCGCATTTCTTCTTCTGAATCGTTTTCACCGGGCACAATCAGCGCGGTCAATTCCACATGGCAGATTTGCACCGCCCGGGCAATAAACACTTTCACCATGTTCAGGCTGCCGCACAGCACCTCGGAATAGTAATGCTCGGTGAATCCTTTCAAATCAATATTCATCGCGTCGATATAGGGTGCTAAGGCTTCCAGTACGGTCAGTTCCGCAGTCCCGTTGGTGACCAGTACGGTTTTCAGCCCCGCCGCACGGATCATCCTGCTGGTATCCCGCACAAACTCCCAGCCAATCAACGGCTCGTTATAGGTAAACGCCAGACCCATGTTGCCCCTCCTTTTCAGCCGAATCGCCGCGTCTGCCAATTCCTCGGGAGTCACGACTTCAGCCTTGTTGGCATATGCAAAAGCTTCCGCTGACCAGGAAATTTCATGATTCTGGCAGAAAGGACAGCGCAGGTTGCAGCCGTAACTGCCAACAGACAGGATCATGCTGCCGGGGAAAAAACGGCGTAAGGGTTTTTTCTCGATGGGGTCCAGCGCCAGGCTGGTGATCCTTCCGTAGTTCGCCGGACGGATCGCACCGTTTTCGCAAATCCTTGCCCCGCAAAAGCCTTTTCCGCCTTCCGGAATATCGCAATGCCGAAAGCAAACTTCACATGTGGACATATTTTCCTCCGTCAGGTATGCCGGACGACTTCAAATCGCTGCAAAGATACTTTTTCATCGGGGCCGATACCTGCTTTCTTTCGAGCGATCGCCACCTGCTGCTGTACGGTATCCACGCCATCCAGATCGGGCAGCAGCAGTCCGCGGCGCTGTCCTTTGGTTACGATCACCCCGTAACGTTTGATGTCCAGCTCATCTTCCGATGGAATGTCTTCCGGCTCGCTCAGCACGTCCACGTTGATTTCCAGCCACTTCAGTTCTTCCGGTTGAATGGGGTTGAAGCGCGGGTCGTTGACGGCGGCGCTGACAGCATTGCGGATGATTTCTTCTGCCAGATTGGCCCGGGTGGGCGCGATGGTGCCGATACAGCCTCTCAGCTTACCCTGTTTATGAATGGATACAAACGCTCCGGCTTTTCGGTTCAGCAGTTCTTCCGGCAAATCATTTGGAACATTCATCACCTGATGATGGAGCACATAGCTTTCTACCGATTCCCGGGCAAGCCTCACCCAGGCATCGCTGTGGTTCCTGGCTTCCGTCAGCCGTTTCTCTTCGCTCCTGTGACGAATAGCAAGGAAGTGCCGGTTTTCATTTGCTCCTTTCGGATGAAAAGTACAGATTCCATATCCTACGCCGGTCACGTCCTCGTGGGACAATTGCTTCGCTTCCACGGCCATGCCGTCCAGCGCTCCCGCCATGATGACGAACGACCGGTGTCCGCACTCCGCAGCATGATCACAGAAGGTTTCGTCAAAATCGAACAGCTCACCGAAAGCAGCCCGGCTGCACACGTCCATGATGCGCGCGTCATATACCGGCCCTTCGGCTGCAAAACCATAGGGGCCATAGCTTTGCAGCTTGTGGGAAAGATCGCCGCTGGCAATATACACAACCCTGCGTCCCGTTTCTCCCACAGCGCTTTGGATGATTTGCCCCAGGCGGTAATGATCCTCTAAAGGCAGACCGGACAGGCCAATCCGCACCAGCTTGAAATGGGTATACTTTTTCCGGATGAAATACAGCGGCACCATGGTGCCGTGATCCAGGGCTTTTTCCCGTTGACCCAACGTTCCCGCGGGAAAATTGTTTTCCTTCGCCTTCCGTTCTATCGCCTGTACCAGCGCTTCGTCGTAGGTTTCCTGAAAATGCACTTGGGGGGCATTGAATTGCGCAAAAGAACCTTTCGATTCCTTGCCGAGGGAAATGTGAAAATAATCCGCGTACATTGTCACGTGTGGACTGGAAAGAATGATTGTTTCCGGCTTCAACGCCGCGATTTCTTCTGCAACCTGCATATAAGCTGCCCGTGTTGCTTCTATTTGTGCTTCACTGCCTCTGCCAACCTCCGGAATGATCATCGGAGGATGAGGCACCATATATGCTGCTATCATTGACATTCGATCGCATCCTTCCTCTTTGCGATGTTCAGCGAGCAGATCATTAACCACTGCCGTTTCAGCTCATCGATAGATACATTTATCGAATCTCCCGTTGCTCATCCAGGATTTCCGCTTCCGTGTTTTCTTCCACGAAAACGGAAATCTCGTCCATCAAACTGTCTGCCATCGCGTTGTGCGGTACAATGGCGGCAATCCCAATGACGATGATCTGGTGCGTATCCTGTTCGTCGATCTCGGCTGCCGACACATGGAATCGGTTCTGCAATTGTGCAATGATACTTTTAACGATCATTCTTGGCTCTTCCCTAGAAAGTGTGGGTGACCAAAGGCTATAGAAGTAAGGAGATAAAAGGATTTGCAGGGTTGACATGGAGCCTCTGACATATGTGATGTACGCCAGCTGACGAGCCAGCATTCTTTCCCGCCATCCGTATAGGCGGGAAATGATGGCTGGCTCGCCAGACAGGCTATCACATATGTCTGCTCCATGTAAACCCGTGCAAATCATAAGTTTGTCCTCGACAATTTACCCACATCACAACCCTAATCTTGATACGAGATTGGGGTTGTGACTTTTTTGGCTTTAGGCCCTGATTTCACGGCATTTCCGGGCAAGCATCGTATGCGAGTAAGCCACTCTGCGGGCCCTTTCGGCCCCTCGACCTCCTGTTCCCCATGGGCTACTGGTATACGATGAAATGAGAATCGTATGCCAGTAGCCGAGTATCGTATGGTAGTAACCCAGCATCGTATACCAGTACCCGAGAATCGTATGACAGTAGCCAGTATCGTATGGTAGTAGCCAAGCATCGTATGCGAGTACGGTTTTTTACCGTATGATAGTAAAAATGGCGGCAACGCGCCGCCGCAAAAAAGCATCACGGCCAGGGCATCATGCTGCTCTGACCGTGATTGTGATTTCACCCCTGAAAACAAACTCAACGCATCCGTTCCTCCGAAT
>JAFZIG010000015.1 GCA_017554485.1 Acidaminococcaceae bacterium | reverse complement strand
TGATTTAAATGAAACTGCGCGGCTTTGAAAAGATCAGTAAGTATAAAGATGTTGATTTTCCCATGCCGGCCCGTAAGACCAAAACCTCTGCCGGTTATGACATCTGTGTGCCGGAAGATATAGCGCTGCGGCCGGGGCGGCTGGTGATGGTGCCTACCGGTGTAAAGGCTTATATGCAGGCAGATGAATTCCTGGGCGTGCATATCCGTTCCAGCATGGCTGTTAAAAAGAGTCTCCGCCTTCTCAATAATGTAGGCATCATCGATGCGGATTATTATAATAATCCTGACAATGAAGGTCATATCATGCTGGCGATTGTGAATACCGGGATGCAGCCGCTGGTTCTGAAAAAAGGTGAGCGGGTGGCTCAGGGTATCTTTTACAAGTACCTGACTGCAGACGATGACGATAAAACAGAAAAGGAAGACCGCAGCGGCGGGTTTGGCAGTACCGGAACGAAGCAATAACCGGGAATGTAACATTTTTGTTTCGAATATTACAAAGACTAATTGTTTTTTGTATACTTTAACAAATTCAGAAAAGAATCTTGTATTATCGGAAACATTGTGATATAGTGTACGCCATATTAAGCTATAATCATTTTATTGTGTACACTAATCAAGAAAGAGGGACTGCTTATGTTTTTACCGGGATTATTAGTCGGAGTTCCGTTGCTGGCTGCGTTGCTTGTGTTCTGCATACGCAGCGGCGGCGCGCGGAATATGATTGTGATCATCGCGGCGGCTGCGACCATGGCTTTGTCCGTGGCGTCCGCGGCAACGTATCTGGGGCAGCCATGCTTCATCAGCCTGCCCGGCGAGCTGCCGTCTACGGTCATCATGGCGGTGGACATTATTGTGGCTCTGGCCATCTTCTATTATACGATGGTGAAGTTCAAACGGTGCTGGATCGGGCTCATCGAACTGATCCAGCTGGCCATGATCCTCTGGTTTGAACACGGGGCAGGGCACGGGATCAAGGTTGCAGCGGATATTGCCATTGACAACTTTGCCGTGATCATGGTGTTGATCGCGGGCATCATCGGCAGCCTGATCGCCATCTTCTCCAACGGGTACATGGAAGAGTTCCAGAAGGAGCATCCGGAAGTGGAGGACCGCCGTCCGTTCTTCTTCTTTGTGATCTTCCTGTTCCTCTCCGCCATGTTCGGCCTGGTGCTTTCCAACAACCTGCTGTTCATGTACACCTTCTGGGAAATCACCAGCTTCAGTTCCTTCCTGCTGATTGGTTACACCCAGACGGAAGAAGCCATCAACAATTCCTTTAGAGCTTTGTGGATGAACCTGCTGGGCGGCGTGGCCTTTGCGGCGGCTATCGTCTGGCTGGGAGTGCAGTACCAGACGGTGGAGCTTTCCGCGCTGCTGAAGCTGGGGCAGGGGGCGAAACCGGTAGAAATGATCGTAGCCCTGTTAGTCTTCTGCGGCTTTACCAAAGCGGCCATGATGCCCTTCTCCGGCTGGCTGCTGGGGGCCATGGTGGCGCCGACGCCTACCTCCGCGCTGCTGCATTCTTCTACCATGGTAAAAGCCGGTGTGTTCCTGATTATTAAATTATGTCCGCTGCTGGGCGCGAATCACGCGGGCATGATGACCATGTTCGTAGGCGGCATCACGTTCTTCTTTGCCTCCTGCGCCGCCATTTCCCAGTCCGACGGGAAACGGGTGCTGGCCTATTCAACCATTTCCAACCTGGGCCTCATCGTCCTGTGCGCCGGTATCGGTTCTTATGCGGCGGCCTGGACCGCGGTGATGCTGGTCATCTTCCATGCCATCTCCAAGAGCCTGATGTTCCTTTCCGTGGGCACTGCCGAACAGCAGCTGGAGAGCCGCAACATCGAAAGCTTCGACGGCATGTTCTGCGCGCTGCCGAATCTGGCAAGGTGCATGATCGTCGGCATCTGCGGCATGTTCCTGGCGCCTTTCGGCATGCTGATTTCCAAATGGGCAGCCATGAAGAGCGTGGCGGACGCGGGCAACCCGATACTGCTGCTGATGCTGGCCTTCGGTTCTGCTACGACGCTGTTCTACTGGACGAAATGGCTGGGCAAGATCGCAGCCTATGTTCCCGCGGAAGAAAACCGGGAACCCGGCATCCATGGGGTACAGTGGTTGGCGCTGAAGACTCTCAGCGCCCTGACCATCCTTTCCTGTGTTGCCTTCCCGCTGCTGTCCCAGCATGGGGTGACGCCCTATGTTTCGGCGATTTACAATACGACGGCTGATGTTATTTCCCGCAGCAACCTGCTGATCATGTCGGTGATGGCCATCCTGATCGTGCTGCTGCCCCTGGGCTTTAGTGCCGGGCAGAAGCAGAAGATGGTGGTTACGAATCTGGCCGGCGAAAACACCGGCGACAATCTGTCCTACCGGGGCGTTGCCGGAAAGACCGTGCAGGTCTCCCTCCGCAACTGGTACCTGGAAGACTGGTTCGGGGAAACAAAGATGCAGCGCTACGGCTTCGGCCTGAGCCTGCTGTGTATGATCCTTGCGTTTGCCATGATGGGAGGAGGTGTGTTCCATGTCTGATATGGTTTGCAACATTGTGTCAGGAATCGTATATCTGATCCTGGCTCCCGTCATCGGCGGGCTGCTGGCCGGTATCGACCGGAAAATTTCCGCCCGCATGCAGCGCAGGGTAGGGCCTCCCATTACGCAGCCCTTTTACGATTTTTTCAAGCTGTGGGACAAACAGCCCGTGGCGGTCAACAAGGCCCAGCGTTTTTACATCCGGGGCTTCCTGCTGTTTGCCATCCTCAGCGGTTTCTTCTTCTTCGCCCACGGGGACCTGCTGCTGGTGATCTTCACCCTGACCATCGCCAGCGTGTGCTTCGTGATCGCGGCCTATGCGTCCAACTCTCCCTACAGCCAGGTAGGGGCGGAACGGGAACTGGCCCAGACCATGGCCTACGAGCCCATGATGCTGCTGGTGGCGCTGGGCTTTTACCTGCACTGCGGCACCTTTGACGCCAAAGCGATCGTCCAGTCCCCGGCCATGAATTTCATTTACATGCCGGGCATCTTCATCGGCCTCTGCTATATCCTGCTGATTAAATTCCGCAAATCGCCTTTTGATTTATCCATGTCCCACGAAGTGCATCAGGAACTGATCCAGGGCGCGCTGACTGAGATTTCCGGTCCCACGCTGGCCATGATCGAACTGGCCCACTGGTATGAGAACGTGCTGCTGCTTGGGTTCGTGTACCTGTTCTTCGCCTGGGCCCCAATCTGGACTCCGGTGGTGGGCATTGCTATGTGCGCCTTGACTTACTTCAGCGATATCGTGGTGGACAACTGCTGCTCCCGCATGAAGTGGGAACACATGCTGTCTTCGGCCTGGGTGGTGACGCTGGTGGCCGGTTTTGCGAATGTGGCGTTTCTGATGTATATGCGTTAAGGAAAGGATGCGGCTAATATGAGTTACATAACAAAATCTCCCTGGCTCGTCCATTATGACGGCTCCAGCTGCAACGGCTGCGATATTGAAGTGCTGGCCTGCCTGACCCCGCTGTACGATGTGGAGCGGTTCGGCATCGTGAATACCGGCAACCCCAAACACGCGGACATCTTTCTGGTGACCGGCGGCGTGAATACCCAGAACTATCCGGTTGTGAAACAGATTTACGAGCAGATCCCGGACCCGAAGGTGGTCATCGCAGTGGGAACCTGCGCCTGCAGCGGCGGCGTGTTCCACGACTGCTACAACATGCTGGGCGGCATGGACAAGGCCATCCCTGTGGATGTGTACGTGCCGGGCTGCGCGGCACGGCCGGAATCCATCATCGACGGCGTGGTGAAAGGCCTGGCCGTTCTGGAAGAAAAACAGAAGGCGATGGCGATTCCCGTAAGGGAGAAACAGGCGTTGCGGGAAAAGGAACTGGAACCGGGCGTGGCCGTGAATAAAAGTCAGGAGGCCGGAAAATGAAACAGATATTTATTCAGACAGAACCTGCTGATTTGCTGGGAAAAGCGGCCCAGTATAAAAAGGACGGGTACCGTATGGTGCAGATCCTGTGCACCCGGGTCCCGGAAGGCTACGAACTGACTTACAGTTTTGATAAGGATTATGTGATGGAAAACCTGCGGGTGATAGTGCCGCTGGACGGTTCCGTCATGAGCGTCACCAGCCAGTACTGGTACGCTTTTGTCTGGGAAAACGAGATCCACGACCTCTTCGGCCTGAAGGTGGAATTCATTGCGCCGGAAGTGGATTACGGCGGAAAGTTCTTCCAGCTTGTAAAACCTATGCCCTGGCATGAGCTGTCCAACGCGAAACAGCCCGCTGCGGCTGTGAAAGTGAACCTGCGGCCCGGCATGGGCGTGGATGCCACAGTAAAACCGGCAGCGGCTCAACCGGGAACTGCGGCACCGAAACCTGCCGCACCGGCAGCAAAACCGGGGGAAGGAGGAAAGTAAAATGGGTAAAAGTACAATTATTCCTTTTGGTCCCCAGCATCCGGTATTGCCGGAGCCAATCCATCTGGATCTGGAATTGAAGGACGAAAAAGTTGTAAAAGCCATTCCTTCCATCGGTTATGTCCATCGCGGTCTGGAAAAACTGGTGGAAAAGCGCGGCTTCCAGGAATATGTGTATGTGGCGGAGCGCGTCTGCGGCATCTGTTCCTTCGGTCACGGCTGGGGCTACAGCAAGGCCGTGGAAGGCCTGATGGAAATTGAGATTCCCAAACGGGCGGAGTACCTGCGCACCATCTGGCACGAGATTTCCCGTCTGCACAGCCATCTGCTGTGGGCAGGTCTTGGGGCCGACGCGTTAGGCTTTGAAAGCCTGTTCATGCAGTGCTGGCGCATCCGTGAAACGATTCTGGATATCATCGAGCAGACCACCGGCGGCCGGGTCATCTTTTCCGTCTGCAAGGTGGGCGGCGTTCGTCGTGATATATCCGATAACGATTTAAAAGAAATCGTAAAGCGAATTGAAAAACTGAAAAAAGAAATCGACGGAATAGCGGCGATTTTCCTGAACGATGAAACGATCCACTCCCGCTTAAAAGGCGTGGGTGTGGTTTCTTACGATGACATTGTGGCCCTTGGCGCTGTAGGACCTACGGCCCGGGCCAGCGGCGTGCCCCAGGATTACCGCCTGGGTGACGAAGGCGGCGCCTATAAGGATTTGGGCTTTACGCCGGTACTTGCCACCGAAGGTGACTGCTTTGCCCGTGCCAAAGTGCGTTTGCTTGAACTGTACCAGTCCATCGATATCATCAAAGGCTGTGTGGAGAACATGCCCGCCGGAGACATCGCGGTGCCGGTGAAAGGCTTCCCCCCTGCGGCGGAATACTTTACCCGTGTGGAACAGCCCCGGGGCGAAGCGGTGTACTACGTAAAAGGCAACAAGACGAAAAATCTGGAACGTTTCCGCCTGCGCACACCGACCAACGCCAATATCGCAGTGCTGGTAAAAATGCTGCAGGGCTGCGATCTGGCCGACGTTCCCAATATTATCCTGACCATCGATCCGTGTATCAGTTGCTGTGAAAGATAAGCAAGCAAACAGGACGGTCTGCGGCAGCGGCTGCGCGTTGTGATAGAAATACTGAATTCTGAAACAAGGAGGTCTGGCGATGAGTTATCTGTCTTTTGCCAGTGAGATGCTGGGCAATCTGTTTAAACCGCCGGCAACCAGTCAATATCCTTTTAAACCGAGAAAAGTTTACGAAGCCGACCGTGGCAAGGTCATCAACGATATCAATAACTGTATCTTCTGCGGCATGTGCATGCGTAACTGTCCTTCCGATGCTATTACGGTAGACCGTAATGCCCGCACCTGGAAGATCAACCGTTTTGCCTGCGTGCAGTGCAAGGAGTGCGTGACCAACTGCCCGAAGAAGTGCCTGTCTATGGACACGGAATATACGGCGCCTGCTACCGAAAAGACGGAAGAAGTATTGCAGGGACCGCCGCCTCTGCCCAAACCCCAGGTGGTGCTGACGGAAGCGCAGAAGGCGGCCATCGCCGCGGCCCAGGCCAAAAAAGCAGCGGCCGCAAAGGCTGCTGCAGGAGCGGAGCAGCCAAAAGCGTAAGACGGAAATTTACTGCGCTTACTGCATTAAAAAACGTTACAGGCAAAACCGGAAGGAGCCACTCATGCATGAGTATCCCGTAACTGTACAGATCGTGGAGATCGCTTCGGAGACCGCCCGGCAAAAGCGTGGAAAAGTGCGCCGCATCGATCTGGTAGTGGGGGAAGACTCCGGTTTTATCGGGGAATCCATACAGATGTATTTTGATGTGGTGGCGGAAGGTACCCTTTGTGAAGGCGCGCAACTTTTCATCGAAGGCGTGAAACCACAGCTGCGCTGTGAAAAATGCGGGAAGCATTTTGAGCGGAAACGGTTTTCCTTTAAGTGTCCCTATTGCGGCGGGGATGGGGAACCTACTCCCATCGGCAAAGAGTTTTACGTAAAAAGCGTGGAACTGGAAGTGGAGGATGATTGTTCTCCGGAAGAAACAGTTTCCACATAAAGGTTTCAGTTTTATAGTGTGAAGAGATAGAAGCGGAGGATCAGTACCCATGCATATGATGAAAGAAGATGTGATGGTGGATATCCACGCGCGCAATAACCATATCGCGGAGCATGTTCACGAACATCTGGCGGAGCACGGAGTTTTTGCTGTAAATATTATGGGAGCGCCGGGAACCGGCAAGACCACCACGCTGGAAAATCTGCTGAAGCATCTGGATGTTCCCGGATATGTCATCGAAGGCGATATCGAATCGAATATCGATACGGAACGGCTGCGCAAACAAAATATCTCGGCCACCCAGATCAACACCTTCGGCGCCTGTCATCTGGATGCGCCACTGGTACACAATGCCATCCATGCCCTGCAGTTTGACAGGCCTGGTATCCTGTTCATTGAAAACGTGGGCAACCTGGTGTGCCCGGCTGAGTTTTCCATCGGGGAAGATATCAAGCTGCTGCAGGTCAGCGTGACGGACGGCAGCGACAAGCCCTATAAGTATCCGCTGGCTTTTGAAAAGGCGGATATTATTGTGCTGAACAAAATAGACCTTCTGCCTTATGTGGAGTTTGATGAAGAGTTCTTCATGAAAGGCGTCCGGCACCTGAACAAGAAGACGCCGGTGTTCAAGGTTAGCGGCAAGACCGGGGAAGGGTTCGCGGAAGCCGCGGCGTGGATCAAACAGCGCGCAGGGTTTTAATAGTATTATTTGCAGGAAGAAAATACAGCTATGAATTACAGGATAGTTGATGACCTGGATAAAATGAAGCTTGAGGATATTGTCAGACTTTTGAGGATGACATATTGGGCAGACAAGCGTCCCATTGAGAAAATCGAGAAATCCGTACGTAATTCATCCTGTTATGGCTTATACCTTGAAGGTACAGAAAAGCTTGTGGGCTTTGCCAGAGTCATCAGTGACCACGCAACGGCCTATTATCTGTGTGACGTCATCATTGATACGGAATATCAGCACAAGGGCCTGGGAACTGCTCTGATTTCATATATCAATTCTTTGCCGGATTTTTCCGGACTTCGTGGCTTTCTGGTTACAAGGAACGCCCATTCCCTCTACAGAAAATTTGGCTATGAAGTGGTGAATGAACGGGTCATGCTCAAGGAACCTGATTGCTAAAGCGTAGCTTTTGATTCATTGATTGTTATGGAACAACGATTAACAGCAGAAATAAGTGTATACGGAAAAGTGCAGGGGGTCGGTTTCCGTCCCCTTGTTTGTCGTTTGGCAGAAACTCTCGGAGTTACTGGGTTAGTGCGGAATGCGGGAACTCATGTTGATATTATTGCGACCGGTGAATCAAAACAAATAGAAAAGCTATGTGAGAGATTGCGCAATATTTCGTTGCCTGTTCATGTAGATGATCTTGTATTTAAGGAAGTACCTTTTCAGGAATTTACTTCGTTTCATTCTGTTCACAGTACAGAATCGGAAGAAATTAAATATGTTTCTTCGGATATCGGAATTTGTGATAACTGCCTCCATGAATTAAAAGAAAAAGGAAACCGCCGGGAAGGCTATTCTTATATTTCCTGCGCACAGTGCGGGCCCCGTTACACGATTATACGCAAGTTGCCTTATGACCGTGAGAACACCACGATGGATCAGTTTTCGCTATGCGATGACTGCGCGGAAGAGTACAATGACATGCATAACCGGCGCGGACATGGGGAAACGATTTCCTGTTATCACTGCGGACCGCAGCTACAGTGTTTTTTGAAAGAAGGAATTGATAATAATATAAATGAAAACACCGGAGACAGTCCTGATTCTTTGAACAAGCAGGCCCAGGATAAAAACATCATTGCCTTTGCCCGTGAATTGCTGACACAGGGACAAATCATCATGGTGAAGGCTGTGGGCGGTTTTAATCTGGTTTGCCGTGCGGATAATGCTGATGTTGTCATGCGGCTGCGGGATTTGAAAAAGAGAATGTCAAAACCCTTTGCCGTTATGGTAACGGATACAGCGCAGGCGGAAAAGTTTTGCTGTTTGACTGCAGAGGAAAAATCGTTGTTGCAGTCGGCGGCCCGTCCTATTGTGTTGTGCAAGAAAAGGGAAAACAGTAAAATATTGCTGAAAGTCACTGTAGCAGATGTTTCCCCAACTGTTTCTGCAGGGGACGAACGGGATGCGCAGCCTTGTCATTTAGCTGAAAACGTGACAGACGTTTCGGATCAGGTCGGAGTGTTCCTGCCGTCCATGGGTTTTTACGCCTGTCTTGAAACTTCATTCCCGCTTATCGTTACCAGTTGCAACTACACGGGGCAGCCGATTATTTATAAAGATGAAGAAGCGCAACGGTTTTTTGCAGCGCATAAAGATATTGCCGCACTGTTTACCTATGAACGGGAAATCCTGCGGCCTGCTGATGACGCGGTGACGCGCATTGTGAATGGTAAGTTACAGATGTTCCGCCGCACGAAAGGCTACATGCCGGAAGCGGTGACAATCCGGAACTGTAAGAAGAGTTGTGATACAGTCGGTTCGGATATGCAACCCAAACCTACTGTAAATTGTCAACAAATTAGAATGGCAGCTTTTGCTAATTCTAAAAATTTACAAAACTGCGTTTTAGCTCTTGGCGCCCAGATGGAACCGGGATTCTGCCTGGCAGCAGACGGAACTTTCTTTCCGGCAGAGATTCCGGGAGATATTACGCTGGAAAAGACAGAACAGTTCTTTGCAGATTCTGTGGAAGACTGGATGCAGCTTCTCAATATCAAGCCGCAGGCGGTGGTGGCCGATCTGCATCCGGGATATGCAACTACGCAATGGGGAAAAGTTTTTGCTGAAAAGAATGGAATGCTTTTCTACCAGGTGCAGCATCATCATGCTCACGCACTGGCTGTGATGGCGGAACATAACCTGCAGGGCAAAACACTGGCAGTGTGTTTTGACGGCACCGGGATGGGAACGGACGGAACGGTCTGGGGCGGCGAATTCCTGCTTTGTGAAGATGCAGACTTTACCCGCGTCGGCCATGTGAAAACAATTTCCATGTTGGGCGGGGACATCTCCATGCAGCAGGCCTGGAAAACTGCCCTGTGCCATCTGGCGGCTGCCGGGATTGAAAATAGTGATGCCCGTCTTCCGATTGTGAAAGCAGCATTAAAACAACGAATTAACTGTATTGAAACTTCCAGCATGGGGCGGTTGTTCGATGCGGCGGCAAGCCTGCTGGGCCTGGCGGATTTTAACTCCCATCAGGGACGCTGCGCCATGGCGCTGGAAGCGGCGGCACGGGTTGCGCTGATGGAAAAGATAAAGCCGTTGCGGCTTGCTTTTGCAAAAGAGGAAGCGGTATTAGACAAAGAGAGGAATTGCAGCAATACTGCATGCAAAGAAGTTAGTAATATAAACGGCGAAACCAAATATAATTGGAAAAAAGCCGTTTACAATCCTGCACCTTTATGGAAAGCTTTATTACAAGCCCAAAAGGAACAGAAAAGCATTTATGCCGTTGCCTTGGGCTTTCATTACGCGGTTGTCAGCATGGTAATCGATATGGCGGAAAGTTCCGGTGTAAGGCAGATCGCTTTATGCGGAGGCTGTTTCGCCAACCGTATTCTGCTGGAAAACTGTGTAGATGAATTGCAAAAGCGTGGCTTCGCGGTGTATTATAATCAAAAGGTCTCCTGCGGTGACGGGGGCATCAGCTTGGGCCAGGCCTATTACGGATTGTTAAGGAGTTCCTTATGTGTGTAGCGTATCCGGGTAAAATTTTATCAATAGAAAACCAACACGCATGCGTGGACTTTACCGGCTCCGTGGTGCCGGTAAACATTTCCATGGTGGATGTAGAGATAGGGGATTATGTGTTGGTGCACGCCGGTATGGCAATCCAGAAAGTGGAAACAGAAGAAGCGCAAGAGTGGATTGCCCTGTTCCGGGATCTGGAAGAAGCAACAGCGGATATAGCGGATGAGGCTCCTGCTGTCGTGTCAGCAGAAAAGATTGAAACTACTGTGCAGGATGAATCAACAAAGTTTGAACCGGCTGAATCAGAAACAGAGGACACCCACCATGCGTGAAAAAGAGCTGGCTGCGTTTTTACAGAAATACAAAGGCCGCCCGCTGAAGCTGATGGAAGTCTGCGGCACCCACACGTCCGCATTGTACCGTACGGGGTTGCGGCAACTGCTGTCGGACAATATAACGCTGGTGCCCGGGCCGGGCTGTCCCGTCTGCGTAACGCCCACGTCCTACATTGATAAGCTTGTGGAGTTTGCTTTTACGTCCGGTAATAAGGTACTGACCTTTGGTGACATGCTGGCGGTACCGGGCAGTAAGATGTCGTTGGCAGAAGCCAGGGATCAGGGCGGGGCTGCGGACTTTTTCTATGCACCGGAAGATGTGTTGGAAAAAGCAAAAGAGCAGCCGGACACAACTTTCATTTTAGCTGCTGTGGGTTTTGAAACTACAGCGCCGGTTTGGGCAACGGTAATTAAAACAGCGGCAGACCGGCAGATTAAAAATATAAAGTTCCTGACAGCACTGAAGACCATGCCCCAGGCGTTGGCGTTTTTGTGCAGCCAAGGTAAAATTGACGGTTTTTTGTGTCCGGGACATGTGGCGGTTATCACCGGCAGCGAACCGTTTCAAAAACTGGCGGAAGAATTCAGCGAAACCATGGTCATTGGAGGTTTCTCACAAGCACAACTGTTGCGTGCAATGGTTCGTCTTGTGCTGGAGAGCAGCAAGGAACAAAACGGTCTGTGGAATGAATATCCGTCAGTAGTCAAACGGTCAGGAAATCCGGTAGCGCAAAAGATTGTAGATGATATCTTTGAAGCGGGTGATGCAGTCTGGCGGGGAATCGGCAGGCTGCCGGATTCCGGAATGTATATAAAAGAAAAATATAAAAACTTTGACGCGGGCAGCCGCGGCCTGAACGAAGACAGGATCCCACCGGGCTGCCTTTGCAGCAGGATCGTCTTAGGGGAGGCGCAGCCAATACAGTGTCCTCACTTTGGTAAGCGCTGCACGCCAGAGCATCCGGTAGGGGCGTGCATGGTCAGCAGCGAAGGAACCTGCTGCATTACATACAGGAACCGCTGATTCATTCGTCTGCACGCTTGCCGGCGCTTTTCGCACAAACCCAATTCATCAGTGTTTCCATACAGGGAAGGCGGAACCAAATGAAAATCGCATTACGTCACGGGGCGGGGGGAGAAGAAACCTCAAGACTGATTCACGACATTTTCGCTGCCCATTTTCAAAACGAGATATTAAACAAAATGGAAGACGCGGCGGTGCTGCCGGAAATACAAGGTGTTCCTGCATTCACTTCCGACAGCTTTGTAGTGGAGCCGCTGTTTTTCCCCGGTGGGGATATCGGCAAACTGTCTGTATGCGGCACGGTCAACGACCTGGCCTGCATGGGGGCCAGACCCTTATACCTCACAGCATCTTTTATTCTGGAAACAGGACTGGAAACCGAAACGTTAGAAAAAGCGGTTGCCTCCATGGCTACCACAGCAGAAGAAGCCGGCGTGCAGATCGTGGCCGGCGATACAAAAGTGGTGGAAGGCAACGGCGGGCTATACATCAACACGGCGGGCATCGGCGTGCGTCCGGTTGCCTGCAGCATTTCCGCCGCAAATCTGAAACCGGGTGACGCCATCATCCTGACGGGTACCCTGGGGGATCATCATGCCACGATTTTAACGCAGCGCCTGCAGATGGAAACCTCGTTGCAAAGCGACTGCGCACCCCTGAACCATATGGTGCAGGCTGTTTTGGATGCAGGCGTTTCTGTCCACACCATCCGCGATATCACCCGGGGCGGGCTGGCAACGGTTGCAACCGAACTGGCGGAAGCTTCCGACTGCCGCATCAATCTGCAAGAAGAAAAGCTGCCAGTCAGCGAAGCGGTGCAAGGACTCAGCGGCATTCTGGGACTGGATCCGCTGACCATGGGTAACGAAGGCAAGATGCTGCTGGCTGTTCCTTATAACGAAGCAGAAAAAGTATTAGCTGTATTGAAAATATCAAAATACGGGAAAGACGCCGTAATCGCCGGAGAAGTAGCAGAAGGCAATGGCGTGTTCCTGTTAACAGCGCTGGGCAGTTACCGCAAAGTGTTGCCGCTGCGCGGGGAAGGCCTGCCGAGGATCTGCTGAATAATAACAGAAAGCAGGCTCATAAGCTGCGTAACGGCTGAGGTTGCGAAAAAATCTGGTCATTGGAATGCAATGTCATTAATTTAATAGATTGTAGGCAATAATTGACCCCCTGTTCCAAATTTTTGGAAAATCAGGGGGTCTTTTTTTTCTACAAATTCAATTCAGATTTCAAACCCAATTCTTATCGTAAAAGCTTCGTTAGAATATAATTCCGTATACGAAGTTATCGCCTTCGACTTGTGATTTTGCCTAATGGGAAATCACCAAACCGCAATCAGATTATTAGTAATTACTGTTACACTCATGGAGATTACAACCAGAGTCAGTGTGCATACCACCCGCTACATGTTTCATCATGGCAGAATCAAGTTCAAAATCCTCGAACTCATTAAGATATACCTCAGCTTCTTCTTTGGTCAACTCAATACCTTCAGACTTAGCTAATGCCATTAAATCTTCCGCTGTTTCACACTGCATAGCCTTTTCAACCATTTCTTTTGTGATTTCATTTTTGTTAATCGGCATAGTAGATTCCTCCTTAATATGGTTAATTTAAATTCCTCTTAACTAATATATACAAGACAACTCTTCCAAAATTGACGCTTTTGAGATATATTTTTTAAATTATATCATATTCATCTTTGCTAAGCAAAACTGTAAAATAACAGATTTAGCTTAACTTAATGACATTGCATTGGAATGACCAAATTCTTTTTTGTCTTTATCCTTTTCATTTTACAGAACCTGTGCTACAATAATATCGAACATTTATTTTTCATAATAAAAAACCAGTTTGCTATGAATCCCGTTATAGGAGGAATGATCAGTGACTAATTTATCCCATGGCATTGTCACATTTGCCACGTTGTACGTGGCTACACAGGATGTATTCATTGCCGGGAGCGCGATGCTGGGCAGCATGTTCCCTGATAAGGTGGAAGGCCCGCTGTTCCGGTTCATTCACCGTTGCTATTCCCACTGGTTCGTGTTGTATGCAGCGGCGCTGGCCTTTTTCTGGACACCGGAGGTACTTTCAGCGAAGGGTATACAGCTGTGGCAAATGGGAATCGCGCATATGGGTCGAATGTTTTTGTTTTGGTTTTTTGCCGGAGGGTTACTTCATATAGTAGAAGACGCGGTATGCGGGCCGGTGCCGGTACTGTATCCGACAAAGCGGACAACGGTGCTGCCCCGCCTGTTCAAGACAGGCTCTGTTGGGGAGTGCCTTTTTGTTATAGCCTATTGCGCAATCTTGTATATGGCTGCCGCGGGAGGCATTAAAATATAGGCGTCGCCTCAATCAGCCAGTTTACGGCCAAATAACTTTATATAATTTATATATTATACATTGACTTTATATAAATTATATAATAAAATATTATAGGAGAAAGATATGAAAGGAATAGATATTGTAAAGCAGCTGCTGAAAATGGGCTGGAAGATAGATCGTATCAAGGGAAGTCATCATATTATGAAGAAAGGTAACCAAACAGAAGTTATTCCTTGTCACAATACAGATTTGCCGCCAGGTTTGTTGAATGCAATCAAAAGGAGAACAGGCTTACAATAACTTTCCAGTTAATGAGAGAAAGGAAGACTTATCATGTTAAAAGTTTATCCCGCTATATTACATGCAGAAGATGGATACTGGGTTGAATTCCCGGATTTGGAGGGTTGCCAGACCTATGGTGAAACGCTGGAAGAAACTATGGAACTGGCGCAGGAAGCATTGGGCTTGTACCTTGTAAGCCGTATTGAAAATAATCAGGAGATTCCCGCCCCTACCAACATTGCAAATTTGACTGCAGAAGAAGGGCAACTGACATATATTTCTACTGATGTTGACAAGTATCGTCGTGATACCAGGGCAGTCAAGAAGATGCTGTCCATTCCTGCCTGGCTGGCTAAGGAAGCGGAAGCAAAAAACATCAGCCTGTCCAAAGTCCTTCAGGATGCATTGAAGGAACGGCTGAATTTGGTTTAACTACTAAAGGATGGCTTTGTAATAACTGAGTGTAGTATTATTTTATTGGAGAAAAATGCGGAATCCGCAAAAAAATCCATTAGGAATACAGTCAGGAAGTGAGCAATCCTGGCGGAAGTTGCCGGTTGGAGAAGAATAATGCAACAGGTATTACATCAGCGTTGGATCATGCATGTGGATATGGATGCCTTTTACGCTTCAGTGGAAGTGCTGGACGATCCCCGGCTGAAAGGCCTGCCTGTCATTGTTGGCGGCAGGTCCTCCCGGGGCGTGGTATCCACCTGTTCCTATGAGGCGCGCAAGTTCGGCGTTCATTCCGCCATGCCGCTGTTCGAGGCCAAACGGTTGTGTCCTCATGGCGTTTTCCTGCCGGTACGCATGGCGCGTTACGGGGAAATGTCCGAAAAAATCATGGGGATATTCAGGGAAACGTCGCCATTAGTGGAGCAGCTTTCCATCGATGAAGCATTTTTGGATCTAACTGGCATGGAAGGGCTGGGTGGAGCAGAAACCATAGCCCATCAGGTGCAGGACCGGATTCAGGACGAATTGAAGTTAAGCGCATCGGTAGGACTGGCCCCAAATAAATTCCTGGCCAAGCTTGCTTCCGATATGAAGAAACCTCACGGTTTTGTGGTCATTGAAAAAGATAAAGCGGCATCTTTGCTTGCGCCTCTGCCGGTGGCAAAAATCTTCGGCATAGGCAGCAGCGCGAAAGAAAAGCTGGCGCAGTTTGGCATTGAAACGATCGGACAGCTGGCGGCAGAGGACGAGGTGATCCTGCGCAAGGTATTCGGCGTCAACGCAGATCAGGTGAAACTGCTGGCCCAGGGACTGGACGACAGGCCGGTTATCAGCGAGGAAGAGGCGAAGTCTGTTGGCAGGGAAAACACCTTTGATTATGATTTGACGGACTTTTTTTCCTGCCGGGACCAGGTGCTGGACTTGTGCGGACAGGTCGGGTGGCGTTTGCGCAGGGAACGGTGGGCGGGACGTACCGTGACGCTGAAGGTAAAATTTGCGGATTTTCATACGATTACCCGCAGTTCTACCGGGGACAGGCCGGTTGCCTGGGACGAAGAGATCTTTCTGCTGGCAGAGCAGATGCTGCGCAAGATCAATGTGAAACCGGGCGTGCGGCTGTTGGGTGTATCAGTAAGCCATCTGTTCAGGCCGGAAGACGAGCCGGTATTACGGTTTGAGGAAGATGAACGGCTGCAGAAACGGAATCAGGCAATTGACGCTTTGAAGGGAAAATTCGGGGAAGACATCATTAAGCGGGGCAGCGCCGGCCTGAGAAAGCAGAAGCAAGATAATTATCGTCCGGGGAAAACAGGTGATGCTGGTCAATGATTTGGCAGAATGTGCTTTGCTGCCATAGGTTATGCGCATAGCACGCATCGGACTTTTCAGTGCCATAAATTAAGTTGAATACAAAATACATATAATATTACAATTTATTAGTATGTAATAAATTAACATGATATAATTACCAATAAGTAAATAATAATATGCTACCATATTTTAGGGGGACTGTGACATGAAACAATTTCAGTTTACCTTTCAGGATGATAAAAAACTAGAAGAAGAGTTGTGGAAGCTGCGGCAATGGGTCAGCAGTAACCTCTGTTCAAAGGTGCTGATCCAGATTTGTACCGAGATTCTCGATCGCGAGCGGATCGGGCATGTATGTAAAACCATTGAGCAGATGCTGCCGGAAGCGCTCTATGCAGGCTGTTCTTCCAACGGGAATATTGTAAACGGCGATTTCTCCGGCGGCTCCATTGCGGTTGTCTGCACGCTGTTTGAATACCCCACAACAAAAGTGGAATTGCTGCAGTATCCGCTGCAGGCAGATACCCAGGAGAGCGTTGTGAAAATGCTGGCGGCTGAAGTGGATAAACGGCCCTGGGTCAAGGCAGTGGAACTTCTCGTGACGATCCGCGGTATGTCCATGACAACGCTTTGCGAATGCCTTTCCCAAATCAGAAAGGGCATACAGGTTTTTGGCGGCGGGGCGTTCTGCGAGGATTTGGATAAAGATGACGCTTGTGTATTTTCCAAAGCAGGCGGGTATCAGGAAAAAGGTATCGTTTTTATCCTGTTTGGAGGGGAAGACTTCCATGTAGAGACCTCCTTTGTCACCGGCTGGAAGCCTCTGGGATCTTTCTTGAACGTAACGGCGACGGACGGATGTTTCCTTAAGGAACTGAATCACCGTCCGGCTTATGAGATCTATTACAAGTATCTGCATATCCGTAACGATGAGAACTTTTTCAACAACACATTGGAGTTTCCGTTCCTTTACCGGTATAACGGCATTGACATCATGCGCGCCCCTGTTGCAAGCAATCCGGACGGTTCCCTGACCATGACTTCGGACATGAACCAGGACGTACAGGCGAGGATTGCCTATGGGGACCCGTGGACAATTCTGGATTCTGCATGGAAAGAGGGCAACAGACTCCTGCAGTTTGCGCCGGAATGTATTTTTGTATTCTCCTGCGCGGCGCGCCGTACTTTTTGGGGAAACAACGAGGTAGGCAAAGAAACCGAACCCTATCAGCGGATCGCTCCCACTTCCGGCTTTTACACCTCCGGAGAGTTTTTACGCACAGGGGATAACGTCAACCAGCACAACGTAACCCAGGTTATTGCCGCCATGCGGGAAGGAGAAGCGAAAGAGCATCCGGAAAAGGAACTCAGCATGGCTAAACGAACCTTTGAAGGCAAGGTCTCCATGATCAACCGGATGGCGACATTTATTAAAGCGACAACGGAAGAGCTGGAAGAGGCGAACCAAAAGCTCAGGGATCTTGCAGTCGTGGACGCGATGACCGGGGTTGGAAACAAGACGGCTTATTTGGAAAAGATCCATGCCCTGGATGATAAAATCTGTCTGGGGACGGCTTCTTTTACCGTTTTCGTGTTTGACCTGAACAGCTTGAAAGAAATCAATGATAAATTCGGACACGAGTGCGGGGACATGGCGATTACCGATACGGCAGAAGCGTTGAAAGCCGTGTTTGGGAAAGAGAATCTCTACCGGATTGGCGGAGATGAGTTTATAGCCATTTTTGACGGAACGCAGCAGCCCGATGCGGAACGGTATTTCCGGGAACTGGAAGAGGCGATGCAGTCGCAGAATCACACAGACAGGCCTTACAAAGCGCCCCTTGCCATCGCTAAGGGCGTTGCGGCATTTCGTCCCGGGGAGGATACGGAGTACCGGGATGTTTTCCGTCGGGCAGACACGGCTATGTACCAGGAAAAGGCAGCCTATTATATGGCCCACGATCGCCGGAAGAAATTGCCGCCCGGCTGAAGAAAATTGTTGCAGAGGGTAAGGCTGCAAACCAACAGACCACACTGATTGTTTATTTCCAATTTGGTTAATGTTTGCGAAGGAAACTTCATGTCGGGTAACTGTGCTTTTTACTGCATAACATAATGCGATATCATTCACACATGTTTGATAGTTAAGTCAAGAAAAATCAAGAATTTATGATTTTTCTTGACTTAACTTTTTGTTTTGCGTAAAATAAAACCGAAGAGGTGATATCGTGGAACGCAAAATCATGAAAGACCTGTTAACATGGAAGGATAAAGCAGACCGCAAGCCGTTGCTGCTGCACGGAGCCCGTCAGGTCGGCAAAACCTATCTTTTACAGAAGCTGGGACGGGAGCACTTTGAAAACATGGTGTATGTCAATTTAGAAAAGAACCTTTCTGTAGCCGGCTTTTTTCAGGACAATATTGACCCGTGCCGGCTCCTGCGTTATCTGGAAGCCAGCACGCAGGAGAAGATTATTCCGGGAAAGACGCTGATTGTTCTGGATGAGATACAGGCCTGCGAGCGGGCTCTCACTTCGTTGAAGTATTTTTGTGAAGAAACGCCCGAGTATCATGTGGCTGCCGCGGGCAGTTTATTGGGCGTAGCCATTCACCGGGAAAAGTATTCGTTCCCGGTGGGGAAGGTGGAGACCTGCACGCTATTTCCATTTGATTTTGAAGAGTACCTGCTGGCCAGAAATAAAGGATATTTAGCAGAAGAGATCCGGCATGCTTATGAAGCGATGAAGCCACTGCCTGAGCCGCTGCATGCGGAGGCTACAGAGTTGTACCGGGAGTACCTGGTAATTGGCGGCATGCCGGCAAGCATCGAAGCTTACCTGCGGGAAAACAGTTTCCTGAACGTGCCGGATGTTCAGGGAGAGATAGTCAACCACTACGTGGCGGACATGGCAAAGTACGCGGACAATACGGAAAGCGTTCGGATCAGGGCCTGCTTCCAGTCTATCCCGGCCCAACTGGCAAAAGAAAACAAAAAATTTCAGTATAAAGTAGTACAGCGGGGCGGCAGCGCGGCGTTGTTTGGCAGCGCCATCGAGTGGCTGGCTTGTGCGGGCGTTGTGATGAAATGCCAACGGGTGCAAAATGCGATGGAACCTTTGTCCGTTTATGCCGATCTTTCTTCTTTCAAACTATATATGGGGGACGTGGGGCTGCTTACTTCCCAGTCCGGGATATCCCAGGCAACGGTGCTGTCCGGCGCGGAGAATACATTCATGGGCGCGATGACAGAAAACTATGTGGCCCAGCAATTTGCGGCCAAAGGCTATCCCCTTTATTATTGGGCGAACACGGGAACGGCGGAACTTGATTTTCTGCTGCAAAAGGGCAGCGATGTGATCGGTGTGGAAGTCAAGAAGGGCGAGCATACCAAATCCCGCAGCCTGAGCGTTTTTGTGAATGAATATAAACCGGATTATTCCATTCGCCTGTCACTAAAAAATTTCGGCGAGAGCAACGGGGTAAAAGCCATTCCCCTGTATGCTGCGTTTTGTGTGTAGGAAGCGTTTGCAGATGAACTAACCCAAGTAAGTAAATGTTTTTGGATTATTATCGAAATTCATGTTAAATAAGCGAAAGATTAGGACAAAAAAGTGTGATAAAAATATAAAGAGAAAATAGCGGTTACGTTGTTAAAATCATAAGTGGTACGGAAGGACATGACAATGGCTGAGGTTAATAAACAAAGACTGAAACTGTTATATCTCATGGAAATTTTTTCTAAAGATACAGACGACGAGCACATGCTGACGCTGCCGCAGATCATCAGCAAGCTGAAAGCTTACGGCGTAGACGTGGAACGGAAGACACTGTATCAGGATTTTGAAATACTGCGCGATTACGGTTTTGATATTATCGGCGTGCAGACCCAGCGCAATTATTATTATCACATCGGAAACCGCCAGCTTGAGCTGCCGGAGCTGAAACTGCTGGTGGATTCCGTGCAGTCTGCCAAGTTTATGACCAAGAAAAAATCCAACGCGCTGATCAAGAAGCTGGAAGGCATGGTCAGCAAATACGAAGCGCAGAAGCTGCAGCGGCAGGTCATCATCTCCGGCCGCGTGAAGGCCATGAATGAAAGCATCTACTTTAACGTGGACAAGCTGCATGAGGCCATCGGCGCGGGTCGCCAGATCAGTTTCAAATATTACCGCTGGAACATCAACAAAGAAATGGAACTGCGGAAGGACGGGGACTGGTACCAGGTGAGTCCCTGGGGCCTGATGTGGGACGACGAGAATTATTATCTGGTAGGCTATGACGGGGAAGAAAAGAAGATCAAGCACTACCGGGTAGACAAGATGAAGAGTATTACCGTGGTGGATCAAAAGCGCGAAGGCAAAGAACAGTTCAAGTCCTTCAACATGCCGCGGTACACCAAGAGCCTGTTCGGCATGTACGGCGGCGAAGAGGTGCAGGTAACGCTGGAAGCGGAAAATGGCATGGTGGGCATCCTGATCGACCGTTTTGGAAAAGATATTCCTATCAAACCGGTGGATGAAAACCATTTCCGTACTACTGTGGTCGTTGCTGTGAGCGACCAGTTCCTGTGCTGGAATATGGCCTTTGATGAAGGCGTAAAAATTGTTGGGCCGGAAAAGGTACTGGAACGGATGAAAGAGAAAATTTAAGTATTAAACAACCTGTACAAAAGTTAGGGAAGAGTTGGAGAAAAGTTAAGGAAACAGAACCACGAAAATGAAAATTTAAAATCGTTGAAAATGCAAAGCACTGTTAACCCGCTTCACAGTTGGGCTGACAGTGCTTTTGAAAATCCTTCTGCGAGGGAAGACTAATGGACTCAAAAAATTTTACAATGTAAATGGTGGGGGCCTTTAAATCCTTTAAATGAAAAAGTAACACTGTGTTCAATTTGCAAAAAATCGTAAAAAAAGTCGTGTTTACTATTGCAACGCAATCTGATAGAGTTCATATAAGGTCACTATCTGCAGAAAGGGAGCAGATATGAGTTATTATAAGTGCTTTGGCCAGATGGATTTAACAGACAGGCTGGCAATTGAGACTGGAGAGATTGTTTTGATGAATACATTTCTATATTGTATAATATAATTATAGTATTTAGGGAAAGCATTTTAAAAATGGAGGGGTCTTTTAATGAGCATTTTTCCTGCGCATATACGTGAAGAGGATAAAGCAGTACAAACTGTAATGGAGCATTGCCTGATGGTCGCAAAATTTGCAGGCGATGCTTTACAGGGGATTGGATTAAATCATACTGCTTACCTTGCAGGGCTTCTTCATGATATGGGAAAGATGACGGATGAATTCCGAAGCTATATTCAAAAAGCAGCTAATGGAGAACCTGTCCGTAGAGGCTCTGTTAACCATACTTTTGCAGGGTGCCGGTTTTTGTTAGAAAGCTTTCACAAAAGACCATCTGATCCTTATTCTTATGTTACGGCAGAAATTCTTGCTTATGCTGTTGGCGCACATCACAGCCAGTTTGATTGCGTTGATGAAAACGGGGAACAGGGTTTTGACCATCGTTTATTTAAAGAAATCGCATATTCGGAAGCAAAAGTAAATTTTAATTTGGAATATGCGGGTAATCAGGACATTGATGGCTTGTTCAGAAAAGCAACAGATGAAGTTAAAGAAGTTGTTGTATTGTTGCAGCGAATGGCATCTTCTAAGAAAAATAGCCAAGGCCTTTATAATCAGGAATTATGTTTTTATTTAGGGCTTTTGGCAAGGCTGATCCTTTCTTCGGTAGTGGAAGGTGATCGCAGGGATACCGCAGAGTATATGGCAAATATAAAGTATCCGAAAATTGATGCCGATTGGCAGAAATGTCTTGCGTTTGCAGAAGATAAATTGTTAGCTCTGCCTGCACAGAAACCTATAGAGAAAGCAAGAAGAACTTTTTCAGAGCAATGCGCAAGATTAGGTGAAATGGAAACAGGTGTGTATCGCCTGAATTTGCCGACAGGCGCTGGCAAAACATTGTCTTCATTAAGAGCAGCTTTGTCGCATGCGGTTAAGAAGAATAAAAAACGTATTATTTTTGTAATGCCGTTGCTCTCAATTATAGACCAAAATGCAGATATCATTCGCCAATATGTAAATAATCCTGACTTTGTATTTGAGCACCATAGTAATGTTTTAAGGGAAGAAGATTCAGGATCAGAAGAATTGAATAAGGATGAACTGTTGATGGAAAACTGGTCTTCTCCGGTTATAATCACAACATTAGTACAATTCCTGAACACATTATTTAGTGGCCGGTTAAGCTGTGTAAGGCGCTTTCAGGCTTTGACAGATGCTGTAATTGTCATTGACGAAGTACAGACGGTGCCAATCAAATTGTTGTCACTGTTTAATCTTGCTATTAATTTTTTAAACAAAATATGTCATACAACAGTGGTTTTGTGTTCTGCTACTCAGCCTTGCTTGGAAGAAGTAAGGCATTCGTTGCTTCCTGCCATAGAATTAGTTCCGTTTGATGCAGCGCTCTGGAAAATTTTTGAACGCACTAAAATCATAGAAGGAAAAGCTTGCAGGACAGATAATCTGGGTGAATATATTAAATCTCAATTAAAGGGAAATTTACTGCTTGTATGTAATACAAAAAAAGAAGCGGCATCAGTATATCAGCAGTTGGAAGGCATTGAACGGTATCATCTTTCTGCTTCTATGTGTATGGCACATCGGCAGCAAACATTACGGGCAATCGAAAATGCGCTCAAGGAGAATCGAACCTTTGTATGCGTGGCAACTCAGGTCGTAGAGGCTGGGGTTGATATTTCATTCAATCAGGCAATCCGGATCATAGCAGGGATGGACAATATTATACAGACCGCCGGGCGCTGTAACCGGCATGGAGAAACAAATCTTTCCGAAGTACAGATTGTACGTTGTACAGATGAAACATTGAGTAAGTTAAAAGAAATTAAAGATGCGCAGGATGCAACGCTTGCGTTGTTAGATGCGTTTCACCGGAATCCGGAAAAATATGATAATGATTTATCCTCTAAAGCGTCTATCGAACAGTATTATAAAAAGCTGTATGATAATCAGAAAGAAGGCGGGATGGATGGGATTATCAGAGGAAAGAATCTGTTTGAGATGCTTTCTGACAATAGCACCTTCATTCCGGAAGAGTGTGAAGGGAAGTATTGTCTTAACCAGGCTTTTAAAACAGCGGGTAAAGCTTTTACTGTTTTTGAAACAGAAACATATGACATTATTGTGCCGTATGAAAATGGAAAACAACTAATTGCTGAATTAGGAACGGAAAAAGCAAAGTATGATCTTTTGTATAAAAAAGATTTGCTTGCGCAGTTAAAACCGTATACAGTTTCCGTATATGCATATCAGAAAAAACTGTTACAGGAACAAGGCGCTTTGTATGAACCAAACGAGACCGATGTGCTGGTTTTGCAGGAAACATATTATGATGAGGATGCATTGGGATTGCTGATGCAGCCGATAGGGTTAGAATTTAAGGAGGTGTGAAATTGCAGCATCGTAATAGCGTACAGTTTGAAGTTACGGGAGATTATGCGCTTTTCTCTGATCCGATTATGCGTATAGGCGGAGAAAAGTGCAGTTATCAGGTGCCAACCTATGAAGCGTTGAAAGGAATTCTGTCTTCTGTTTACTGGAAACCCACCTTTATCTGGTATATCGACAAAGTACGGATTATGAACCCGATTCAAACAATGGTAAAAGGAATACGGCCAATTAAATACAGTGGCGACAAAAATGATTTGTCCTATTACACTTATTTAAAAAAATGCCGTTATCAGGTAGAAGCACACTTTGAATGGAACCTAAACCGAACCGAATTGGAGAATGATCGCAATGAGAACAAACATCATAACATTGCGAAGCGCATGATAGAACGGGGAGGCCGGCGGGATATTTTCCTTGGCGCCCGGGAATGTCAGGGTTATGTCGAACCATGCGTGTTTGGTGAAGGTAAAGGCCACTATGATGATGTGGATGAATTGTCATTTGGTCTGATGCTGCATGGGATAACTTATGCAGATGAAGCGTATTCGGAAGAAACGAAAGGTAAGATGACGGCAAGATTCTGGCGGCCGGTGATGAAAAAAGGTGTTATTGATTTTATACGACCGGAAAAATGTGAGCCACGATTATGCAAGACTTTGCGCAATATGGAAATGAAAATGTTTGGTGAGGACTTACAAAACTTTTCCGGATTAAAAGAATTTGGGGAGGTGAATTGATTGGGATTGTTTCAAAAAGCCTGTGAAACGTATGATACCTTTGCTCATCTTGCAGGCGTTCCACAGGAAGGGAAGGTAACACTACTGCCTATCTCACATATTATGCAGAAAGCACAAATTGAAATTACATTAGATGCGGATGGAAACTTCGTCAGAGCCATCCCAATAGACAAGGCAGACAGTAAAACTGTTATTCCAGCGACAGTCGAATCGGCGGGAAGGTCTGGTACGACAAAAGAAGCTCATCCATTATCTGATCAATTAGAATATGTTGCATCTATTAATTCGGCAAAGCATAAAGATTACGTTAAAAAGCTATCTGCCTGGGCAAAATCTAAATATACGCATCCGAAGGTTTTAGCAGTGTTGGCTTATATTCAGAGAGACACTGTTTTATCCGATTTACAAAAGGATGGAATTGTTTTACTGAAACCCGATGGAAATTTGGATGAAGGAAAGATTGCTGGTACTGACTATCTGAAGTGTTTGATTCGTTGGAATGTGTTAAATTCTGGAAATAAAAATGCTTGTTGGGAAGATAAAACACTATTTGATGCTTATATCCAGTATTATCAATCGGTTATGCGAGGGAAGGAAGCACTATGTTTAATAGAAGGTTCTAAAAAAATCATAACGTCTAATCACCCAAAAGGAATTGTTGCTGCAAACTATGGAGCTAAACTAATCTCAGCGAATGATAGCAGCGGTTTTACATATCGGGGGCGTTTTAAAGAACCTGAACAGGCGGCAACAATTAGCTATGAAGCTTCTCAAAAAGCTCATAATGCGCTGCAGTGGATTGCAGCAAATCAAGGCGTTCCTATTGCTCGCAGAACATTTATATGTTGGAACCCGAAAGGAAAAAAGGTACATAATATTTTCTTACCATTGAATTTCTTTGGAGAAGAGGATGTGCCGCCTAAACCGACTGAATACAAGGAAAAGTTACGAAAAACATTGTCTGGTTACCGAAACGAGTTGCCTGCAAATGCTGAGGTCATCCTTGCGGCCTTTGATGCAGCGACAACGGGTCGCTTGTCGCTTACATACTATAATGAATTGAGAGCTTCTGATTTTTATGACCGTATCGAGAATTGGTATGCGACCTGTTCATGGGTAAGTGGGTTATCTGTTCTAACACCGCAAATTAAGAACATAGTTAAAAATGCTTTTGGAACAGAGCGAGGGAAAATCATAGATCTTGATTATAAGATATTACGTGAACATGTACAACGATTAACAATGTGCTTGACAGATGGAATACCGATACCTTTTGATATTGTACAAGCTTTGGAGCAACGGGCTTCACAACCACTTGCGTATGACAAGAAAGAAAATTATAGAAATGTGCTATTTACAGCGTGTGCAATGATTCGCAAATATCATAATGATAAATTGAAAAGGGAGGAATGGACGTTGGCCTTACAGGAAGATAAAGCCGATCGCAGTTATCAGTATGGAAGATTATTGGCTGTGTTTGAGAAAGTGGAACGTGATGACATTGATAAACGGAGTGAAGAAAGAGAACCGAACGCAATACGGCTTCAGTCAGTATATCATGAGTAGCCGCGCCGATATGCAGAGGTTATCAACAATCAAATTCAGCCATATTTGGCCAGATTAAAACCGGGTGTTCGTGCATGGTATAGGAAACTAATTGGAGAGATTATGGTGAAGATTTCTGAATTCCCGGAAAGTGAACAAAACCATCCGTTAAAAGATACTTATTTGATGGGGTACTATCTCCAGAGACAGGCATTATACAGTAAAAAAACAGTAAATGAAAAACAGGAGGAAAAATAACATGGGTATTTTACAGAACAAGATTGATTTTGTAGCGTTCGTCACTGCTTCTATGGCCAATGCCAATGGAGATCCGTTAAACGGAAATCGTCCTCGAATTGATTATGAGGGGAATGGCGAAATCTCTGATGTGTGTATCAAACGGAAATTACGTAACCGGATGCAGGACTTGGGCGAAAATACCTTTGTTCAGTCTGATGATCGCTGTGCTGATTCTTATGATTCTCTTAAAAGCAGAGCTATTGGAGAATTAGGTGAACCTAAAGATGATTCTTTCGAAGGGAAACGTGAATATGCTAAAAATGCATGTGAAAAGTGGCTTGATGTTCGCTCCTTTGGTCAAGTATTAGCTTTTAAGTTGAATAAAAAAGAAAAGAAAAAATCTTCTGATGATGAAAATACTAAAGATAAAGGATGTTCTATTGGTATCAGAGGTCCTGTATCAATTCATCAGGCTGTCAGTGTTGACCCAATAGAGGTTCATTCTATGCAGATTACAAAATCAGTTAATGGCGAGCCGGCAGAAAATCGCAGTTCTGATACCATGGGTCTAAAGCATTTTGTTCGTTTTGGTCTTTACAAAATTAAAGGTTCTATTAACGTCCAGTTAGCGGAAAAGACTGGTTTTACCGAAGAAGACGCTGAAGTGATTAAAGAATGCCTGAAAACGTTATTTGAAAATGATGCATCTTCTGCACGTCCTGAAGGTTCTATGGAAGTTTGCCGTTTATATTGGTGGAAACACAATAATAAATCCGGACAGTATTCTACTGCCCAGGTTCACCGTTCAGTCAATGCCGTATTAAAAAATAAAGATAAGATGCCGGACAGTTTTGAGGATTACGAAATTATTGAAAACAAGCTGGATGGCTTGAAACCAGAAGTATATGAGTTATGCTGAATCTGAATTTTTACAACTATCAGGATTGCAGCACTTTTCTTTCTGCCGTCGTCAATGGGCGCTAATCCATATAGAACAGCAATGGGCAGAAAATTTTCTGACGGTTGACGGAGCAATTATGCATGAAAAAACGCACAATTCCTTCAGTGAAGAGGTTCGTGGTGACTTAATCATTGTCAGAGGTGTCTACATTCATTCTGCAACATTTGGCGTATCCGGTCAGTGCGATGTTTTGGAGTTCCATCGTCAGGATAGTGGTGTCACATTGACCGGTAGGGAGGGGCAATGGATGCCGTTTCCGGTAGAATATAAAAGAGGCATTTCCAAATCAAACGATGTAGATCGGTTGCAATTATGTGCACAGGCTATGTGTCTTGAGGAAATGCTGTGCTGTAATATTGATGAAGGCGCTTTGTTTTACGGTAAAACAAGACGGAGAGAGCATGTGACGTTTACTCAAGAGTTGCGCGATAAAGTGATTGCCATGAGTCGGGAAATGCATGATTTATATAAAAGGGGATATACTCCGGTAGTGAAAAAACGCAAAGCCTGTATGTCATGCTCTCTTAAAGATATTTGTTTGCCGGAATTAGCTCGAGGGAAATCTGTTTCTGCCTATCTGCTTAGTAATCTGGAGGATGAGGTGTGAGAAAATTATTAAATACTTTGTTTATTACTTCGGAAGATGCTTATGCAACATTGGATGGGGAGAATATTGTCGTAAATATTCAAAATCAGGTTGCAGGGAGATTTCCGTTTCACACCCTTCAGGGCATTGTCAGTTTTTCTTATGCCGGTGCGTCTCCCGCATTGTTAGGAGCTTGCGCAAAACGGGGAATAAGTTTTGTTTTCTGTACTCCCCGTGGCCGGTTTCTTGCCCGTACCTCTGGTGTTAGCCAAGGTAATGTCTTGCTTCGGCGCAGGCAGTACCGCATTGCTGATGACTCAAACGAAAGCTGTAAAATTGCCCGTAATTTCATTTTTGGCAAGGTCAGTAACGGAAGGTGGAGTCTGAACCGCACATATCGTGACCATGCATTGCGTATTGATTTAGAAAAGTTTTCTAAAGCAATAGACCAAATGAAGAATGTCATGCAGCAAATTTTGGGCATTCAGGATTTGGAATCGCTGCGTGGACTTGAAGGGAGTGCGGCAAGTATCTATTTTGATTGTTTTGATGATATGATTTTGACAAATAAAGAAGATTTTTATTTTCACGGACGTAATCGCCGGCCTCCGTTAGATAATGTGAATGCATTACTTTCATTTGTTTACATGTTGTTGAGCAGCGAATGCGTATCAGCTTTAGAAACAGTGGGATTAGATGCTTATGTCGGGTTTCTGCATCAGGATCGTCCTGGGAGGACCTCTTTGGCCTTGGATTTACTGGAAGAATTGCGACCTTGCCTTGCGGATCGTTTTGTGTTGACTCTTATCAATAATCGTATTATAAAACCCAAAGATTTTTTGCAACAGGAAAATGGTTCTGTTCTGTTAACAAAGGAGGGACGCAGTACGGTTTTGCAGCATTGGCAAAAACAAAAATCGGAAATCATTGTTCATCCGTTCTTAAAAGAAAAAGTCGCAAGAGGATTGGTGCCGTATATTCAGGCATTGCTTTTATCTCGTTGTATTCGTGGTGATTTAGATGAATATCCGCCGTTTTTGTGGAAAGGATAAACTATGCTGGTCGTTATAAGTTATGATGTAAATACAGAAGATGTTGCCGGCCGGCGAAGATTGCGGCAGGTTGCGAAGCAATGTGTAAATTATGGACAGAGAGTTCAGAATTCGGTTTTTGAATGCTTGTTGGATTCAGCTCAGTGTCGGCGGTTACAGGCAACGCTTTGTGAGCTGATTAATCCTGAGAAGGATAGCTTGCGGTTTTATTATCTTGGTAATCATTATGAGAAAAAAATTGAAGTTTTTGGAGCAAAGCAGGGATATGAGCCTGAAGGTATGCTGATGGTGTAGCGAACTGGAAGCACACATAATTTTTCAGTAAGGTTCGCAATGTTAAAATATTTATTTTTTCGTCTATCAGTTTTTGTTGTGTTTTAGAAGTAAAGAGCTTTTGTGCAGAACTTTACAAAGCTTTTAAGCTTATTAATAATTTGACTTTCTTTTGTATAGTTTTGCTGTCGCACCTCGCGAGAGGTGCGTGGATTGAAATAATATTGTTTGCTGAATGGTTCGTTAGCATGGTCAAGTCGCACCTCGCGAGAGGTGCGTGGATTGAAATAGGCATATTTAAAGAATGAACATGCGGTAGTAGCGTCGCACCTCGCGAGAGGTGCGTGGATTGAAATATGTGCTTTGTTTACATTGTTTTTAGTTGGTTGGATGTCGCACCTCGCGAGAGGTGCGTGGATTGAAATGTACTGCTGCTGGCTCATCTTGCCGCTGTTAAGGGTCGCACCTCGCGAGAGGTGCGTGGATTGAAATAGGCATGCAAAAATGTGGAACGATGATAACTTTACGGTCGCACCTCGCGAGAGGTGCGTGGATTGAAATAAAAATGTCTGCGGGGCATTGTTTTTCGCAACGTTGTCGCACCTCGCGAGAGGTGCGTGGATTGAAATTTAAACAATAAATATAATTGCGGTGTCAGCCAGGTCGCACCTCGCGAGAGGTGCGTGGATTGAAATCACGATAAAGTTATTGCATTTAACTTAAAAATGCGGTCGCACCTCGCGAGAGGTGCGTGG
>JAFZIG010000156.1 GCA_017554485.1 Acidaminococcaceae bacterium | reverse complement strand
GAAGGCCAGCCTTACGCCAAGGGCGGGTACGGCGATCAAAAGGACTGCAAATGGTCAGCAACTACCGTACTGCGTATGTTGCAGGACGAAACCTATACTGGCACGCTGGCCCAGGGCCGGGAGTCCACGCCGCATTTCAAAATCAAAGTCCGTCAGGCCAAGCCAATATCCGAATGGATGCGGGTGGAAAACGCGCATGACGCCATCATCAGCAGCCATGATTTTGACCTGGTTCAGCGGCTGAAAAACATTGATACCCGAACTTCCCCCAAATCAGAATCCGCCTATATCTTTTCCGGCGTCCTGATCTGCGGCTGCTGCGGCGGAAAAATGACGAGAAAAACCGTCCGATACAAAGGGGAAGAATACTTCTACTACTACTGCCGCACCGGGAAAAAGAATGGGTGCGAGGCTGGCCTCATGATAAAAGAAGCCGACCTGATCCAATGTGTGCAGGAAAGCCTGCGTGGGCAGATAGAAAATGTGGCTTCCCTGGAAGAGGTGCTCACCAGCTTCAGCCAGGAACGTATCAATCAGGAATTGATTCATGAATACCAGGAGCATATTGATCAATGCGGCCGCCAGTTGGAGGAAATCAACCAATATAAAATGGGACTGTATGAAAACTTGGTCAACGGCTGCCTGAGCAAAGAGGACTATCTGACCTATAAGAAACAATACACGGAAAAGTACGATCTGCTGAAAAACGCCGTTGCACAATGGGAAGAGAAAATCAAGGCGGTGGCGGAAAACCAGGGCGACCGAAACCGCTGGATCAGCCATTTTCTCCAATTCGCGGAGATGGAAACTATTGACCGGCGAGTGGTCGTGCAACTGATTCAATACATCAAAGTGATCAGCAAGAAAGAAATCCATATCGAGTTCCGATATAAGGATGAATACAGAAAAGCGGCGGCATTTGCCGAGCAGATGATGAGAAGGGAGGCCGTTTGACATGGCGAGAAAAAGCAGAAAAAACGTCTTGACCGAAACGCCGAAGAAAGCAAGCATCTTTATCCGCACCGCTGTTTATCTGCGGTTATCTGTGGAGGATAACAACAATCGCGGCAACTCCCTGGAGAATCAGCAACTGATCATTCAGGATTATTTAGCGGACAAGCCCGAATTTAAGGTAGTCTGCACCTTTACCGATAACGGCTTGTCCGGCCTGAACTATAACCGGCCCGGTTTTCAGAATATGCTGGAAGAAATCGAAGCAGGGCATGTTGACTGCGTGATCGTCAAAGACCTTTCCCGCCTGGGCCGCAATTTCATAGATACAGGCTATTATATCGAGCAATACTTTGTGACCCGGAATATCCGTTTTATCGCTGTGACCGATCAATTTGATTCTTCCCGCGCCGACCAGCTTCACGGCGGCATCATGCTGCCGCTGAAAAACATGATCAACGAAGCTTACGCCCTGGACATTGGCAGAAAGATCAAAGCCCAGGCCCATCAAGCCATGCTGGACGGCGAGTTTGTGGGTGCCCGTGCGCCGTATGGCTATATGAAAGACCCGAAAAACTGCCATCAGCTGATTGTGGACGAGGGAGTCGCCCCGGTAGTGCGGCAAATCTTCCAATGGGCCTATGAGAAGATGGGCGTCAATCAGATCGTTCTTCGCCTGAACGAAGCAGGCGTTGTGACACCCAACATTTACAAGCGGGAACATGGGGATGATGGGAAACGGTATAAAACCGGCAGCGAAAAATGGCAGACCCGCACGGTGGCTATGATCCTGCGGAATCAAACCTATACCGGCGATCTGGTGCAGGGAAAGTCCAAAACGGTGGATCACCAGCAAATGCCCGCCAGCCCGGAGGATTACATCATCGTCCGCAATACGCATCCGGCTTTGGTCAGCCGGGAAATGTTCGCCGCAGTGCAGGCATACCGGCAGCAGGTGGCCGGGAAATATACCGATAAAGCACCAATACCCTATACACCCAATATCTTTCAGGGGAGAATATTCTGCGGCCATTGCGGGAAATCCCTTCACCGG
>JAFZIG010000155.1 GCA_017554485.1 Acidaminococcaceae bacterium | reverse complement strand
TTCAGCGCAGCCTGTATGGCTTCTTCCGCTAAAACAGAACAGTGCAGCTTATAGACAGGCAGCCCGTCCAGCGCTTCCGTTACCGCTTTATTGGTAAGCTGCATGACCTCGCTTAAGGGTTTCCCTTTAATCAGTTCCGTGGCCATGGAACTGGACGCGATGGCCGAGCCGCAGCCAAAGGTTTCAAACTTTGCATCTGTCACCGTGTCATCGTCGATCTTCAGATAGATTTTCATAATATCGCCGCACTTTGGGTTTCCTACTTCCCCAATACCGTCGGCGTCTTCAATACTTCCCACATTTCTCGGATGACGGAAGTGGTCCATCACTTTTTCGCTGTACAACGCCATAAACAAAACCTCCTTCCCTTATTCCGGCAGCAGGAATTCACGCTTGCCGCATACCTTGTCCTTCCATAGCGGGGAAATACTGCGAAGGTACTCCACCACTTCCGGAACAGACTTCAAAATATATTCCACTTCTTCTTCCGTATTGTCTTCGCACAGGGACAGCCTGAGGGAACCGTGGGCTATCTCATGGGGCCTGCCGATGGCCAGCAGCACGTGGCTGGGGTCCAGCGAACCGGAAGTACAGGCCGAGCCCGAAGAAGCACAGATCCCTTTGTCATCCAACAGCAGCAGCAAACTTTCGCCTTCAATTCCTTCAAAACAGAAATTCACATTCCCCGGCAGCCGTTTTTCCGGATCGCCGTTCAAAATGCTGTGGGGAATTTTGGAAAGCCCCTCAATCAGCCGGTTCCGCAACCGCGTAACCTTTTCGGTATTTTCTTCCATATGACGGCAGGCGTCTTCCAGCGCCGTGGCCATTCCCATGATGGCCGGTACGTTTTCCGTACCGCCCCGTTTACCCCGCTCCTGGGCTCCGCCTTCAATGACGTTGGTCAGGACGATCCCCTTGCGCGCATACAGCATGCCGATGCCTTTAGGCCCGTGGAACTTATGGGCGGAAAGGGACAGCATATCGATGTGCTGCGCGACCACATCAATGGGCAGATGCCCGGCCGCCTGCACTGCGTCGGTATGGAAGGGTACGCCCTTCGCCCTACATATCTCCCCGATTTCCGGAATGGGCTGGACGGAACCGATCTCGTTGTTGGCGTACATAATGGTAACAAGACAGGTGTCCTCCCGGATGGCATCTGCCACCTGGGAAGGAAGTATCCGTCCGTTTTCATGAACATCCAGCAGCTCGATCTCAAAGCCGGCCTTTTCCAGCTTTTTTAATGTATGAAGCACCGCATGATGTTCGAATGCCGTGGAAATGATGTGCTTTTTCCCTTTGCGTTCCCCGTTCTTCGCCGCGGAGAGGATAGCCTGATTATCCGCTTCGCTGCCGCCGGAGGTAAAATAAATCTCCGCTGCCGTTGCCCCAAAGCAGGCAGCCATGCGTTCCCTGGCAGACTGCAACGCTTCCGCGGCCCGTTGCCCGGCAGCGTAAAGGCTGGAGGGATTGCCCCAAACCGTTTCCATGTAAGGCAGCATCGCCTGGATGGCCCTGGCGCTCATTTTGGTGGTGGCTGCATTGTCCGCATATATCATTGCGTGATTACCTGTAGAATTCCTATCTTCCATAATTACTTTGATGTATTCCTCCCGTTTGTTATTACTTTTTACAGAATGAGTTGCCTCAAAATCTTAATCCTATTTATACCACGCAAATCATACTATGTCAATGGGAATTCTGTTATTCTCTCCAGGCACAGTGCCGTAAGGCGCCGGACCATTGATTGAGACGGAAAGAACGGTAAAGGGCAGGCCCGATAAAGTTTTCCGCTGTTTCCAGCGCGTCAGTTACTTCCATTCCTTTCGCAAGGCAGGCTGTGATAGCAGCAGAGAAGGTACAGCCCGCACCATGATTATAGGCATCTGTTATTTTGGGATGACGCTTTTCTACGAATTTTTGCCCGTCAAACACAATTTCCAAAGCTTCTTCGCCGGGGAACCGGTCACCGGCTTTTACGATAACATATCTGCAGCCTTTGTCATGAATGACAGAGGCTGCCTGCTTCATATCGTCAATGGTTTTGATACCGTCCATATCAGCCAGATAGGTGGCCTCCAGGAGATTTGGCGTCATGACCAGCGCCCGTTTCACAAGCAGTTCTTTAATGGCGGCAGCGGCTTCCGGCACCATGATGGTATCAATTCCCTTGCACACCATGACCGGATCAATAACCACATTTCTCAATTTGTATTTGTCAATGGTTTCAGCCACCAGTTCCACCAGGTCCCTGCTGCCCAGCATACCGGTTTTTATGGCGTCGCACCCGATACCCTGCAGGATCGTGGCCAACTGCTTTTCAATAACACCGGTTTCTATCGGGTAAATTTCGTGAGCCCAGTTATCATTGGGGTTCTGTGCCACAATACAGGTGAGTGCCGTCGTGCCGTATACACCCAGCTCCTGAAATGTTTTAATGTCAGCTTCCATCCCCGCGCCGCCGCTGGTATCCGAACCGGCGATCGTCGTTGCTTTATATATTGTCATTCAATCTTCCCCTTCCTTTGCTATCGCTATGACATTAGCAATATCCATAATACTTGTTCCTTTTCATCACGCAGGTTCTGTAAATTTATGGTCTGATTTTAGCACTTATTTAATAGTATGTCAATAGGATTACTATAAATTAGTTTATATAAATTGTACTTGATTAACCTGATGATAAATGTTAAAATTGCAGAAATCATACAAGTTTAATATGATTTCTGCACGGAAACGGAGAACTTATCATGACAACACAGGAAAAATACGAAAATCTGAAACAATATCTTAAAGAACTGGGAAGCGTCGCCATCGCTTTTTCGTCCGGGGTGGACTCCACTTTTCTTTTAAAGACAGCGCATGATGTATTAGGCGACAACGCTGTGGCGATAACCGCCCGTTCCTGTTCTTTCCCGGTGCGGGAATTGAATGAAGCTGTCGTTTTCTGCAAAGCCGAAGGCATCCGGCATTTTATTGTGGAGAGTGAAGAACTGGACATAGAAGGCTTCCGGCACAATCCGGAAAACCGGTGCTACTTGTGCAAGCACGAATTGTTTACAAAAATGATCGCCATGGCCCGTGAGAACAACCTTGCTTATGTGGCGGAAGGTTCCAATATGGACGATAACGGCGATTACCGTCCCGGTCTGCAGGCTGTGGCAGAACTGCATGTAGTCAGCCCGCTGCGCCATGCACAGCTTTACAAAGAAGAAATCCGCCAGCTTTCCAGGGAACTTGGTCTGTCAACCTGGAACAAGCAATCCTTTGCCTGCCTTTCCAGCCGTTTTGTGTATGGCGAAGAAATCTCAGAAGCAAAACTCGCAATGGTAGATAAAGCAGAACAGTTCCTTCTGGACAACGGATTCCGTCAGCTTCGCGTGCGAATCCACGGTTCCATGGCGCGCATCGAAGTGGATCCGGAAGAGATCCCCCGTCTTGCAAAACCGGAAATCCGGAAACAAGTTTCCGAACAACTGCATCAGTTGGGCTTCACGTATGTCACGATAGATATGGACGGATACCAGACGGGCAGCATGAACAAAACACTATCCTGAACAAAAGCAGACCGGGCATTCCTGTACGAATCAGCGAATGCCCGGTTTTCTTTTTATCAGATGTTTGCAATTTTTAAATTACTGTACACCGTTTGCAATACACGTTCATTTTTTCAGTGACGCTTCATATTCCGCCACCAGTTCTTTGGGGAACACGGCTTCTTCCTGCTTGTTGGTGAGCCCCAGGTCTTTCAGCATCTGCATGTCCGTTTCAATGGTTGCCGCCCCGGCAGTGGTCAGCATATTGCCGGTGATACTGGCGGACGCGCCCCTGCCGATGACGGTAGCGCCGGACTTGGGCAAAATGGCCCGGCCCGCGCCTAAACGGATATTGGCTTTGGGATTGATAAACCGGAAAATCGCTACGGTACGGGCTACATCCTCCGCGGAAATCTGCGGCATGTCCTGCAGCGGCGTGCCTTTAATTGGCATCAGCGCGTTCAGGGGAATCGATTCGATGCCCAGCTCCGCTAACGTAAGCGCCATGTCGAAACGGTCATCCCAATCCTCTCCCATACCGATGATACCGCCGGAGCAGACGCACAGTCCTTCTTTCTGCGCGATTTTGATCGTGCGGATCTTGTCTTCAAAGGTATGTGTGGTGCAGATGTTGGGGAAATTACGACGTGATGTTTCAATGTTGTGATGATAGCTGGTCACGCCCGCTTCTTTCAGGCGGCGGAACTGCTCCGCGTCAATGAACCCCATGGAAGCGCAGAGCCCGATGTGCAGTTTTTCGTGCATCTCCCTGTACGCTTCAATGGCTTTATCAAAATCTTTTCCCTTCAGCGCCCGCCCTGCCGTAACGATGGCAAACCGGTTTACGCCGGCATCCTGATTGGCTTTTGCTGCCGCAAATATTTTTTCTTTTGGTAAAAAACCGTATTCATCAATGCCTGTATGGTTGCAGGCTGCCTGGGCACAGTATTTGCAGTTTTCACTGCAGCGGCCGCTCCGTCCGTTGATGATGGAACAAAAGTCCACCAAATTTCCACAAAACCGTTTCTGTAATTTACCGGCACAGTCCAGCATTTCTTCCAGATCCGCGTTCAGCAGCAACTCCCTGTCCAGATTCTCCCGCGTAATGCGATAGCCTTCGTTGATGATCTTATCAGTCAATTCTGAAATCGTCATAATCCAATGCCCCTTTTCTTGTAGTCAATTTGGTTAACTATAATTATGTTAACGTTAACATAATTATAGTTAACGTTATGCTTTTAGTCAACCAATTTTCAATCAACTGATAGGCTATAGCGTACACACTATAAAAAAACGGCACCCTTACGGATGCCGATTGAGATGTTGTTTCCCTAATTATAAAAAACAGCCGCAGAAAAACCTAAACGAATCTTACAGTATTTGAACATGATTTTTCCCCTATAATCCGGAAGTTGTCCATTACACGTTTACCACCCGAGCCCGGCCTGGTCATATGCCCGGTGAAAATTGGCGTCTTTGACCAACTGGCTACGGCTTTCGTAGTAATTGTCTACTGCGGGGTTGCCTGCTTCCGCGCGTTTGGAAGCCTCTGCAAACGCGTTCTTCTGGTCGCGGGCTGAGAGCTTCGGATCGAATGCGGCGGACAGCGCGTTACGGTGGATTTCCTGAAGCTCACGCAAGGCCTCGAATTCGTCATCAAGCAGATTCTTCGCAAGCCGCTGCGTCAGTGTATCTTTCAGGTCGTCGGGAATCCTGCCCCGGGAATAATACGCAGATACGATCTGATCCCGCAGGTCTCGCGGTACGGGGTAGCGATACGATCCTTTCAGATACACACCCTCTACGAAACCGAACATTTCCGCATCACGTTTATCGGTCCGCTTCATGAATTCAAACACGATAAAGGCGTTCCTCATCACACTGCCGTTCGAGACGGTTTTATGATAGACGCTGTAGCCCATATACCAGTCATAGTGGTCATAGACCCAGCCCTCGTCGAGCATTTCCTGTTCGGGCTCTTTGGAAAACCGGTACTCGCGGAGCCTCATGGTCCTGCCGCCGCTCATAGAGGAGATATTGGCGTTTGGCTCCCATGTGACCGCAGTGATCCTGAATGGGGCGCCGGTCGCTTCCCATTCATATTCCTCTTTGTATCTGAGCAGTTCAGTAAATGCGATATCCCACCGATGAAACGGATAAGCAACGATCGTTTTGCCGGTCTTCTGGTAATAGACGGTGTTTTCGTCTATCGACACGGGCTTCGACCGGTCGCAGGTGAACGCATACCAATCCGCAGAGATGCCCGCCATGCGGCATTCTTCGAAAAACTGCTCCTTGGTTTTGATCCGGCACTTGTCAAACAATTCCTGTTCCTGCTTTGTCATAATAGGCTTGTTGTTCTTCTATGGCAAAACGCCGACAGTCTGCGAAATCAAAACCTTCTGATCCGTCAGGGCTGCAGCCTTTCGGAAGGCTTCCGTTTCAAAAGAGCCCCGCACACAGGTTCCGAGATTTTCAGCTACGGCAATCAATGCCACGCTCTGCGTCATGGCGCCTGCCGCAATGTTATCAAAGCCGGTCTGTTTTACCGGATCCACCGGTCTGGATGGGTTCGGCGCCACCGGATTTGCCACATACACCAGCGTCAGCGGAGCAGTCTGCACATAAGACGGGTTTTTGCTAAGTGAAGGCCGGAAGTCACCTGCAAATACCTGCGCAAGCGCATGCTTTGCCGGCTGGTACAGGTAAATACCCTCCGGCAGTACCGCGTAAACATCAACATTATAAATCCTGCGGGCAACAGGGTTGACACGCTTCCCTTCCTGCGGCCGGTTAATGCCGTTGGCTGCCCAGAGGATGAGGGAAAGCTGTCGATCTGTCAGCGACGCATCTGCAAACCTGCGGCTGCTTTTCCTCTGCTGCAAAGCCTGCATCACCGGAAGGCCGGAAGCAGTTTCAGGCGCCGGTAATATTATCTCTGTGCCTGCGGCAGCAAAAGCCTGGGGCGTGCATAACGGCAGAAACATGCCGCCGCACGTGATACCTAACAGTAATGCCGCCGTAACCCCTTTACTCATCCAAGATTTTTTCTTCATCAGTCTGCTTACCATAATAATCCTCTCCTTTTAATACTTCAGTAAGCCATGTGAAAATTTCCCTTCTTTATTTCAAATTGATGAATACGAGCCCGACAAGACAGATACCCACACCGACCAGTTTGTTCCAGGTCATGGCTTCATGGTAAAGCAGATGCCCGACAAAAATCAGTACAACGGCAAGGAAAGCGCTTTGGACGATAAAACCCGTGCTGACTTCCCACCCGGCCTTATATGCATAGATCCATCCGGCTTCCAGACCGACGATCACGATGCCAAGCACAAGCGGAGCCCAGTTCAATTTTTGATACTCATGAATCAGATTCCCGCCATGATCAAGGACAAAGAAGAGCAGGCCGCTTGCCACAGCTCCGACCAGGTATGTAACGGTCAGTGAGGCAAAAGGATTCATCCCTTCCGGTACTGACTTCGCGCAGATCTGGTATACCACGTTCGACAGCACGACCAAAGCAATAGGCCAAACATAAGAGAACATAAGCGTTTCCTCCAAATTTATATTTTGGCCTGTTTTAACGGTAGGGTCCCAGCCGTATAATGTGTGCATATGCCGATTTGTCTCACTTTTCTTACCAGACTGAATCAGCTCTTTAACTGTTCCATCAAAGCGTTTTGTAATACTTTGGAAAAATTCAGGCCCATCGCTTCCGCTTTTTCATTCAGCCAAAAAGGAATCGTACAGTTCTTTTTCACCGCTCGATTACGCAGTTTGTTCCGGTATGCTTCAAAATCAACATCCACAAAGGTTACTAATCCGTCCGAAAAATCAAAGTCTTCGTCCGCGTCTTTTTTCGCAAGCGCAATTGCTCCATCATAATCAGATGCCTCCGGGAGTGCAATATTCATATCTTCTATTTCAATTCCTTTCAGACCAATTGCATCCCGCGCCATCACAATCGCATCAAATTTGTCCTTGCCTTCTGTATAGATTTCCATATCGGGGACAAACACTAAATAATCATTGCCATTCTGTTTAATAATTACCGGATACACTTTCTTCATGGTTTGATACCCCACTTCTTTAAAATTCGCCTGGCCGTAATCTCGTTTATCTCTGTATGCCGCGGCACTTGTTCTATGTCGCTGCCTCGCCGGTATGTATCATGATTTCCGTCATGTTCTTTGAAAACAAAACCCGCGGCCTCCAATTTCTTAATCAGGATTTTTCGCTTCAATTTGTTTCCTCCAATTTAATTATACGTATTTTGTGCGTATTGTCAAGAAAGCGTACTATGGTAACTGTTTATTTTTCCATGAACCACTTGCCTTCTTCATTGAACGTCCATGCGGGCCAAATCGCCGATGGTGTTGACGGCGATCAGCTCTTCTTTCACACGCTGGAGAATTGTATTGGCAATGCTCGCCGGGTCGCTGTGCAGGTATGGCAGGGAGTTGGTCAGATCGATCCAGTTTTCATCCAGCCCGAAAGCTTTCACATAGAGCGCATAACGAACATGTTTTCTAATTTAAAATGGTTGTGATTGATTGTTAAATCATCAGTAAATATCGTTAACTAAATTGAAATTTTCCATCAAAATAATTATTTGTTTTTGCAATTAAAACTAATGTTCGTTATCATTGTAGCACAGGTTTTGTAAAAAGAAAAGCGAACAGAAAGAAAAATCCTGATGCGTGTTAAGCATCAGGTTAGAATTACTTGATTGAATATTCCTCCGATATATCGACAAAATTTCTAATTTAAATATACCGGATGATAAGAGAAACCTCAAGCACAGTTTGAATAAATCCTTGATATATCGGCAAAAAATTCACTATTTGTCGAACTCCGAGTTAGTTCAAACGCCAGCTGGCAATCCATCCGCCCTTGGATGCGCCCAGACCATGATAAACGCGGTGATAAGCAGGGATGAGGATGGAAAGCGATACGAGGAAGCTGACATTGTAGGCGTTATAGATGACCGCCATATCATACCAGTAAGGCAACAGCGCCTGGCACCACAGGACGCGGAACAGGGCATACGCAAAAAGCGCGGAAGCCATGGGGATGCCCGTCTCGCCAAGTCCTTTGAGGCCACCGATGTAAACTTGGTTCAAGGAATAGAGAAAATAGAACGGGAATGTCCAATACACAGCGGCAAGGGCGTTGGAAAGCGTTGCCGGGTCCCCGGTGAAAAAGGCGACGATCGGCTTTGCAAGCAGCATCAAGACAGCGCAGACAGCCATCGTGCCGTAAATCGCCGTGCGGCGGCTGATGCACATCGCTTCTTCCACCCGGTCCAGCCTCCCGGAACCAAGATTCTGCCCGATAAAACCCGTCAAAGCCATTCCGTAGGCAAAGGCCGGATAATACAGGAAACCTTCTATTTTCGCATAGACTACCATGCCCGCCATAGCCGCGGGACCGAACGTATCGATACTGATCTGGATCAAAAGGGAAGAAATGCTCATAAAGGCCGCCTGCATTCCCGACGGAACACCCAGGCGCAACAGCGACAGCAGTTCTTTCGCCGGCAGAAACCGGGTGTTGCCGGTAAGGCAAAAACGCCCGTCCAGTCGCGTAAGCCGCCAAAGTATGGCAAGCCCCAGGGCCCATTGCGAAAACAGGGTTGACCATGCGACGCCCTCGAGGCCAAAGCCCATTCCCACCGCCAGCGCAATGTCGAGAATTACGTTCAAAACCGCGGAACCGGCAAGATAATAAAGCGGTGTTTTTGTATTGCCCAGGGCGCGCAGGACGCCGTTGGCCACATTGTACACCAGCTGCGGCACAAGGCCGAGGAGACAGATGTGAAGATAGAGGCGCGCATCGCCCAGCGCTTCGACAGGACAGGAGAGCCACAACAGATAGCGCTCCCCCAGCAGCTCCCCTATAAGTGTCAGGATAACGCCGGCTCCTGTGGCGATGGCCACCGATGTCGCAATCGTACGGCGCAGTTTATCATACTGCCGCGCGCCAAAGAGCTGAGATACAGCGGAAGTGACGCCGACGGCAAAGCCGATGAAAAAATTGATATGCACGGCCAGTACCAGCCCGGCTACACCAACCGCCGCAAGACCGAAGGCGCCGCCAAACCGACCCACCACGGCACAGTCCGCGATGTTGTAAAGCTGCAGCATAAGCTGCATAAGGAGCAGCGGAGCGGCATAAGCAAGCAGCTTCCGGTGGATGGGGCCCACGTCCATGCGCACTTCGCCCGTGACCGCTTCTTCCGGCGATTGGGATTCATTCTTTTCTGTTATCAGGAGAGAATCCTGTTTAAATTTGTCACGATCAACAACGTTCATGAAAAATGCCTTCCTCGCTATATTTTTCTGCTTTGCAAAAAGTATAGCAAGAAAGGCGTTTCTTCGGTATAGCGGGATTTTTATGCACAGATATAATAAATCGTTATATCTGTTATTTATTTGAAATAGCTACTAATAAAATCATTTTACTGACTTTGTCAGATACGCAAACAAATGAATCAGGAGATACTCGGCCCCACCGAATCCGTCTTCAATGTACTGCGTAGGAACTCGAGAAAGTCCGCAGCGTCTGCCCCAAGGGGTTCACCCTTGCGCGAGATGTAGCCGAACGCAATGCGCCCTTCCATGCCTGCCACGGGAATGCGTCGGAAATCGTATTGGCGATATGCGTCCTTAAGCCAGTAGCTGCCCAGATTGCAAAGTTCTGTTTTTTCCAGCATGCGGATCATCATGTGGTCGCTGTTGGTCCGCACCACGCGGCGAATAGCCAGAGTCTGCCTGCGGAACGCAGGCGAACCTGTCAACAGGTCCTCGACTGTAAAAAAGTCGTCTTCCAGCTGGATGAAGGAAAGCGCCGCCAGTTCCTCCTGGGTTACGGAGGAACGCGAGGCCAACGGATGGTTTTTCCCCACGTATAGCACAAGATCGGTGTCAAGCAGCGGCGAAAACGCCAGCTGCCGCCGTTCCAGCATATAGCGGAGCACAGAGCGTTTGGTATCCGGAACGAAGAGGAAACCCAGGTCGTACTCGTTGGCTGAAAGGAGAGCTATCATCTTTTCGATGCCGCATTCCGTAAACTGCATATAGAGGCTTGGGGTCGCTTCACCTCCACATGTGCGCTGGTTGTAAAACGCCGTCAGCATAACTGCCATGTTGCTGCTGTTGTTGGTCGCCACCCGCAGGGAATGGTCGCGTTGTTCCCGCCCCACAGAGGCAAACAGCTCGGCGTTTCGCAAGGCGTCTTGGGCGTAGCCGTAAACCCGCGCTCCCGCCTCTGTCAGTTCGACGCCGTTGGACCGGCGCTGAAAAAGTCGTGTTCCCAGTTCCTTTTCAAGCTCGCGAATGACCATGCTGACGTGGGGCTGTGTCGTATAAAGTTCCTCTGCCGCCGTTGTAAGCGACCCGCAACGCGCACAGGTAATAAAATATAAAAGCTGGCGCAGTTCCATTGTGACTTCCTCGCTTTTATTAACTACAATTTAATATATAATTATATCATATTATATTGTTAAAACTAAAGAAATTCTCATGTTATATATTTTCTATTTTTTTCATCAGCTCCGGCCCCGCGTCTTTCATCAGCGTAATGCCAAAGCATTTCTTCCCCGC
>JAFZIG010000154.1 GCA_017554485.1 Acidaminococcaceae bacterium | reverse complement strand
TATGACCGTAGGCGAAGCGGTAAAATGGGCTGACATTACCATGGTCCTGATTCCGGATGAAAAACAGGCTGACGTTTACAAGAACGAGATAGCCCCGAACCTGAAACCCGGCAGCGCCCTGGCTTTTGCCCATGGCTTCAATATCCATTTCCAGCAGATCATCCCGGCGGCTGACGTGGACGTATTCATGGTTGCCCCGAAAGGCCCCGGCCATCTGGTTCGCCGCGTATTCACGGAAGGTTCTGGCGTTCCCAACGTATTCGCGGTATATCAGGATGCTACCGGCAAGTGTTTCGATATAGCGCTGGCTTATGCCCGCGGCATCGGCGGCACCCGCGCAGGCGTTATCGAGACCACCTTTAAGGAAGAAACCGAAACCGACCTGTTCGGCGAACAGTGCGTACTGTGCGGCGGCGTTTGCGCCCTGATGGAATCCGGCTTCAACACGCTGGTTGAAGCAGGCTATCAGCCGGAAATCGCTTACTTCGAATGCTTCCATGAAATGAAACTGATCATCGACCTCTGCTATGAAGGCGGCATGGCCAAGATGCGTCATTCCATCAGCGATACCGCGGAATACGGCGATTATCATACCGGCAAAAAGATCGTTACCGACGAGACCCGCGCCGCGATGAAGAAAGCCCTGGCGGAAATCCAGAACGGCACCTTTGCCAAAGACTGGCTGCTGGAAAACCGTTCCGCAGGCCGGGCTCATTTCCTGGCTGAACGCCGCATGCATGCGGAGACCCAGCTGGAAGAAGTCGGCAAAAAACTGCGCAGCATGATGAGCTGGCTGCAGGCTCCCAAGGCAGAAGCTCCGGCCCCTGCCAAAAAGGCTCCGGCTAAAAAAGCCCCCGCAAAGAAAGCGCCGGCTAAAAAGGCTCCTGCTAAAAAATAAGTTATAGATAACAAAAACTGCCGGAGGTTTTTCTCCGGCAGTTTATTCAGCATTAGCTGAGAATCGGAGTTAACCGTTCAAGTAGTTGCCTGCCCGGCAGGCACAAGTCTGATGAAATGAGAAGGTATGGCCCTATGAAACTGAATGGCGCGCAAGTTGTAATAGAAAGCTTGAGAAAAGAAAATGTGGATGTGGTGTTCGGATATCCCGGCGGCGTGATCCTGCCCTTGTACGATGAAATGTACAAGGCGGAATACCCCCGGCACATCCTGCCCGGACATGAACAGGGAGCGGTACATGCGGCAGACGGATACGCCCGCGCTACCGGGCGTCCCGGCGTGTGTTTCGCTACTTCCGGCCCCGGTGTATGCAACATGGTTACAGGTATTGCCACAGCGTATATGGACTCCATTCCGTTAGTTGTTTTCAGTGCCCAGGTATCCACCAAAGCAATCGGCAGGGACTCTTTCCAGGAAGCGGATATCACCGGTATTACAACACCGATTACAAAGCATAATTATCTGGTCAAGAAGATTGACGATCTGCCCCGTGTAATCAAGGAAGCGTTCCTGATTGCTACGACCGGACGTCCGGGTCCGGTGCTGGTAGATATTGCCACGGATGTGTTCCGGGCGGAAATTGAGTTTGTATATCCTGAAGAAGTTCACCTTCGCGGTTACAAAGCGGATTTTACCGGGGATGAAAAAGCCATTGACAAAGCAGTGGCTGCCTTTAAAGAAGCAAAGAAACCGGTCCTGATGACCGGCGGCGGCATTATCTCTTCCAACACGGCAGATTTTGTCCGCAAGATCGTGGAAGCTACCGGCGTGCCGGTGGTAACAACGCTTATGGGCAAGGGCGCGGTATCGGATTATTACGATGCGCATCTGGGTATGGTAGGCATGCACGGCTCCTATACGTCCAACATGTCTATCACACAGTGCGACCTGATCCTGGCCATCGGCGCCCGCTTCAGTGACCGTGTCACCGGTGACGTTGCCAAATTTGCCAAATTCGCAACTGTGATCCAGTTCGAAGTGGACAGTGTGGAAATTGACAAGATCGTTCATGCGGACATCCCGGTCATCGGGGATCTGCGCTGGTCCATGCCGCTGTTTGCGGATAAGGTGCTGGCAAGCGGGGAGGAACTGAAAAAGAGATTTGCTCCCTGGCGTGAAGAATTGCTGAAGATCAAAGCAAAGCACCCCTTTGTTTCCCGGAAGCTGAAAGGAAAGATTACGCCTGAACGGTTGTATAAAACGATACTGAAGCATGCGGATAAAGACGCCATCGTGGTAACCGATGTGGGTCAGCACCAGATGTGGACGGCCCAATTCTACGATGTGGACCAGCCCCGGCATTTCCTATCCAGCGGCGGTCTGGGAACCATGGGTTTCGGCCTCCCTGGCGCTATGGGCGCTAAGCTGGGCTGTCCGGACAAACAGGTGATTTTGTTTACCGGCGACGGCAGCATCATGATGTGCTGTCAGGAATTTGCCACACTGCACCGGTACGGTATCCCGGTGAAGGTGTTCCTGCTCCACAATAATGTACTGGGCATGGTAAACCAGTGGCAGCGTCTGTTCTTCGGCGGTCGCGAAAGCCAGTCTATCGTGAAAGATCTGGTGGATTTCCCGGCCATGGTCAAAGCGATGGGTCTGGACGGCGTGAAAGTCACCGATCCCAAAAAGCTGAACAGCGTTGTGAAAGCGGCGTTAAAGAGCAAAAATTCCGTGCTGGTTGACGTGGCGATCCCCAACGATGAGAACGTGTTCCCCATGGTGCCCGGCGGCAGGCATCTGGACCAGATGATTTTGCAGGATTCGGTGGATTAAACAGAAAAAATATAGTAAAATAAAAGTACCGGCTCTTCGCAGAGATTTTGTGCGGGGCGGCCGGTACTTTCGTATTATTAAATGATCAGGAATTGAGGGGTTGGCGTCATGGGATATCCCGATTTAAGAAGGCTTGCGGTATGCCGGAATTTATTGAAAGACGAAGTGATAAGCAAGCTGGTCGACATTCAGTTAAAAGAGCAGAAAGACTCGTCTGCCGATTCAGATAATCAGAAAACGGAAATACAGATTCTCCGCAGTGAGCTGGCAGGGTTACTGGTGAAGCAGGCAGAGAAGCTGGGGCTTTCCGGTAATATTTTATCTGCCTATATAATACATTGCCTGGCAGAAGGCAATAACACGGCGGCGGACACTGTCGAAGCTACCGGCGCCTGCGGAAAAGGGCTGTCCCAGGCCATGGCGCAGGATATGCAGTTGCTGCTTCCGTATCTTTCGGCAAAAAGCTCTTCCTTTACCGGAATGGCCTTTTTGGATGCGTATATGCCGGCTAAAGAAACAGAAAACAGGTTTGAAAACAATTTGCAGAAAAAAATAGTACAGGCAAAGACAACGGCCGGAGCAGCCAGGGCGTTGCTGGCGCATTACAAAAAATGGGGCAGCGGCATGCTGGCCCGTTACACGGCCTTCCGCATCGGGGCAGGGGGAAGGCTCATCGGCATTGCGGATTTCCCCGTTTTTGCCTGGGACGACCTGTTAGGCTACGAAGACCAGAAATACAAACTGCTGACCAATACTCAGAATTTTATGGAAAACAGGCCGGCCAACAATGTGCTGCTGACAGGTGCGCGGGGAACCGGAAAATCAACCGGAGTGAAAGCGCTGGCTGCCATGTTTGCCGCTGACGGCCTGCGTCTGATCCAGATCACCCGGGACCAACTGGAACTGGTGGCGCCGGTGCTGGAAAAGTTAAACGAGATACGCAGCAAAAAATTTATCCTGTTCTTTGACGACCTTTCCTTTGACGAAGGGGAGTCCAGTTACAAATATCTGAAATCCGCCATTGACGGCAGCGTTACGGCGCAGCCGGACAATGTGCTGATTTATGCAACATCCAACCGCCGCCATCTGCTGAAAGAGACCTGGAGCGACCGGAACGACGCGCTGGAAGCGGAAGTGTACCGGCAGGACAGCGCCAACGAAAGCATCTCATTGTCTGACCGGTTTGGCCTGATTTTGCATTATTCCATGCCCAGCCAGGAAGAATACCTGCAGATCATTGATCATGAACTTCGCAAAGCAGGAGTTCGCCTGTCACCGGAAGAACTGCGGCTGGAAGGCCTTCGCTGGGAAATGGAACATTCCGGACGGAACGGGAGAATTGCCAACCAGTTTGTAAAATGGTATCTTGGGAACATGGAAAAATGAATTTGCTTTTTTGTTTCACGTGAAACTTTTTGGAGATAGTTATGAGCACGATTGCCTGCTTCGGAGATTCATTAATTGAAGGCTTTCCTTTTTCGCCGGAGAACAGCTGGATTGCGCAGGTGAAAAAAAATACGGGAATCCGTATGCTGAACCACGGTATCTGCGGAGAATGCTGCGACGATATCAAAGATCGTCTTATCTGGCGGCCTTTGCCGAAAGAAGTAACCCACGTTCTTTTCGAAGGCGGGATGAACGATATCATCCAGGGGTGTTCGCTGACGTTTTCCGTTGAGCAGATTAAACTGGCAAAACGGTTTTGTGATGAGCAGAACGTTGCGTTTTGCCTGGTGCTGCCCTGGCTGTGCGGCGCGGAGGAACTGAATCATATCATCGAGCGGCTGCGTGAAGCAATGCAAAAAGAATTTGAAAATAAATGTTACCTGCTTGACTTTGAGCCTATGTTTTTAACAAAGAAACACCGTATGGATTGGTTTATCTGGGACGGTGTGCATCCGAAAGCGGAAACCTATGAAGCATTGGGAAATTTTGCGTCGCCGCTGCTGGAAAAATGGGTAAGGGAAAAAACCACTTGACGAATTAACTAAAAACGTGGATAATAATAAGTACTACATTTGCCACATTAGCTCAGCTGGCAGAGCATCTCATTCGTAATGAGAGGGTCATTGGTTCGAATCCGATATGTGGCTCCAAAAAAATTAGCGGTTTCCCGTAATTGGGAGACCGCTTTTTTAATTCTATTTTAAGATTGAAAATGACCTATAAATGACCTATGAAGAGATTGCGGGTTTCGCTAAATTGTCATTGGATTGAAGATATTCTGTTGTTATGTCTTGATTATCGGCTTTTGTATTTTAATCAAAACCAATGCACTCCGCATGCGCTCCGTGCGCCAATGTGCTCGCGCATCAAATTATGCGCTTCGCACGCATCGCGTCAAAAAATAATAATTCATATTTCACATATCACAATTATGAATTATGAATTATGAATTATTATAATATTGTCTTATTATTATTGTATGAGCTTATAAACCAAATGCTTAAAAGCCAAAAGCATATAAGCATATAAGCATTTAAGCTTATAAAATAAAATAAATGACAAGTAAAACCAAGTCACTCATCACACAGTCAAAGACTAAAAATCATTACTTTCAATCAGATTAAAAAGCATATCGAACAATCACGCTATCTAACTATAAAGCCGTTCACTGCAAAACCGCATAACAAGCGGTTTTCCGTAAAAAGTTCGGTCGTAAAAACAACCGAACTGCTTGTTATTTTGTAAATTTTGTTGTCAAGTCTTATACATAACCGCCGGAAAAACCGGCGATTTTTCATTATGCTTTAGCTGGGGAGACGAATCCGTAAGGATTTGTCTCAAAAACCACCTGCTACGCAGGTGTGATTTCTGCTTAAGCAAAAGGGCAACATCCTT
>JAFZIG010000153.1 GCA_017554485.1 Acidaminococcaceae bacterium | reverse complement strand
GCCGTTTATGTTTAGACTGAAAACAAATTGAACAAACCGGAATGTGGAAAGCAATTAGCGCCCCAGCCAGGAGGTCTTCTTCGCCACCTGTTTTTCTACGTCCACCCGAGCCGGCGCATACATCATTATGGAATCGCTGACCTTGGAAATGCTGGCATTTACAATATAGCTTACACCGCACATATAATCAAAAATACGGTTGCGTGTTTCCTTATCCACTTTCGAGAAATCAAGCATAACAGCGCAGCCTTCTATCAGTTTGTCCGCATAGGAAACCGCGTCTTCATAAGTACGAGGGGTACGCACCAGGATGTCCAGCTGTCCGGGCCGTACAACATACGGACCGGTATATGTATCAGCAGGTTCTTCATTATTAAACAGCTTCATTGCAGAGTTTTTAAGATCCATTGTGTAAAAGCCTCCATCCCGTTTGATTTAAGGAAACACTTAAAAAATTCTACCATATATTGTAGCAGATTCAATAAAAAAGCACAACCGTTTTTCTTAAAAAAATACCGAAAATACTGGTGTTTTTCATATTTTTTAGCAAAAACACAGGATTTACTGGGATTATACAGCGTTATTTTTAGAAAAAGCCGGACGTTGAGCCTTTTATTTGTCAGCGGCAGCGGCATTTTTGGCCCGCCCGCGGATGCGGCTGCGCTCTACCCGGTCAAGGATGCGTTTCCGCATACGGATATTTTTCGGGGTAACCTCTACCAGCTCGTCATCATTGATGTGTTCCAGCGCCTGTTCCAAAGAGAAGAATACCGGCGGAATCAGGCGGATTGCCTCGTCGCTGCCGGAAGCCCGCATGTTGGAAACGTGCTTTTTCTTGCAGGGATTGACATCCATATCGTCTTCCCGGGAATTCTCTCCGATAACTTCGCCCTGGTACACATTCTGCCCCGGAATGATGTACATGGTACCCCGTTCCTGGCAGTTGCCGATACCGTAGGCGCAGGTCTCGCCGTTTTCAAAAGCCACCAGGCTGCCCCGGGTACGTCCGGGGATGGGGCCTTTGTAATAATCGTAACCGGCATACACATGGTTCATGACACCATTGCCTTTGGTATCTGTCAGGAACTGGTTACGGAACCCGATCAGGCCCCGGGCAGGAATCTTAAACTCCAGGCGCATGTAACCTGCCATCTCGTGCATGTTCACCAGTTCCGCTTTGCGGGTTCCCAGGTCTTCCATCACAACACCCATAAAATCCTGAGGCACGTCAATGGTCAGGGCTTCCATAGGTTCCATGGTGTGCCCGTCCTTATCCTTGCGCAGGATGACCTTCGGCTTGCCTACCTGCAGCTCAAAGCCCTCCCGGCGCATGGTTTCAATTAAAATAGACAGATGCAGTTCGCCCCGGCCTTTTACAATAAAGGTATCGGTATTCTCCGTTTCTTCTACACGCATAGCCACGTTAGTCTGGATCTCTTTCATCAGGCGGTCCCGGAGATGACGGCTGGTTACATATTCACCCTCTTTGCCGGCAAAGGGGCTGTCGTTGACCAGGAATTCCATGGACAGGGTAGGTTCGTCGATTTTGATGCCTGCCAGCGGTTCCGGTTCTTCCGGATCCGCGATAGTATCACCGATCTCCACATTGCTCAGACCAATCAGCGCCACGATGTCGCCGGCTTTGACTTCTTCGGCTTCCACACGTTTCAATCCCTGATAGGTATAAAGGCGTCCGATTTTTTCAATGGCTGTCTTCTCTTCATGCAGCAGCGCGATCTGCTGCCCGTTTTTTATCGTTCCCCGTACCACGCGCCCTACCACGATGCGGCCTACATAAGAATCGTAGTCCAGTGTGTTGGCCAGCATCTGCAGCGGCTGATCCGCCTCCACATCCGGTGCAGGAATGGTATCCAAAATCACCTGGAACAAGGGTTCCAGATTATCGCTTTTGTCGTCCATGGACAGTTTGGCGATGCCGGCCCGGGCAGAGGTGTACACCACCGGGAACTCCAGCTGCTCGTCATCGGCTTCCAGCTCGATGAACAGATCCAGCACTTCATCCACCACTTCCGTAGCGCGCTGATCCGGGCGGTCGATTTTATTGATGACCACAATTGGTTTCAGATGCTTCTCCAGTGCCTTGCGCAGTACATATTTCGTCTGGGGCATAGGTCCTTCATAGGCGTCAACCAGCAACAGCACGCCATCCACCATGGTCAGCACCCGCTCCACTTCCCCGCCGAAATCCGCATGACCCGGCGTATCCAGAATGTTAATCTTCGTCCCCTTATGCATAACGGATGTATTCTTGGATAAAATGGTAATTCCACGTTCCCGCTCCAGGTCGTTGGAGTCCATGACACGCTCCGCTACCTTTTCGTTTTCGCGGAAAATGTGGCTTTGTTTCAGCATGGCATCTACTAAAGTGGTTTTGCCATGATCGACATGGGC
>JAFZIG010000014.1 GCA_017554485.1 Acidaminococcaceae bacterium | reverse complement strand
CCTGTCCCTGCCGGAAGAAGGCACTGCTTACGAACTGGGCGCCGTTGCCATGATCAAGAACGCTCCCCAGAAGGAAGCTGCCAAGAAGTTCATTGACTGGTGCTTAACGAAGAAAGCCCAGGAAATCGGCCAGAACAACAACTCCTACCAGTTCCTGACCAATCCGGAAGCCAATCCCCCGAAAGAAGCCCTAGCTTTCAAAGACGCGAAACTGCTGAAATACGATTTCCAGTGGTCCGGCGACAACCGCGCCCGCTTACTGGAAGCCTGGAACAAGGCTGTTAAGAAATAATAATTGTAACCATAAAGGCGCATGCGTGTTGCGTGCGCCTTTTTTAAAGAAGTGGAAAGTTATAAAGCGCCGGGCACATCCCGGAAGGGCTCGCCCCGTCGAATTGTGTCGAGACGACCTGCAAGCTTGCTTGTGAGGGAGTCGGCGATGCAATTCGGGGGAGGGAGGGATATGCCCGGCGGCTTTAGCGTTATTCTTTAAGAGGAGTACAACTATGCAGGCAAAAATCGGTTTGATTGGATTAGCGGTTATGGGCGCCAACCTGGCCCGTAACCTGGCAAGCAGAAACATTCAGACGCTGGTGTTCAACCGCACGGCTGCCAAAACGGAGCAGTTCATGAAAGATTTTGGGTCCAACCCCTGTCTTCAGGCAGCATACAGTCTGGAAGAGATGGTACAGAAGCTGGAACGGCCCCGGAAGATCATCATGATGATCCAGGCAGGGCCGGCTGTGGATGCCATGCTGGATACCCTTACTCCGCTTTTGGAAGCAGGGGATATTGTCATCGACGGCGGCAACTCCTATTTTGAAGATACCCGGCGGCGCAGCGCAAAGCTGGCGGAACTGGGCATGGAATTCGTAGGTATGGGTGTCAGCGGCGGCGAAGAAGGCGCCCTGCACGGCCCCAGTCTGATGCCGGGCTGCAGCCGTAAGGCTTATGTGCAGCTGGAACCTATGCTGCAGGCCATTTCCGCCAAAGCCGGGGAAGACGGTAAGGAACCTTGCGTCACTTATATCGGCACCGACGGCGCCGGTCACTATGTGAAGATGGTCCATAACGGCATCGAGTACGCGGATATGCAGCTCATCGCCGATGTGTACACCATTATGCGCCACGTGCTGGGCATGGAACCGGAAGAGATGGCAAAAGTCTGGGACGAATGGAATAAAGGCGAACTCTCTTCTTATTTAGTTGAGATCACCGCCAACATTCTACGCAAGAAGGATGCGGAGACCGGGAATCCCATGGTAGATGTGATCCTGGACGTGGCCAAACAGAAAGGTACCGGCCGCTGGACCAGCATGAGCGCCCTGGAGCTGGGTGTGGCCACGCCTACCATTACGGAAGCGGTATTTGCCAGGAACATGAGTACCTATAAAGAAGAACGGAAAGAACTGGAAAAGGTGTATGCGGATTTAGCGGCTGCAGCCAATAAAAAAGCTTCCTTTACGGAAGCGGAAAAAGCGCAGCTTTTGGAAGACCTGCGTAATACCCTGTACGCGGCCAAGATCTGCGCCTATGCCCAGGGCTTCAACCTGATGGGGACCGCCAGCGAGACCTACGGCTGGGATCTGCAGATGGACAAGATCTCCAAGATTTGGCGGAACGGTTGCATCATCCGGGCCCGGTTCCTGGACGATGTCAGCGACAGCTTTGCGAAACAGAGCGGTATGAAGAACCTGCTGTTCAGTGACTTTTTCGCGGAAGCCCTGAAAAAAGGCCGGGCAGGCTGGGGCAGGGTAGTTGCCCTGGCAGCGGAAAAAGGCGTATCCGTTGTGGCCTTGAGCAGCGCTTTGTCCTACTTCGATGCCTACCGCACCGCCAGCGGCAACGCCAACGTGCTGCAGGCCCAGCGGGATTACTTTGGCGCCCACACCTATGAGCGGGTGGACAAGGCCGGAAGCTTCCATACGGAGTGGATGGAATAAAAGTTCAAGGTTTTGTTCTACATAAAAATACTTGCTATTACCCGGATTATGGTTTATCATATATCCGGGTATTTTTTATGTTAATTGACCCAATTATTTTATATTAAGGAGAGGATTGTAATGCCAAAGTTTTCTATTTACAAAGCTCCAAACGGCAGCTATTTTGAACAAAATGATATTGACTATTTGCTGAACAATGGGTATTCCCTGAAGGACGCTCTCTCAGAACTGGCAAAGTGCGACAAATATCTTGAACCCGTTAAGGAGAAGAAACATAAAAAAGAGAAACCTGAGAAAAAACGACATGAAAAACCTGAAAAAGTTAAACGCGAAAAACCTAAAAAAGGCGGTGCCAGAGGCAATAAACCCGGACGCGCGCAAAAATTGGCAGCTCTTACGGCACAAGGCGGTAAGGCTGGCCGTGCGGCGCAAAAAGCCTACGATAAGTTCTTGAAAACCGGAGATATCGCAGCCGTTGATGCTGTAATCGCTGAATATGAAGAGACAATTGAATGGGAAGAATACTCCTATGAAGAGACGATAGAAGAATTTGAAGAACTGGAAGAATATGAAGACGAGTACGACGACGATGACTATG
>JAFZIG010000013.1 GCA_017554485.1 Acidaminococcaceae bacterium | reverse complement strand
TGTTAAAACTAAAGAAATTCTCATGTTATATATTTTCTATTTTTTTCATCAGCTCCGGCCCCGCGTCTTTCATCAGCGTAATGCCAAAGCATTTCTTCCCCGCATCTTTCAGCGAGGCTCCGATGTGATACACCGTTTTGCCATCCAATATTAGAAACCGGTCATGAAAAATGTTTGTGTGTTTCACTGCCAGCTTCGGGTACTGCGCATTAAACGCGGCAACGTCTTGCGCCGTCAGTTTTGTTTTGGTAAATGTGTAAATGGTTACGGCCACCCCAGATTGTCTTTTCGCTAATATGTTCAGCGTGCTCACATCAACGTATCCGTCTATCAGGATAATTTCCTGCTCTGCTTTCTGTATCAACTCTATAAGCAGGCTGAACGCATCATATATCTGTCCGTCAAAGAATATCTTCTGGTGTGTTTCCGTATGTTCACCGATACACTCAAAAAGCTGGTCAAGCTTTTTGTCTGTCTGTTTCTGGTATTCCAGTTGCCGTAGCTCCACACTGCTGATTTTGTCAAACAGTATGGCGTTATTTGCGATGAAGTGACGCATTTCAACAAAAGCGTCCATAATATTGATTGATACCTGTACAGCAACATCACTCTTTAAAACAGCTGACAACATGGCAATCCCCTGTTCTGTAAAGACAAAGGGCATGTACCTTCTTCCGCCTCTACCGTTTGAGGTCACAATTTGTGACCTCAAAGAAGCATATTCTTCTTTCGTGAGTCGGAATCGAAAACGTACTGGGAATCGTTCAATATTTCTATTTACTGATTGATTAAAGGCTTTGGTCTTAATTTGATACAATTCCGCCAAATCACTGTCCAGCATCACCTGCTTTCCCCGGATGGTAAATATCCGGCGTTTGATATCGTCAGCATCTAACGATATCAATTCTGATTCATTTTCCATGATAACCTCCTATTTTAATGTTGAACGACTGTTCGTTATTATTATAACACAAGTATTGCAAAAATAAAAGAGAACAGTGCGCAAAAAAACTTGCAGCAATGAACCTGAATCCAAATATGGTATTGCTGCAAGAAATTTTAGGATTTGCAAATGTTTTTGCGTTGCCTTGCCCGCCGCTGTGTTCTCAATAATTGCATATTAAATTGCCTTCGCTATCCGTTGCAGCGCTTCTGCCAGAACTGCCCGGGGACAAGCCACATTGATACGCTGGAACCCTTTGCCCGCCGCGCCGAAGATTGCGCCGCTGTCCAGCCAGAGGACCGCCTTCTTTATGATAAGTTCCTCCAGGGCGGCATTACTGAGTCCCAGGTTCCGGAAGTCCAGCCACAGCAGATACGTACCTTCCGGCTCGATCAGTCGGACCTGCGGCAGGTTTTGACGCAAAAATGTGCGGGTATATTCAATGTTTTGCCGCAAATACGCTTTCAGTTCCTCCAGCCAGGGAAGGCCGTCACGGTATGCGGCTTCACAGGCTGTCAGTCCCAGCGTGTTCAGCTGGCTGTACCCTGCCGCATTGATCTCATGTTTTAATTTCCGGCGCAGTTCAAAGCTTGGAATGAAAATATTGGATACCTGCAGTCCTGCCAGATTAAAGGTTTTGCTGGGCGAAGTGCAGGTAACGGAATAGTTTGCCGCTTCTTCACCAAGAGAAGCAAAGGGAATGTGGGGATGCCCGCTCCAGACAAAATCTTCGTGGATCTCATCCGCTACAACAATTACGTGATGCTTCCGGCAGATTTCCGCAATCCGTTCCAGTTCTTCCTTTGTCCACACCCTGCCCACCGGATTGTGGGGGCTGCAGAGCAAAAACAGCTTCACGTGATTGGCAACAATCTTTGCTTCTAAGTCCGCAAAGTCAATTTCATACCGGCCGCCGCGCAGGACCAGGTCGTTGCTGACCCTGCGGCGCCCGTTGTCCAAAATCACTTCGGTGAAAGGATAATAGACCGGCTGCTGGATCAGTACCGCATCCCCTGGCTGAGTGTACGCCTTTACCGCCATGGCCAGCGCAAACACCACCCCCGGGGTCTGCAGCAGCCATTCCTTCTGAATCTCCCATTGATGCTGTGCCAGAAACCATCCCTGCAAAACAGAAAAGAAACGGTCCGGATCTGCTTCGGTGTAACCGAACACACCATGATTTGTTCGTTGATGCAGCGCTTCCAACACCGGCGGCGCCGTGGGAAAATCCATGTCCGCCACCCAGAGCGGCAGAATATCTGCCGGATAGCCGCGCCGTACAGCCGCGTCGAATTTCAGGCAGTCCGTATTGCGGCGTTCCACAATTTTATTAAAATCCATAAAGAAAACCTCCCCAAATTGTGCAGAAGAATTATAAGTCCTTGCCGCAAAACGCAGCGCAAAAAGCCTTTAACGGTTTTCCGGAACAGCAGCAAAAGCCTGTTCCAAGTCTGCGATGATATCCGCCGGCGCTTCCAGCCCTACGGACAGACGCAGCAGACGTTCATTGATTCCTTTGGCCAGACATTCCTCGCGGGGAACATCGGAATGGGTCTGCAGCAACGGATACGTCAGCAGCGATTCCGTTCCTCCCAGGCTTTCCGCAAACAGTACCAGTTTCAGTCTGGACAAAACGCTGCGGGCCGTTTCTTCCGAATCCACCTCGAAGGAAATCATGCCCCCGAACCCGCTGACCTGTTTCGCGTTCACAGCATAACGGAAGGAGTCTTCCAGTCCGGGATAGAAAACTTTCTTGATTTTTGGCTGTTTCTGCAGCCACTTCGCAATTGCCAAAGCAGAAGACGCATGACGCTCCATCCGCAGGGGCAGGGTCTTCAGCCCGCGCAACAGCAGCCAGCTGTCGAAGGGAGACAGCACGGCGCCGATGGTATTCTGGAAAAACTTGATGCGCGTCGTATCTTCTTCCTGTTTCGTTACTAAAATCCCCGCCAGTAAATCGTTATGGCCGCCTAAATACTTTGTGCCGCTGTGGAGAACGATATCCGCCCCCAGCTGCAGCGGTTTCTGGAAATAAGGGGTAAGGAATGTATTGTCAACGATGACTTTCAACTGTTTTTCGTGAGCCCACGCGCTGATTTCCCTGATATCGGTAATCTGCATGGTGGGGTTGGAGGGCGTTTCAATATAAACCGCTTTCGTGTTTGCCTGGTATGCCTTTTTTACCGCATCCAAATCACCGGTATCCACTTCCGTATAGGTTATGCCGTTTTTGCGGGAAACCGTGTTGAATAAACGGATGGAGCCGCCGTACAGATCTCCCGTCACAATCAGGTGGTCCCCCGGCTGGAACAGTTCCATCAGGCAGGCAAGGGCCGCCATACCGGACGCAAACGCAAAGGCGTCCGTACCGCCTTCCAGTGTCGCAAGACACTTCTCCACGCTCTGGCGCGTGGGATTCTGCGTGCGGATATAATCATAACCGGTGCTCTGCTGTACGCCGGGATGGGCATACGCCGTCGTTGTATAAATGGGAGCCGAGACGCTCCCTGTACAGTCGGGCCGATAGCCCCCATGCACACATAACGTTGAAAAATCCATTTGTAATTCCCCTCCCCATGTTCTTTTGTATGGTATTTACTGATTTATCAAAGCCTGGTCCCGTTTCGCTGTTTTACAACGCCGCATTATAATACCCCGGTAATTTTCCCGCCGCCGATGACGCAGCGGTTTTCATCGTAAAACACGGCGGACTGTCCCGGCGCCGGGACACGGACAGGGTTGTCAAAAATAACCCGTACCTGCCCGTTCCCTTCCGGACAAATCGATGCGTATTCGCCCCCGTGGTGATAGCGTATCTTCACATGGGCCCGCAGCGTCTCTCCTTCTTCTATGCCCGGAACGCTCATATAATTCAATTCACTGCATATAATTTCCCTGTGATAAAGAGATGTTTCGTCACCTACCACGATTTCATTGGCAGCGGCGCTGATGCGCTTCACATAGGCAGGATACCCTAACGCGAGACCCAGCCCTTTCCGCTGTCCTACCGTGTAATGGATAATGCCTTTATGGGTTCCGACAACCGTACCCTTTTCATCCACAAAATTGCCCGGCCGGATTGCCGAATCCGTTTCTTTTTCAATGTAATCCCCATAGCTGCCCCGGGTCACAAAACAGATTTCCTGGGAATCCTTTTTATTGGCAACGGGCAGGCCTGCCTCTTCCGCAATTCGGCGAACCTCTTCCTTGCTGCATTTTCCCAGGGGCATCATCGTCCGGGCCAGCTGTTCCTGGGTCAGCTTATACAGCATATATGTCTGGTCTTTTTCCGCGTGCAGGGCCTGCTGCACGGTATATCTTCCGTTGTCCAGCCGCAACACAGAAGCATAGTGTCCCGTGGCGACAAAATCTGCCTTCAGCACCTTGGCATAATACAGCATCTTCTCCCATTTCACGAACCGGTTGCATACGATGCACGGATTCGGGGTAAGCCCCTGTAAATATTCACTGACAAAAGGCTTTGTCACATTGTCCTGAAAGGCCAAAACACAATTAAAGGCATAGTATGGTATTCCGATTTTCCACGCCACACGCCTCGCGTCATCTATCTCACAGCAGCGGCTTTCTTCCCCCTCTGCGCTGAACCAGGTGCGCAGTGTTATTCCCGTAACAGAAAAACCGGCGGCTTTCAGCAGGTAAGCTGTTACCGCGCTGTCAACGCCGCCGGACATTCCAACAATCACTTTTTTCATTTTTTTAAATAAAGTACTCAATATCTTTTTCCTCTGTCAGCCTGGTGCGCTGATCAAAAACCAAAACAGCTTCCCGGTCTGCCTCGCTGCCTAAGGCGTACAGCCCTTCTTCCCGGTTGAAGCAGGAAAAGGGAACGATGCGGTTATACCGGAAGGGATATTCCAGCGTGCTTTCCACCTCGTCCGACACCGGTCCGTCTGGCAGGTAATAGGGGTCGAACATATAAATGCGTCCGTCTTTTTCACCGGTAAGGAGAACGTAATGTTCCCCTTCAAAATACAGCCGCACCACGGCCACACCGTTCCGGTGCAGGGCATCCACGATCAGGCTGTGGCTTTCCATCCACACTTCCCTGCCGGAAAGATGACGGCTGGCAATGGGAAGGATGCCGGTCTTCCCCACCCCGTCCAGCCAGTTGCTGAGAAAGGTCATGGCCATACGGGAGGTTCCGCTTTTTCCCAAAACGCCGCTGCCATAGCAATCCAGCGAATACAGCATGATGTTGCGGATCAATTCCGGCGAAATCTCTTCCCGCTGAAACAGAAAGCTCAGCGCGTTTAACAGCGAAGTGGGTCCGCAGTCGTATTCTGATATCTGGTATCGCAACGGGTTTTTCATGGTACCGGTCCCCCCGGGTCATTCGGATGTATGGACAGCCAGAAAGGAACTGTGAAGATATAAATTGAACAGTTCCTGATCATCAATTTGGAGGCGGCGCCTGGATTTGAACACAGGGAATGATAGTCTTGCGGACTATTGCCTTAAACGCTTGGCTACGCCGCCTTTTATAATAACGAAATGCAGAATGCACCCGTTATTTAACTTTGTTTAATACATGCGGAAAACAAATTCTTTTGGAAGAAATCAATCCGTAAACAACGGGGTGGAATAATACCTATCGCCGCTGTCAGGCAGAAGGGCTACGATGACTTTGCCCTTGTTTTCCGGGCGTTTCGCCAGGACGATAGCGCCATGGAGCGCCGCGCCGGAAGAAATGCCTACGGAGATGCCTTCCTTCTTTGCCAGCAGTTTCGCTGCCGCAAAAGCGTCCGCGTTCTCTGCCTTGAATACTTCATCGTACAGTTTCGTGTTCAGGACTTCCGGAACAAAACCGGCGCCGATGCCCTGAATCTTATGGGCGCCTGCCCTGCCTTCGGACAGTACCGGAGAGTCTGCCGGTTCCAGCGCTACGACTTTCACGTTGGGATTCTGTTCTTTCAGGTATTCGCCGGTGCCCGTCACCGTGCCGCCGGTGCCGACGCCTGCGATAAAGATGTCAACCTTGCCGTCGGTGTCCTTCCAGATTTCGGGGCCTGTGGTGGCTTTATGGATGGCCGGGTTGGCCGGGTTCACAAACTGTCCGGGGATAAAGCTGTTGGGAATTTCCCTGGCCAGCTCATCTGCTTTGGCGATAGCGCCTTTCATGCCTTTCGCGCCTTCCGTCAGCACAATTTCCGCGCCGTAACTCTTCAGGATGTTGCGGCGTTCCACGCTCATGGTCTCCGGCATGGTGAGGATGATGCGATAGCCTTTGGCGGCGGCAATGGACGCCAGGCCGATACCCGTATTGCCGGAAGTAGGCTCGATGATGACGGAGCCTTCTTTCAGCAGTCCCTTTGCTTCCGCGTCCTCGATCATCGCCTTGGCGATACGGTCCTTCACGCTGCCTGCCGGATTGAAGTATTCCAGCTTGACCAGAATCGTTGCTTCCAGTCCCAGTTCCTTTTCAATGTTGACAACTTCCACCAGCGGTGTGTTGCCGATCAATCCTAATGTTCCTTTGTAAATATTAGCCATGATACATGCCTCCCTGTTGTTTTTGAATTTGCACAGAATGTGTTGTCTCAAATTCTTAATCCTAGTTATAGCACTTTAATCATACTATGTCAATAGGAATTTAGGAAATTTTATTTTAACTATTACATGACATCAAAAAACAGCCTGTTAAACAACAGGCTGTTGGACGTTTGATTATCGTGTCAGTCCGTCACATAAGTGCAGACCTTGCCCGGATTCAAAAGTCCTTTCGGATCGAACACTGTCTTGATGCCTCGCATCAGGTCCATCACGTCACTGCCGACATAGTCCTCCAGACGCCGGACAGAAACGGCCCCGATGCCGTGTTCTCCGGAAATCAGGGCGTTCATTCCCTTGCCCCGAGCATAAATCAGATCGAGGAATTTTTCTGCCCGGACACGGAACTCCTTCTCCTCCATGCCGTTGGCACAGAGCTTGATATGGATGTTGCCGTCCCCGGCGTGACCGTAGGTATGAATATCCAGGCCCACCTTATCAGCCAGGCTCAGCGCATAGTCCACGACCTCTGCGATGTAGCTGATAGGAACCACGATGTCACATTCCTCCACCTTATCATAGGTTTCGAGGATGGCTTCCGGCACTGCCCTGCGCATATCCCAGGCTGCTTTCATCGCATTGGCATTA
>JAFZIG010000152.1 GCA_017554485.1 Acidaminococcaceae bacterium | reverse complement strand
GTAGGCCCGCAACCCTTCCAGATCCGCCGCGACTTCGGCCTCCTCTTTCAGGATGCCTTCGATCTCCTGCCGGTATGCTGATGTTAGGTAACCTGTACCGGGAAGCCGGCTGCCTGGATCGTCTGAGCGACACTGCCCAGAACGCATTGATGAACATCGTTACGATTTTCCTGTCCGTTGGTACCGGTTTAACCATGGAAGCTGAAAAGTTCCTGCGTTATCAGACCATCCTGATTATCTGCTTAGGCCTGGTTGCTTTCGCAGCCGGTACTGCGCTGGGTTGTCTCTTTGGTCAGCTGATGAAGATCGCTTCCGGCGGCAAGGTAAATCCGCTGATCGGTTCGGCCGGTGTATCCGCCGTTCCGATGGCAGCCCGTGTATCCCAGGTTGTTGGTCAGAAAGCCAATCCTTCCAACTTCCTGCTGATGCATGCCATGGGTCCCAACGTAGCAGGCGTTATCGGTACCGCTGTTGCAGCGGGTACCATGCTGGCTATGATCGGTCCTGCCGGCAAGTAACAATTTGCGGCAAAAGCCTTTTACAAACATTACCTGGCAGCCTTGCGCTGCCAGGTATCCTGATTACAATCTTTGAAAGTTTATATATTCAGTTAAACAGACGGCAACTTTTACGGGCTATATAAACTTCCAAATACTGTTTCTGATAATACTCATGCCGCAGCGGGCGTGATTATTATAAAATTAACTTCACTCCTCCTCTTTCCGTAAGGACGTGAGACACCCTTGCGGTAGACGGCTTTAGAGCTTCCGCCGTTATCAGTGAAGTTAAAACTATTAAAGCACCCTGTACGTTTCCGGTACTCCGGAATGTGCAGGGTGTTTAACTTTTGCCCAGGTTAACTACTACCAAAAAACTGCTTCGATACCAAAGTATTAGAAAATGCAGCATGATTATGAATACTAATCCCTGTTAATATTATTCTCTGCCATAAGAAGTAGCGGCAAACAAGATTATGCAGATATTCTTCCTACTTTTAGTGAATGCGGGATTATCTCAGACGTGTTACCTTGTTAATGCAACTGTGAGACTCAAGGGAAACACTGATTAAATGAGTTTTTGCGCTTGCCAGTGTTTCCCTAAATCTGTGGGACTCATTAAAAAAGGAGGAGTTATTTATGGCTCAGTCCACAAAGTGTCTTATTCTTCTTGCGGTTATTGCCTTATTCTTCGTTACCGAAATTATCCCTCTGGCAGTTACCGCTATGGCCGGCTCTATCGCCTGCGGCCTGCTGGGATTTATCCCGGCAAAACAGGTGTTTAGCGGCCTGTCCAACTCCACCGTTGTTCTGTTCGCCGGCATGTTCGTAGTAGGCGCTGCCATGTTCTACACCGGCCTGGCTCAGAAGATCGGTGAGACCGTCGTCAGGTTCACCGGTACCGGTGAAAACAGCCTGATGGTCGGTGTTATGCTGGTTGGCGCGGGGTTATCCTCCGTTCTGTCCAACACCGGTACCGCTGCCTGTTTACTGCCTGTAGTATTAGGCGTGTGCGCGGCGGCAAAGATTCCTGCCTCTACCGAGCTGATGCCTCTGGCATTCGCCTGCGGCTTGGGCGGTATCATCACGTTAGTAGGTACGCCTCCTAACATCATCGCGTCCGGCGCCCTGGAGCAGGCCGGTTACCGCGCATTCGGCTTCTTCGAATTCTCGAAGATCGGTATCCCCCTGACCCTGGCAGGCCTGGTCTACATGATGTTTATCGGCAAACACCTGTTACCGAAACGGGAACTGGATGCCGACCAGGAAATCGAGCAGGAAGTGGAAGCTACTTCTACCTCTTCCTCGAAGATGGCTGTTTCCGGCATCATCCTGTTGGCGGTAGTACTGACCATGGCTTTGGGCATCAAAGGTGTTACCCTGGAAATGGCAGCCATTACCGGCGCCATCGTCTGCGTCCTGACCGGCTGCTTAACCGAAAAACAGGCCTATGCTTCCATTGACTGGGTAACCATTTTCCTGTTCGCTGGCATGATGCCAGTATCCAGTGCAATGAGCAAGACCGGCGCTGGCAAGGTTATTGCCGAATGGGCAGTAGGCCTGATGGGCGGTTCCCCATCCCCGATGATCGTGACCGCTGTGTTGTTCATCCTGTCCTGCGGTCTGACCCAGTTCATGTCTAACACGGCGTCCGCGGCGCTGCTGTGCCCCATCGGTATCGCGATTTCCAAACAGCTGGGCGCTGACCCGGCAGCCGTTCTTATGGCTATCGCCGTTGCGGCATCCTGCGCATTCGCGACTCCGGTCGGTACGCCTCCTAACACCCTGGTGTTAGGCCCCGGTAAATTTACCTTCATGGATTACGTAAAGTGCGGCACCGGTCTGGTAATCGTCTGTTTCGTAATTTCCTTGATCCTGATTCCTATGTTCTGGCCCTTCTTCCCCGGCAAATAAGCTGGCAAAGAAATGTCTGATACATAAGATAAGGTTTCAGACCATCCCCGGTTTTAACCCGGCTGCCGTGGCTCACAGGCGGCAGCCGGTCAAAACTGCGGACAGACGCAGTAAGGCAGTACCCATTCAGAAAGCTGTCGAAACGCGTCTGCTGCAGATTCACGTTTTACAGTTGCAATCTTTGTAAACTATTTCTGAATGAAACCGATTGCTTTTATCCGGAGATGCGCTATATCAACGTTTCCCCACCATTACTTTAAGAATCGAGGACGAATTTATGGAAGCATTAATTGTTTCTCTCCAGTCTGTATGGAACGACTCCGGTTTTGAGGGGTTGACCAGCGGCAACGTAATCATGCTCCTGGTAGGCTTGCTTCTGCTCTACCTGGCTATCGGCAGAGGCTTCGAACCCCTGCTGCTGTCCAACATCGCCTTCGGCTGCCTGTTGGGCAATATTCCCAAGACCGGCTTCTTTGATGAACCCGGCGTTATGCAGGTTATTCTGTACGGTATCAACCACGAAGTATTCCCTCCGCTGATCTTCATGGGCGTCGGCGCCATGACCGACTTCGGTCCGCTGCTGGCTAACCCGAAGACCCTGCTGCTGGGCGCTGCTGCCCAGGGCGGCGTGTTCGTGGCCCTGATCGGCGCCATGCTGTTAGGCTTCGACCTGCGTGAAGCGGCTTCTATCGGTATCATCGGCGGCGCCGACGGTCCCACCGCGATTTACCTGACCGTTAAGATGGCTCCCCATCTGCTGGGCGCTATCGCTGTTGCGGCGTACTCCTACATGTCCCTGGTTCCGCTGATCCAGCCGCCTATCATGACGCTATGCACATCTGCGGCTGACCGCAAGATCAAAATGGATCAGCTGCGTACCGTGACCCGGTTTGAACGCATCATTTTCCCGATTGCCTCTACCATTTTCATTTCCTTACTGTTACCGCCCGTTTGTGCCCTGATCGGTATGCTGATGTTAGGCAACCTGTATAAGGAAGCCGGCTGCCTGGACCGTCTGAGCGATACCGCCCAGAACGCGTTGATGAACATCGTAACGATCTTCCTGTCCGTTGGTACCGGTCTGACCATGGAAGCAGACAAGTTCCTGAAATACCAGACCATCCTGATCATCTGCTTAGGCCTGGTTGCTTTCGCAGCCGGTACTGCCATGGGCTGTCTCTTCGGCCAACTAATGAAGATTACTTCCGGCGGCAAGGTCAATCCGCTGATCGGATCTGCGGGAGTATCCGCCGTTCCGATGGCAGCCCGTGTATCCCAGGTTGTCGGCCAGAAGGCGAATCCTTCCAACTTCCTGCTGATGCATGCCATGGGTCCCAACGTGGCAGGCGTTATCGGTACCGCTGTTGCAGCGGGTACCATGCTGGCTATGATAGGCGCTGCCGGCAAATAACACGATCCGGTAAATTTTGCCAACTTTAGCCTTGCCTGGCAACTATACCCTGTCAGACGCATCATCTAAGTAATAATCATGCCGCAGCGGGCGTGATTATTATAAGGGCAACCTGCGGGACGCTGTTTCGTACCGTTGTCCTTTAACTTCACTCCTCCTCTTTCCGTAAGGACGTGAGACACCCTTGCGGCAGACGGCTTTAGAGCTTCCGCCGTTATCAGTGAAGTTAAAAAAGAACACCCTGTACGCTTCCGGAAACCCGGAACGTGCAGGGTGTTTGACTTTTATCAACTGCTTACCATAACAAAAACCATCTTAAGGAACCACTGACATTATCGCAGCTTACCTTTCTACACTTTGCGATGGGTCAGCTGTTTCTCCGCATACATCTGCCTGTCCGCTTCATCAATCAGCTGTTTGATCGTCGTTTCGCTGATTCTGTCCGCATAAGCATAGCCTACGGAAACACTGATATTTTCGCGCTGCTCCGCCTCCCTGAAGCGGAAGATCATCTGCTGTACCGCTTCCGGCTTGCAGTCTTCCACCACGGCCGCGAATTCATCGCCGCCGATACGGAAGGATTTCTCACCAAAGCAGGAAGTGATACAATTGGCGACAGAACGTAACAGTTTGTCTCCGGCAGAATGTCCCAGGGTATCGTTGGTCTGCTTGAGATAATTGACATCGAACATGAGGATCGCCAGGGAATACCCGCTTTCCCCTGCATCCAGCAGGTACTGTTCAAAGCGGTACCGGTTGGGAAGATTGGTCAGGGCGTCCGTTTCCGCGGCAGAACGCAAAATCGCGTCCAGCGCGTCGCGGCGTCTGCGCAGGCTGTTATAAGCCGACGCCACCAGCCGGACTTCCTTCAGGCCCTTTTCGTCGTCCAGGGGCTGGTTCGCCGTAATCAGCTGCACGAAACCCGTCAGCGGATGGATCATCTGTTGATACAGGGCCACAAATGTGCCGATCAAAACAAGCAGGATCGCCAGGGACGCGCCCAACAAGGCTGTCCGCAGCATTCCAATCTTCCTTCCTACTTCCGCTGCTTTCACGCCGGCATTGGCACGGATAATATCCGCGCAGGCGTTCACGTTTTGGGACACGGCCCGCTTGTTCATGTTCGCTACCGATCCCAGCGCGATTACTCTTGCCTGGGCAAGTTTCTGTTCGCCTGACAATGCTTTTTCCGATTCGGCCAGCGGAGGCAAGGGCAACTGGTTCAGGGGCGCTACATTCGGCAGCGGATAGACAGCGTTGATCAGTGCAATGGCATGCAGCTGCGCTTCCTTTAACTGTTCCGCATTGCCCGCTGCATCCGCAAGGCGCGCTACCGCCTTTTCGTCTTCACCGTAAGTGCGGAACCGCGCCAGCACCTGGTAGCCCCGGCGGGGTTTTACCAGTTCGTTGGCATAAGCCGCCAGCGGGCCGGCATTGACCTCACCGTGTTCCGTCACCGGCATCAGGATATAATTGGTCGAAGTTTCCGACATAATACTGGAGCCGGCCAGGACCGATGTCGCTTCCTCAATGTGTTCCCCGGCACTTCGCATCACGGCAGTAAGGTTCGCGCTGGTAGCATTGATTTGCACGATCAACACGATAATCACAATGTGCAAAAGTGCAAGTACGACGATAATGGGCCGCATGAGCGAATTCGCGGCAATCCCTCCGGTCTGTTTCGTTCCTGCGGCAACTGGTTGTGGCACTGTGCTTTTCATGTCCCTGAGTCTCCTGAGTGTGGTTTTTGATGATTCTTGTAACTCTAACTGCGATATGCTTGTACTACTGCAATATGCTTCTGCTGCAATCCGACAGTTTCAACTTCCGGCAACAATCAAACTGTACTTACTCTGCTTGCTGTATTTACAAAATACTGATTCACCTTTTTGTGGGCTTCCTGCTTCTGGGCATACATCTTCTTATCCGCTTCGTCAATCAGCGCTTTCAGGGTCGTCTCCCCGATTTCCTCCGCATAGGCATACCCCAGTGAAACGCTGACCTTTTCTTTTTGCTGAATTTCTTCAAAACGGTCTATCATCTGCCGAACCGTCTCCGGTTTCACATCCTTCAGTACCGCCACGAATTCATCCCCGCCGATCCGGAAGGAATTCGGTCCGAAGCAGGCAGCGATACAATGGGCTGCCGTCTGGATCAGCTTGTCCCCGGCAGAATGCCCGAAGGTATCGTTGGTTTCCTTCAGGTAATTGATATCAAACATCACTATGCCCAGGGAATACCCGCTGTCACCGGAGTCTAACAGATACTTTTCAAAAAGGTAACGGTTGGGAAGGTTGGTGAGGGTATCCGTTTCCGCTACGGAACGCAGCGCGTCACGGCGTTTTTCCAGATTGTTATAGGCCGAGGCCACCTGGCGCACTTCCTTCATTCCCTGATCCTCGTCCAGAGACTTGTTGGACGCGATAAGCCGGACGAAGCCTTCCAGCGGATTGATCATCTGTTTATACAGAAGCACAAAGGTAATGAAAAGAATCACCGTGATCAGAATGGTCGCTATCCACAGGCCTGTCCGCAGGATGGCGACCCGTTTCCCCGACGCAGCTGCCTGGGCACTGATATCGGCGCGGATTTCATCTGTACAGGCAGTGACATTCCGGGATACGGAAAACATGTCCAGGTCGTCATATGAACCCAGCACAAGGCTCCGGGCTTTTTCCAGTTTTTCCGCGCCGGAAAGCGCCTGGTCCGCTTCTTTTAGCGCAGGCAGCGGAATCTGGTTCAGCGGCGCTGTATTGGGGAACGGATGAACGGCGTTCACAAGGGCCAGCGCATGAAGCTGTGTCCCCAGCATCCTGTCGGAGTCAACGGCTGCAGCAGAAAGGTAGGAGCGTGCCTTGTCACTGATTTCATAGTTCCGGAAACGTTCCAGCACCTGGCTGCCGCGCCGGGGCTTCTGCAGTTCGTTGGCATAAGTCGTCAGCGGATACGCATTGAAATCCCCGTTCTTCTTCACAGGCACGAGGACGAAGTTAGCCGCTGTCTGGGCCAACAGGCTGGTACCTGCCAGCAGGGAGTTCGCTTCCCCAATGTATACACCGGCTTTGCTGGAGACAGCCGAAAGCTGGTTGGCTCCCGCATTGATCTGCATAAACATGCCGATAATGGCAAGATCGATTACAGTAAGTAATGCAATAATCGGAAACATGATCGCGTTTGCCGCAATCCCCCCGACTTTTTTCTGTGGCTGCACATTTTTCATTTTCCCTGTCTCCTATGTCCGCGCCAAGAACTTCAACGGGTTCTATAAAAGTAAAGGGAGCAATATAACATAATGAATCTCCAAAAAGTACATATAGCCGATAATATTATACCAAATAACCGGTTTGTAAACAAGTAAATATTCCATTTTTACATTAATAGGAAACATTGAAACCGGTACCGTTGTTTTCTGATACACTTCTTTATCACTTGTTAATTACTGAAACTTTAATTTCTGTAACTTGTTTTAAAGTACATATGTTATAATGAATTAAAAACAGCACAGGAGTTGCATAATATGATCCGTTTGCAAAACGATTACAGCGAAGGCGCCCATCCCCGGATTTTACAACGGCTGGCGGAGATCAACCTGGAGCAGAACCCCGGTTACTGCACCGACGCCTATTGTGCCGACGCGGCGGAAAAAATCAGGCAGGCCTGCGCCTGCCCGGAAGCGGAAGTATTCTTTTTGGTTGGCGGGACCCAGACCAACCAGGTGGTCATCGACACGGTGCTGGCGCCCTATGAAGGCGTGGTCGCAGCCCGCACCGGACACGTAAGCTGTCATGAAGCCGGCGCCATCGAATTCTCCGGCCATAAGGTGCTGACCCTGCCCCAGCACGAAGGCAGAATTAGCGCGACAGAACTGCAGGAGCTGGCCCGCAGCTTCTGGCAGGACGGTAACCATGAACACATGGTATTCCCCGGCATGGTCTATATCTCCCACCCTACGGAGTACGGAACCCTGTACAGCAAAAAGGAGCTGGAGGCCATTGCCCGGGTCTGCCGCGAATTCAAAATGTCCCTGTATATGGACGGCGCGCGCCTGGCCTATGGGCTGACGGCTCCCGGTACGGATGTCACGCTGGCAGACATCGCCCGTCTCTGCGATGTGTTTTACATTGGCGGCACCAAATGCGGCGCGTTCTTCGGTGAAGCCGTCGTGTTCACCAAAGGCAACATGCCCGCCCATTTCCTGACCCGTGTCAAACAGCACGGCGCGCTGCTGGCCAAAGGGCATATTGCGGGCATCCAGTTCGACACCCTTTTCACTGGCAACCTGTACTGTGAAATCGGCGCCCACGCCATCCGGCTGGCACAGATTTTACAGCAGGGCCTTCGGGACGCAGGCCTGGAGCTTTATATCAACTCCCCCACCAACCAGCAGTTCGTGGAATTGCCTGATACCGTAATCAGAAAGCTGGAAGAACGGGGCGTCGTGTACAGCTTCTGGGAAAAAACAGCTCCCGGCAAAACCGTCATCCGTTTTGTCACCAGCTGGGCCACAAAAGAAGAAACGGTGCGGGAACTGATTCAAATAATTAAGGAAACACTAATTGAATGAGTTTGTGCGCTGGCTAGCGTGCAGACGAATTAATCAGTGTTTCCTTAAAGAAGTAATATAAACCGGAGACAACACAATGGGATTTTTTGAATTATTATTGATTGCGGTAAGCCTGGCCATGGACGCTTTTTCCGTATCCATCTGCGGCAGCCTGGCACTGGCTCCCTCTTCCCGTTTTGCGGGAGCTCTCAAATTCGGTGCCTGGTTCGGCCTGTTCCAGTTCCTCATGCCGGTCATCGGCTACTGGACAGCCTCCTGGGCTGTTGAATACATCGAGGCCTACGACCACTGGATCGCGTTTTTCCTGTTGCTGTATATCGGAATCAACATGATCCGGGAAGCCGGCGAGGAAGCAGAAGTGATTGAAAGCTACAGTGTAAAGCGCATGTTCCTGCTGGCGGTAGCTACCAGTATCGACGCGCTGGCGGTAGGTGTCAGCTTTGCCGTGCTGGATGTGAACATCTGGACCAGTTCCCTGCTAATCGGCGTCGTCACTTTTTTCATTTCCTTTTTAGGCGGTACTGTCGGTTTCAAACTGGGAGAACATTTCCGGAGTCACGCTACCCGCGCCGGTGGCCTGATCCTGTGCCTGATCGGTCTGAAAGTACTGCTGGAACACATTGGGTATCTGTAAAAACAGGAGCATGATGCCAGAAGCCTGTTATATTTGAACTGCGCACTCCCGGTTTTGGCCCGTTACATAATGAACCGTCTTTACTTATCCTTTTGCCCCTTCCGCATCCATCACTTCCGGGCGGCCGTCCTTGCCCACACGGCAGCGCAGCCATTTTGCCGGCACGAATTCATTGTCCAGCACAGGCGTCACATAAAACCCGTTGGGATCGCTCATGACATACCACTGACGCACCGCTGTATCCTTCCGGGAAGAAGCAAGCCGCGTCATGGGATAGGCGCCTATAAAAGCCGGCGAAGCACCGTTCAGGTCATAGACATACAGCCTGTAAGTAGCGGCACTGTATTTGCCGGCAGGCTCTTCGTAATCCACATACAGGTACTTCCGGCCATCGGCGCATCTGACGAAGGTCGGATATATTTCAGCAGCCTTCAGCTCGTTCCTGTACTCCTTACCGTTATATTCTATGACGATCCTGTTGTTCTCGCGAGCCACCTTCAGCGTTTCCTTCCGGGGACCAGCGGACAGGCGTACGGCAGTATAAGGCTGGAGATCCAGGCAGTACCCCTGGGGACCGCGCCAGGCAAAATTCCCACCGGCATCCTTTTTGAAAATATCAGGATATTCCGTGAAGAACAGCGTCGTGAAATACGCGTCGTCTGCATACGTGCCGCCCAGCATATACGGCGTGAAATAGAAAGAGACGCCCCCGGGCCCCAGCGTCCAGATCAGCGAACCGTCTTTCATCATCCGGTCCACGTTCTCTTCCAGGGCTTTCTCATCGTTTTCCATAAAGCGTTCCGGGATGCAGTCAGCTTTCATCTGCGTTTTAAGGGCTTCAGCCAGCACATATTTATTGATAAATACATCGGAAAGCTGTAATTCTTTTCCCGTACGGCCGTCAAAGTTCCTGCCGATGATGACGGAACGGCTGTGAAAGCCTCCCTCGTGCAGGGAACTGTCTTCCAAAAAGCTTACCGCCGCAGAATCGGCCCGGTGAACCCGGATTTCCCCTGCAAACCAGTACGGACCGTAAAAAGGCGCAGCTGACATACCTTTATCCTTACGTTCCCGCCAGTCGGTTTTTGCCTGTGAAAGCAGATGCTTCCGTGTATCCCCAAACACATTGCTTCTTGACCGGCTGTAATCGGCCAGCGCTTTGGCAATGTTCCGGTCCGTGGCTTTGGCGTTTCCGTAAAAGCCGATATCCGTCCATTGGGAACGGAACATTTCAAAATCCCCGTCCCAGTCGGAATTATAATAGGTACGTGTGGTCAGCGGCAGGGCATGCAGCGAGGCATTGCACTCTGCCGCAGCGCTTGCCCGGGCAAAAGCCGGACGAGCCGTATCCACGACCGCAATACCGGTATCAAAAGCCGGCGCAAAGGTAAACGCGCAGGCAGCTGCCAGCGCGGCAGCCAGAAATTTTGCTTTTTTCATTTGAAGACCGCCTCCTTAAATCATTAGCGTAACTACGTTAACCAAACAATGGAATCTTGAGCCAACCGTTATAAAACGCTGCTGTTTTAACAGCAGCGTTTTACTATGTCATAAGCTTGCTACAATAATTCTGTTATTTCTTCCGGCGTTTCAGGAACATCCAGATGCCGCCGCCAATCAGGACTACCGGTATGGCAAGGATCAGCAGGCCGAGAAACCCGCCGTCATCATCGTCTTCCTCAGCCGCGCCCGGCTTCGGCAGTTCAGACTTTCCCACGGCAACCTTCCAGGTGCGCGTCATATCACCGTTTTTGGCTGTTACGTCCACGAGGCCGTCTGCCTTGGCACTGAGTACGCCGTCCTTGATTTCGGCAATCTTGCTGTCGCTGACCTTCCATTCAGGCTTCACTGCGCCTTCCTGGCCGGTAATGTAAGCGGACAGTTCCAGTTTTTCGTTAATTTCCAAATGGGTGGGCAGGACGTCGCATTCCAGTTTGGGTACGTAAGCGGTAACATCCACCTTGAAATCTTTGGAAGCGTTATCCACGGTAAGTTTGCCGGTAATCGTGGCCGTGCCTTCCGCCTTGGCGGTCAGGTTGCCTTTATCGTCCACGCTGACTTTATCGCCTGCGGTGGATTTCAGATCGGACAATTTATAATGCAGCCTGCCGGGAAGAACCACTGCTATCTTGCTGCTTTCGCCCACTTTGATTGCAGGGTCTGCCGGACCCACATTGACCACAGCGCTGAGCCTGGACTGATTCTCCTTGCTGTCCGCTCCTTTGTTATCCACCTTTTCTTCACTGGCGCCTTCCGGTGCCTCAACTTCTTCTTCCTCTTCCTCGTCTTCCTGCAGCAGCGGCGCTATTTCCGTTGTCAGCATGGTAGCCGGCGAGCCGTAGATCAGCTGGGGGTTCTTCACATCATCGTTACGGTACACCGCAGTCAGGTCTGCCGCTACCAGGAATCTGGCAAACATCTTTTTGGTGGGCTCATGGATAGCCCTTACATCGTAGAACCAGCCGCCTACCGTTTCATTGGCATAGACTAACCGGTAGGGTCTGTTAGCACTGTTCAAACTTGTCTTGGCCGGGGTGATGCCTTCCAAAATTGCGGTAGCCGCAGCTTCC
>JAFZIG010000151.1 GCA_017554485.1 Acidaminococcaceae bacterium | reverse complement strand
GGCAAACGGATATCCTGACCGTTTCATCCGTCGATCACCTTATCCACATTTTCCCAGTCCAGTTTCTGTTCCTCAAAGGGACGGCGCCGCATACGGTGGGGCAGCGCCAGATGGGCGGCTTCCCGCAGGTCTTCTTTGGTCACTTCCGTATGGCCGGCAATGGCGGCTAAGGTTTCCGCCGTCTTGATGAGCACGATGTCGGCCCGGTGGCCGTCCACGCCTAAGGTGATGGAAATCCGGGCGGCCATGCGCAGGATCTCATTGGACGCGGTCACCTGGGGCAGCAGTTTCATGGCCCGCTGGATGCGGTGCACTTCGTTCTGCTGTTCCTCTTCCCACTTTTTAATAAATTCTTCCGGATCGTCTTCGTATTCCAGGCGGCGTTTGATGACCTCGGCCCGTTTGTCCAGGTCTTTTTCGCCGGCCACATAAACGGAAAGGGCAAAACGGTCCAGCAGCTGGGGCCGGATGTCGCCTTCTTCGGGGTTCATGGTGCCTACCAGGGAGAACCGGGCGGGATGGGAATAGGAAATGCCTTCCCGTTCCACGGTGTTGATGCCCATGGCGGCGGAGTCCAGCAGCACGTCTACCACGTGATCGTCCAGCAGGTTGATTTCGTCTACATATAAAATATTCCGGTTGGCGTCGGCCAGGATGCCGGTTTCAAAGGAACGTTTCCCTTCTTTGATGGCGGCTTCGATGTCCAGCGTGCCTACCACGCGGTCTTCCGTGGCGCTGACGGGGAGTTCCACGACCTTCATGGGCAGCTCTTCAATTTCCGGCTGCGCGTTGTCGTATTTCTCATGGCATTCATCGCACCAGTTGGATTTGTCGTTGGGGTCGTCGTGGAACTTGCAGCCTTTGATGCATTTGCGCGGCGGCAGCAGGTCGGCCAGGGCCCGCACCGTGGTGGATTTGGCCGTGCCTTTTTCACCTGTGATCAGCACGCCACCCAGACGGGGATTCACCACGTTCAGCATCAGCGCTTTTTTCATTTCTTCCTGCCCGATAATAGCGGTAAATGGAAAGGTTCCCTGCCGTTTCATAATGTTATCATCCTCCCGTAATAAAGTTAAAATTTATATCGTATCCATCATTGTTTACAGTAAGCCGTGGCGCAGGACTGTCTGCGATCCGGCGCGTTTCGCGAAAATCCGCAAAACTTATTCCCCATCGTCTTCCTCGATCTCGCCTTCCACGGAAAGGTACAGCTCCTGCAGTTTTTCCTTCGTTTCGTCGTCGGCGTTCCACATCTGGCGCTGTTCCGCTTCCAGCAATGTTTCCGCAATATTCTGCAGGGCCCAGGGATTCACTTTCTTCATCCACTGCTGCACCTTGGGGTCAAAGGCGTATTTCTCGGCGTAATCGTTGTACATCCAGTCTTCCATCACGTTGCTGGTGGCATCCCACTGGAAGCTGATGTTCAGCCGGTTGGCCATATCCATGGCCCCTTTGTAGCCGTGCTGCATCAGGCCTTCGATGTATTTCGGGTTCAGGGATTCCGTCCGCACCACCCGTTTCATCTCTTCCGCCACGGTGCGGATCTTGGGAGCGCCCCGGTTGGCGCTGTCGCCTACATAGGAGACCGGCGTTTTCTGCCCGAAGCTCTTTACCGCCGCGATCATGCCGCCGTGGAAGCCGTTGTAGTCGTCGGAGCTGAGGATATTCATGTCATGGTTCTCTTCGTTTTTCACGGTGAGTTCCATCTGGGCCAGACGCTTTTTGAAAAGCTCCGGCCGGTACACGCCCCGCTGCCCGCCGCCGAAAACGTGGCCGCCCCAGCGCACATACACATCCGCCAGATCTTTTTCCGATTCCCAGTTCTTGGCGTCCAGTACCAGGTTGATGCCGGAACCGTACGTGCCGGGAGCGTCGCCGAAGACGCGGAAGGCCGCGCTGCGCCAGGCGTCGTCTGCGGACGCGCCGCTTGCTTTCAGGGCTTCGCTGTCTTCCCGGATATGTTTCAGGACAAAGTTGTCGTCGTCAGATTCATCTAATTTCGCAACCATCAGCACCGCCTTGTCCATGAGCTCGGCCAAATGGGGGAGAGTATCCCGGAACAGGCCGCTGATACGCACCGTCACGTCGATACGGGGCCGTTTCAGTTCGTTCAGGGGGATGACCTCCAGGTCGATGACACGCAGGCTGCCTTTCTGCCATACGGGTTTGACGCCCAGCAGGTACAAAAACTCCGCGATGTCCTGGCCGCTGCTGCGCATGTTGGGGCCGGACCACATGACCATGCCGATATTCTCGGGATATTTGCCTTCGTCGCTGATGTACTTCTCGATCATGCGGTCGCCCAGTTTCTTCCCGGCCATCCAGCCGGCCTGGGAAGGCAGCGCCCGGGGATCCACCCCGTAGAAGTTGCGGCCGGAAGGCAGCAGGTCTACGCCGCCGGCGCTGGGAGAACCGGAAGGCCCGGGGGGGATATATTTGCCGGAAAGGGCCGCCAGGGTATTCTCCAGTTCGTCCTTTGTCCCCACAAGTCGGGGATAGATTTCCGTAATGATATACTCCGCCAGGGATTTGATCTTTTCCTGCCATTCCGCCGGGGCCTCTGTGACCTCCGGCAGTTTCATGGCGGCGGTCACGGCTTCTTCCGTGAAACCGTTTTCCGCAAGGACGGTGATAAACGCCCGGCTTTCACTGCGGACACGGCGCAGCAGTTCGCCGCCGGTGAGATTGAATTGTTCAACCATGGCGGAAGGATCCTTTTCCGTTTTTTCAAAGTTGATCCCGAATTTTTCCGCCCACAAATTATACAGGGAAGGAACAGAACCGTTAGACAGGCGCAGCAGGTGCATCAGCTCACCGATGAGGATTTCCCCGGAAGGAGGCTGCCCCAGCACATGGAGCCCTACATGGATCTCGCTGTCCTGCAGCTCTTCAATATATCCGTGGAGTTCCGACAGATAATCGGCAAAAGGTTTCGTTTCATCGTAGTGAACGGATTCGTCCAGCTTCGTCTCATGGGCCAGCTCCAGAATCTTTTTCTCCAGCTCCGCCGCCTGTTCCGAATCTTCTTTTGCGAAATGGCTGTACTCGTCGGCCATTTTTTCCAGTTCCGCCAGCTCGTCGAAAGCTCCCGCTTCCGCCACGGGAGCAGGCAGGTAACCGATGAGGCAGGCGCTGCTCCGGCGTTTGGCGATGACGCCTTCGCCGGAAATGGTCATCAGGTAAGGATAAATGTTGGGCAGGGAGCCCAGGGCGATATCGGAATAACTGGCACGGTCCAGGCCCGTGGCCTTGCCCGGCAGCCATTCCAGGTTGCCGTGGGTGCCAAGGTGGATCACCGCGTCCGCCTTGAACACTTCCCGCAGCCAGTAATAGAAAGCCAGGTACTGATGGGTGGGGGCAATGGAAGGATCGTGGTAGGCCCGCGCCGGATCCATGCCGTACTGGCGGGCGGGCTGCACGGTCATGAACACATTGCCGTTCATGGTGCCCGGCACTAAAATATTTCCTTCATCGGAAAGCATGATGTCACCGGGAGCTTCGCCCCACTGCTCTGTCATCCGCTTCCGGGCTTCTTCCGGCAGGGTGGCAAAGAAAGCTGCGTACTCCTCGGCGGAAAGCTTCTGGCATTCTTCCGCCTGCTTATCGGTCAGCAGGCTTAAATCGTTGGTGGCGTGGGAGGTCATGATGCCGATGAACTCCTGGGCCGAAGCCGGCAGGAAATCAATTTGGTAACCGTCCTCCTGCATGCGGGCCAGCAGCCGGATGGCGCTTTCCATGGAATCCAGGCCGGAGGCGCTGCCGATATTGTAATTCTTGGGCGGGTAGTTATGGAAAATCAGCGCGATCTTTTTATCTTCGTTTTTCAGCCGGTGGAGCTGTGCCCACTTAATGGCCTTGTCCACCATGGCGGCGTTGCGTTCCGGCATGGGCCTGTATTCGATGGCGCCGTCCGGCAGCACGTTGCGGCCGGCAATGGGAACTCCGTGCAGGGCCCCGTCAAATTCCGGCAGGGCCACGGCGATGGACGTTTCCACCGCATTGAGGCCTTCGGGATTGCTGCGCCATTCTTCTTCCGTGGTCAGCAGGGTATAACCGGCCAGGATGGGTACGCCCAGTTCTTTCAGTTCGTCAATGGTGAGGCTGCCGTTGCCTACGTGGGAAAACTTCATGGCGCTGACGATGACATCCACCGCGGTTTTCCCTTTCAGGGTAAAAAAGTCGGCGAACACCTTACGGATGCTGGGCATGCCTAAGGATTCGTCCGGCAGTTGGTTGGTGAATACCGCCAGGGCGTTGCAGCCTTTTGCCTCCGCTTCCCGGATGAAGGCGGCAGGGTAGGCCAGGTCGTCCCAGATCCATTCGTCACGGTAGAACAGCAGGCCGAGGGTGGGCCGGTCCGGTTTGCAGTACTGTTCCATATAAGCTGCCAGGTTTGTCATGTAACCGTCCGGCATATCGGGGTGGTAGATGCCGGCCCAGCACCGGGGTTTCGGTTCTTCTGGTGCGGCAATGGATACATCCGTCAATGAGGAGGCGTACAGCCAGAAGTTGCGGAAGTTTTCCGCACCGCCGTAGAAGGTGTAGCCCCTGAGCCGTGCGGCCACGTCGTTTTCCACGCGGGCTCCTTCCCCGTTAGCGGAGGATTCCACGGCGTCCAGCATGTAGGGGATGCGGTTGGCGTCCAAAAATGTGCGGCATTCTTCCCAGAATTTGGATTTAAAAACGTTGTTGAAGAACCTGGCTACTACGAGGCTGCTGCCCCGCAGCTTGCGTTCCCAGACGTAGTTCCATTCGCTGGAGCCTTCCAGTTTTACTGCCATGCACAGGTCGGATATTTTTTCTTCGTCCTGCAGTTTCAGGCAGGCGTTCTTCATGCCGGCATAGCGCCGGCTGTCGTTGGTCAGGTAAATAATCTTTATGTCCATTTAGGAAATGATTCCTCCTTTCTTCAAGTGGAATTTGTGAGAGTGTGCCTGTTTGCCGCGTTTTGTTTTTATAGATTGGAAAATAATTAGTATTAGTTTCTATTAATTATACAATAATTATAGTTATTAGTAAATATTTTTAAAAAGAAAACCGCAGCAGCGGGCAAGGCAACGCAAAAACGTCAACGAAATTACGCAATCGTTTCCTATGTTTTGCTTATGCCTTATCCTTCTAAAATGCCAAACTGGAATCTTAGAATTGGAAGAACTCTCATACAACTGCTTGTACAATTAAAATTGTGGGAGCAGTTGTACAACAACTGGAATTAGTTGTGGAAAGATCAAAATAATTGAGGAAACAGTTGGGGAAAACTTTTACAAAACTTGGGAAAAAGTTGGAGAAAAGTTAAGGAAACAAAACCGCTAAAATGAAAAATTAAAATCGTTGTAAAATAAAAAGCACTGTTAACCCTCATCACAGCTGGGCTGACAGTGCTTTTGAAACCCCTTCTGCGAGGGAAGGCTAATGTATGAAAAGCAAAGTGGCAACAAGACGCTTTTTTTGAGCTGCACTTAGTAGAGTGAAATCCAACTACAGCCAATAAGTCATTTCGTTAGATAGAATTAAATGATATAATAAATATAATACACGATTCTTTATCAATCATGGCTGATGTATTAACGAGAGAACAGCGCCGTAAGAACATGCAGCATATACGTGCCAAAGACACCAAAGCTGAAGTGATGTTGAGGAAAGTGTTATGGCACTGCGGAATCCGCTATAGAAAATACTATAAGGAATTGCCCGGCACGCCGGATATTGCAATTACGAAATACAGAATCGCTGTATTTGTGGATGGAGATTTCTGGCATGCACGTGGGCATGAAGCAAATCCGGGGGAACAAATACAAACCAATATGGCTTTTTGGGCAAAAAAACTGAAGCGCAATGTAGAACGTGATCGGGAAATAAATCAGGTATTACTGGAAATAGGTTGGTTGGTGCTGAGATATTGGGACAGCGATGTTAATAAAGATTGTGATGCCTGTGTAAAAGATATTATGCGATACTTGCCAACTTCAAGATAGCTTACCAACAACCTTATGAAATATTGGCTAAATCAAACTAAAAGAAGCGAAAAAGGTAATGGGAACCAAGGGTTGAATGCTGGTGATAAATTTTCGCCTAGCATTGTAATTAGTTCCTTGGACAAATAAATATATTAGACATATGTTTTATGAAGAGTAGGAATGTGTCTGGATAAGCGCGATAGTTTCAATGAGCATAATTTGGCAGATACATCTGCCAAAAGTATGCCTATAATATCTATGCAAATTTGGCACATGCATGTGCTAAATTTCTGTCAGGATGTAATATAGTTTTGGCACTTGCAAGTGCCAAAATAAAAATCCGAAACAGTGTTTAGTCTTTTTATAAATTAAAGGAGAGACACCCCATGAAAATTTATATCATCACCTGCACTTTCAACGTTTCCCAAACTTTGATTGACTGCGCGTTCAAAAGCGAAGCGGATGCAAAGACATATGCTGATGCATTGAACAGCGACAAGGCAAAGGTTATTACCTGCTGCAAGGAACTACTCTGCGCGATAGTGAGGAAATGGTAAAGTTTTTGGATGAAAAGAGCAGCATCACGTTTGATGTTTTGCCTGCGGAATTAAAATAGTGAAACCAATCATCATCTTTTGGTTTATAAAATTATGAGGGGAGTATTTCTTAGTCTTAATTGATGAAGGGAGGCTTGCGGTATCATGAAAAGCGGATTGGTAACGGTCAGCGACGGCGCACATATTTATTACGAAATGGAAGGCAGCGGCCGTCCTATTGTATTGATACACGGCTGGGGCTGTTCGGGACGGTTTTATAAAAAGAATGTGGATGGGCTGAAGGATCGTTTTACGGTGGTGACTCTCGATTTGCGCGGTCATGGCCGTTCCTCAAAAGGAATTGACGGGTACCGCATCGACCGGCTGGCACAGGATATCCATGAAGTTATTGTGAAACTGGATTTGCATGACATGCTTCTGATGGGCTGGTCTATGGGCGGACCCACCATGCTGTCCTACTGGAAACAGTTTGGCAAAGAAGAAGGGCGGCTGGCCGGGCTGGGCCTGATTGACATGACACCGTTCCCCTTTAGCAGCGGAGCATGGAATTCCCACGGCCTGCGTGATTATAACATGGAAGGGTTCAATGCCTTTGTCGGTGCGATTCTGAAAAATCATGACGGTTTTGCCAGGGCATTTGCCGGGAAGATTTTCAAGGACGGCGTGGTGCCGGAAGGCATGGACTGGCTGCATGAGGAACTGATGAAGCTTCCGCCGTATCTGGGTATCGCGCTGTATGGCGATTACTGTTACAGCGATTACACCGATGTGCTGCCTACGATCACTATCCCGGTTCTGGTTGTTTCGGCGGACAGTGGCATTTTCCCGAAAAGCGTAGAGCAGGGGAAATGGATTGCGGCGCAGCTCCCCAAAGGCGAGTTTGTTCCGTTCTACGAAGGCGGGCATCTGTTGTTCTGGCTGGAAGCAGACAAATTTAATAATGCAGTGGCTGAATTTACTGAGAAGTTGTAGACAATGGTGTTCTTGTTGAGGTAGGCTTATTGTTCCGTTGAAGACTGCGGCGAAACCAGGTGCTTAAAGAGGTTGTGGTTTTTATATGACAGAAGAACCGCGAGGAGGCATCATTGATGAAACTTTTTTTAGGAAAGAAAGTCGGTGTAAGTAGGGAAGAAAGCGCATTGTCCTATTACAAGTTTTTTGAACAGGATATGGCAGAGATTCCGGCAGAAAAAATGGAACTTTTAAAATCGCCACAGGAGATTCCCTGCGTACCTTTTGAACAGAAAAATCTGTTTCTGGCTGGCAAGGATACAGATTAT
>JAFZIG010000150.1 GCA_017554485.1 Acidaminococcaceae bacterium | reverse complement strand
GTCGGTGACGACGCTGGGACGGAGATTGCCGGACGATTTGGTAAGGAAATACTGAAATTTCTTTTTCCCTTCTGCCTGCATGTTTCTGCCGGCACCCAGATAATATACATCCGGCGCCATCAGCGAAAACAGATAGTCTAACCGGTTTTCGCAGGCGTAAGAATGGACTATTCTTTTAGATAGAATTTTAATTATGTTTTCAGACGTTCTTCTCATTTTTAGCTCCCTCATAAATAAAAAAATAAATAAGCATTAAAACAAGTATACTTATGTATAAACATGGTATCATAAAGTGCTTGTAAAGTCAAACAGCATATGATTCGCGGTTTACTTCACGATTAAAACACATGCTTATATTGATTATGTCAGCGTTCAATATTGCCAAATCTTGTTTAATTGCGGTATAATTTCATTGTTTGAGAGAGTATTCTAATAATGACAGCAATTCACATATAAAAAAGAAGGCAGATTGCAGTCATTCGGCATATGTTGTAATATCATATTTTTGTATTGCATTGTTTTGCATGAGGAGGATAATCTAATATGAAAGAAAATCATGAATTAGTGCTGGTCATCGACTTCGGTGCCCAGTATGCCCAGCTGATCGCCCGGCGGGTGCGGGAGTGCAGTGTGTACTGTGAAATCGTTCCCTACACCTGTCCGCTGGATACAATAAAGGCCATGAACCCGGCGGCCATCATCCTGTCCGGCGGGCCTGCCAGCGTGTATGTGGAGAATGCGCCTCAGGTGGATACGGGAATTTTTGAATTAGGCGTACCGGTGCTGGGCATCTGCTACGGCCATCAGTTCATGTGCCAGGCCCTGGGGGGAAAAGTATCTTCTGCCAATATCCGGGAATATGGGAAGACGACCATTGAACTGGATGTGAAAGCGCCTTTGTTCGCCAATTTAATAGAACAGAATATCTGCTGGATGAGCCACACGGATTTTGTGGCGGAACCGCCTGCGGGATTTGAATTACTGGCCGTGACCGGCGACTGCCCCGTGGCTGCGGTAGGCAATATGGAGAAAAAATTCTACGGTGTGCAGTTCCATCCGGAAGTGGAGCACACGCCCTTCGGCAAAAAGATGATCGCCAACTTCCTGTTTGGTATTTGCCGGCTGAAAGGCGACTGGTCCATGAAATCCTTTGTGGAACGCAAAGTGGCAGAGATCAAAGCTAAGGTTGGGGATAAAAAAGTGCTTTGCGCCCTCAGCGGCGGCGTGGATTCTTCCGTGGCCGCGGTGCTGGTGCACAAGGCTGTGGGCAAACAGCTTACCTGTATCTTTGTGGATCACGGCCTGTTGCGCAAGGATGAAGGGGACCAGGTGGAGAAGGTTTTCAAAGATACCTTTGATATGAACTTTATCCGGGTCAACGCGGCGGTACGTTTTTTAGGCAAACTGAAAGGCGTCACCGAGCCGGAACAGAAACGCAAGCTCATCGGCGCGGAATTCATCCACGTGTTTGATGAAGAGTCGCAAAAACTGGGTAAGGTTGACTTTTTAGTTCAGGGAACGATTTACCCTGATGTGGTGGAAAGCGGCGGAACCGGCACCAGCGCTACCATCAAGAGCCATCACAACGTGGGTGGCCTGCCGAAGGAAATGGACCTGCAGTTGATTGAACCGTTGCGGGAATTATTTAAAGATGAAGTCCGGGCCGTAGGAACAGAGCTGGGCATCCCCGAAGCCCTGGTATGGCGGCAGCCCTTCCCGGGACCGGGTCTGGCCATCCGCGTGCTGGGTGAAGTGACGGAAGAAAAACTGCGGATCACCAGAGAGGCGGATGCCATCTTCCGGGAGGAGATTGCCAATGCCAAACTGGACCGCACAATCTGGCAGTACTTTGCCTGTCTTCCCAACATCCACAGTGTAGGCGTCATGGGGGACGGCCGCACCTACAGTTACACGGTGGCACTGCGGGCGGTGACATCCACCGACGGCATGACCAGCGACTGGGCCCATATTCCTTTCAGTGTGTTGGATACTATCTCCCGCCGCATCGTCAACGAAGTGCAGGGCGTCAACCGCATCGTGTACGATATCACCAGCAAGCCACCGGCAACAATAGAGTGGGAATAAAAAACAGAATCCCCGGAACATCGATAAATACTGATGTTCCGGGGTTTACTTTTTTATAAAGTGTACCAAAATCGTAGCATTTAATTTATTATTAAAAACGTATTATTGATTTAGTGTTTGTTGTTGAAGTTGTAAAAAGGCATTCAAAGCTTGCCAACATGACTATGAAAAAACGAATTGCATATCATACAAATCTGCACACGTGGTCCACGGCGATGTCGGAGAAGCCGAAAGCTTCCGCCTTTGTCAGCTTGCCGTTGCAGATGTCGCGGATGGCATCCAACATCTCCCGTCCCATTTCCTGGTAGGTCTTCTCACCCCGGACGATGGCACTCAGGTCGATGTCCATGTTGTCTTCCATCTTCTGGTAGGTGCGTCCGTTGGCCGTAACTTTTAACACGGGCACGATGGCGTTGCCGGTGGGGGTGCCCCGGCCCGTTGTGAAGATGATGGCCTGGCAGCCGGCTGCGGCCATGCTGGTTACGGAAGAAATGTCGTAGCCTGCGGTGTCCATGACGACGGCGCCGCGTTTGGTGGGAGGCAGGGCCTGTTCCAGCACTTCAGTCACAGGACGGGTGCCGCCTTTGCGGATGCAGCCCAGGCTCTTTTCGTCCAGTGTGGACAACCCGCCTGCCTTGTTGCCCGGTGTGGGCTGGCCGGCCCGGCAGTCCTGCCCTGCGGCTGTCAGATGTTCTTCATAAGCCCGGCAGACCTCGATGATCTGGTCATGGATTTCTTTATTTACTCCACGCTTGGCCAGCACGTGTTCGCCGCCGATCCATTCAATGGATTCGCTCATCATGGTGGTGGCGCCCATGTCTACCAGAATGTCGCTGAGTTCACCCACGGCCGGGTTGCTGGCGATGCCGGAGGTGGCATCGGAGCCGCCGCATTCAATGCCCATCAGGAATTCCGAAATATCAAACAGCTCTTTTTGCTGCATGGCGGCTTCGGCGGCCATATCCCGGGCGGCCCGCACCGCTTTCTCAATGGTCTTCAGGGTACCGCCTTCGTCCTGGATGCCGAAGGAGATCACAGGCTTGGAGGTCATGGCCTGGATTTTTTCCCGCAGCTTGTTGTGGGGTACCGTTTCGCAGCCCAGTCCGATGATCACCACGCCGTACACATTGGGATTGCAGGCAAAGCCTGTTAAGATTTTCTGGCTCATCTCGGTGTTGGCTGCCACATCAGAACAGCCCGTGTTGAATACGATGTTGACAGCCCCGCGCACCTGGGAAGCCACAATGCGGGAGCTTTCACTGCCGCAGGCACAGCCCGGCAGGATCAGCACATGGTTGCGGATGCCGGGACGCCCTTCCGCACGGCGGTAGCCCCAGAACTTGAAGCCTTTCAGGTCCAGCGCGCCGGCCGACTGTTTGGCGCACATCTGAAAATCTGCAGGGGCCAGCTCGCTGTCGTAATCACGGGGCACGCTGAACAGGTTGCGGTCCGATACCCAGCCGCCCGCCGGGATGTCTTCGGAGACAGTGCCCAGGCTTTCGCCGTACTTGATCACGTGCCCGCCTTTCGGGATGTCCGTCAGCGCGATTTTGTGGCAATAGGGGATATCCTCTTTTGCGGTAATGGAGCAGATTTCGTCTCCCTTCCGGTAAACGGCCTGGCTGCCCGCCGGGACTTCGGTCACGCAGGTGACGACGTTATCTGTGGTGTCCATCATGAGAGCATTGATTTCCATGGTGTTCCTCCTTAATATTAAATTTTGATTTTTTCCGATATCTACTATAAAAACAATATCATAGTTTTGTTGTGAAATCAAATTTGTATTCATTTTATATTAAGTGTTTCCTGTTAAGAAATAAAAAAAGATAATTAACACGACGGGTAGCTTCTACCAGAAACAAAAAGATGTTATAATTCATTTATAAGTGTAATGTTCCCGAACAGGGATGGCAGGGGATCAGAAGAATTGCCTGTTGTTCATCATCGGGAACTGCAAATTTTAACTTGGAGGCTGGTCATGGAAACGCTGAAAAGCATCGTGCTTATGATTGACGCGGACAATACGCAGTTGTCCAAAATTGAAAATGTCATCCAGGAAGTGTCTACCTATGGGCGTATCGTGGTAAAACGGGCCTACGGAAACTGGAAGAAGGATGCCCTGAAAAACTGGGAGAACGAACTGAAGCGTCTGGCCATCAAAGCCGAGCAGCAGTTTGACTATGTGTCCGGCAAAAACGCCACGGACATTGCCCTGGTCATCGACGCCATCAATCTGCTGCACAAGGGAATTTACGATGCTTTTGTCATCGTAGCCAGTGACAGCGATTATACCCCGCTGGCAATCAATTTGCACGAATCCGGTGTGTATGTCATCGGCATCGGCGAAAACAAAACTCCCAAATCTTTCCGGAACAGCTGCGATGAATTTATCTTTTTGGAAAATATCGGAGTAGAGAAGGAAGCAGCTGCTGTGGAGGAACATGCTGTGTCCGAAACTGCAAATGATAATAACAAAACGAAAGCGAAAAAACAGGAGAATATCAATGAAGTTCACAACCTGCTCCGGATTGCTTTTGATAAATTCCAGATTAATGATGACGACACGGATAACTATGTGAATATCGCTTCGGCCGGACAGTTTATCCGCAGGGCGAAGCCGGACTTTGATGTGCGCAACTTTGGCTTTGAAAAACTATCCAAACTGATAGAAGCGTTTCCCGAAAAATATGAGCTGAAGAATTACGAGTTCAACGGCAAGAAGCAGATTGGCTACAAATGCAAAAAAAGCAAGGGCAGAGGGAAAAAGAAGTAAAACGGTTACACGAGTATAATTACGGATTAGCTAATACAATGGTTATGAAATCGCAAATGCAATATTTATTATGGAAATAAGTATTTCCCCGGAATATACTGAAATAGTTCCGGGGATTTTTCTTTACTACTTTATCCGCTCTAAAATTTAGAATTGTTAAAACTACTATTGACTTAGTCGTTACATCTGTTTATAATATTGGTAGTAGTTTATCCGCTTTAAATTAAAAAGAAGATAAAAGTAATACATTTTTAAAGTATTCAGGTATTTTGCTAATGGAACATATTGAAGAATATAAAAACGTTTTTGATAGGTACGGCGGCATGATGCGTACAAAAGAACTGCAAAAAGAGAAAATCTTTTATCCTAAACTGCAGTATCTGATTCGTGAAGGTTCAGTAGAGCAGGTGAGATACGGATATTACCAGTGGGTTGACCCGGACGATTTGAGTGAAGTGGGTACTGTAAGTCGTCTGTTTCCTGATGCAGTTTTTTGCATGGATACAGCGCTGTTTTATTATGGCTACAGTGACCGGACGCCTGCGGCATGGCATCTTGCAGTCAGTAAGGATTCAGGGAAATCCAGATTCCATATTGACTATCCTTTTGTAAAACCATATTACATAGAACCAAAGGTGCTTCCGCTTGGTGTGACGAAAGTAATAATGGACGGGCATGAAGTCAATATGTATGATAAAGACCGGGTGATATGCGACTGTCTCCGTTATCGCAATAAAATAGATAGAGAATTATTTAATAAAGCGATTCAAAGTTATATTAAAGATCCGGGAAAAAATATTCCAAAGCTGTTAGAATATGCAGAACCGCTCAGGGTGAAAAAGCTGGTGAATGATTTGATCGGGGTGTGGCTGTGATGGCAGATATTGCTGCTTCTGTTTTGGTTTTATGAAATTATTTCCGAAGAATATAATGATTGGAGGAATATAACATGGATAATGCAATCAAGGCAAGAATAGCATATAATGGTCCTGCGTTAAGTAATGGGGAAATGGACGTAAGAAGTTTGGCTCCGGCTTTAATAGCTTTTGCTGATTTGGTTGATAATGTTAATCGCGTTATAGGCGGTGAAAATAGAATTCGCGTGCTATTAAATGAAGATAGTATTCAGAAAGGCTCATTTGATATTACTTTTTTGCTTGAAACGGGATTAATGCAGCAGGCAAAATTATTTGTTGGTTTAGTAGAACAGACTGGACTTGCTGCTTTGATGGAAGTTTTAGGATGGGGTGTTACAGGCGCGACTGTAGTTGGTGGTATTTTTACATTAATTAAGCATGTGCGGAGCAGAAAATTATCAGGTATTCAGCGAATAGAAAATAATAAGTCTGAGATTTCTCTGGAAGATGGGGAAAAAATAATAACAACAGAGAATACATTAAAAGTTTTTTTAGATGTTAATTGCCGAGTGAGTATTGAAAAAATTATTGAACCAGTGACTAAAGAAGGTATCGACAGTTTTGAATTGCGTGATCCAGATAATGTTAAAGACAAACAGCCCTTAGAAATTGTTACCAAAAAAGAAACAGAAGATTTTGTTGCTCCGCCGGCAGCTTCTGCGGTTGACGAAGAACCAATACAATCAGAGGAACAGGAATTATTAGTTAAAATATCTTTAATCAGTTTTGAACAGGGGAAGTGGAAACTGACTGACGGCAACAATACTTTTTGGGCTCGCATTGACGATGAAACTTTTTGCAAACAGGTTGAAAAAGGTGAACTTTCTTTTGCCAATGGTGACATGTTGCGAGTACGGTATTACATAAAACAAAGCATCAAATCCGGCAACTTATACAGTGAATATATAGTAACAAAAGTATTGGAATTAAAAAAGAGACCTGAGCAGATTCAGTTAGATTTTAGCTATAATGAATAAATTATGAACGAAAAACAGAATAGAAATGATTAACATTATTAAACAACTTGAATAATAAAATATTATGTAAAAAGAATAATTAAAAATCAAATTGGTTATGATTTATTAGGTATACTATTATGAAAAAAATCCGCATTACGGTAATCCGCAAAGTCTGTCACAAAGATTTAATTGCAAAATACGAAAACCCGATGGAGCACGCCTGCGACATGCAAGAGGGACAGGTGTATATTGCTAACGGCTGGGAAAAACCGGAAGGCTTATGTGAAAGCGCCTGGGAAACCATGTCGCCTTTTGTGATGGCGCTGTCCCATGGGGCCGAGAATTTTTATGATGGCTGGATGAAAAATCCCAAGTCGGCTATGATTTCCTGCAATGACGGTTTCCGTCCGGTGAGTTTTTTGATAGAAGCTTTGGATGAAGAAACAGAAGCTTAAACCAGCTTTAACTGAAAACTGCTGCAGATGGTCAGGGGATACTATTTAATCAGTCATAGTTTCGGCACAGAGGTAACACCACAATGAAACTAACAGTACTTATGGACAACAATACCTATATCGATCAGTATTTTCTCGGCGAGCCGGCCTTCAGCGTGTATATTGAGGAGGGGGCGGAGAAGATTTTGTTTGACACAGGGTATTCCGATGCATTCCTTTGGAATGCGGAACAGATGCAAATAGACCTGGGGGCACTGACGTATATTGTTCTCTCTCACGGGCACAATGATCACAGCCGCGGCCTTACGTTTTTATGGGACAAGTATGAGTTGCAAAATGTAAAACTGGTGGCTCATCCTGATGTGTTTTCGCCGAAGCGGTACATGGGTCTGGATGTGGGCGCACCTTTTACAAAAGAGGATTGTCTGGCTCACGGACTGCAATTGATTGACGGTAGTAATCCGGTGAAAATTACGGAGAGGCTTACGTTCCTTGGGGAAATCCCCAGAACCACATCCTTTGAGTCCAAAGAACCCATTGGCGAATGTACGGATACAGGTTTGGCCGACTTTGTCATGGATGACTCTGCTCTTGCCTATGAGGGAAAGGAAGGCGTGTTTATTGTTACCGGTTGTTCCCACAGCGGCATATGCAATATTGTGTTACAGGCGCTGCGGTGCAGTGAAGAAAAACGGAGAGAACGTGAAAGCAATATAAATTTGAATTGCGGGCATGCAGGCAACGGATATGAACACGAAAAGAATAATTGTTGCGAGCATGCAGGAAACGGGTTTGCAAGTGTCCGAACTGAAGATGGCAAACATAAAATGATTTCCGGTATTATCGGTGGGTTTCATTTGCTGAAAAAGAATCAGCAACTCACGGAAACGATTCTCTTTTTAGAACAGCATACGAGTGAGATGCTTTACCCCTGCCACTGTGTTTCTTTCGCGGCGAAGCATGAGATGATGAACACGCTTCCGCTTACGGAAGTAGGCGTAGGCTTGCAGTTGGAAATAAAATAGTAAAGAGGTTTGCTGATAACAGTACATTTTACATAGCTTGCATTAGAATTGTAAGGATGGGGAATGGAGAGTAAATAAAATGGAAAACAGTTTTTCAAACACAGCGGTTTTCTGCGCGAATTGCGGACGCAAACTTGAACCGGAAGACAAGTTCTGCAGGGAATGTGGGTCGCAGCAGGTGCAGAAAGTGGATATCGAACCCATCAATGTGGACAAAAAGATGAGGCTCAGGGCAGCCGAACTGCTGCCGGATATAGACCGGTCAGTCCCCTATGCCGCTATGGCATCGGACGGCCTTCCGGTGCGGGGCATGCTGGATCCCCGTGACCTGGACAATCCGAATTACCGGCCGCCGGTGTTCGTCCCTACGGTAAAGGATGTTTCCATTAAACATGACGAACCGTTGGAGATCCATTCCACGGAAATTGATGTTTTCAATTTCCGGTGTTCCTATTTTGCTTCGTTTGATGATGCAGAAAAAGCAAGGTGGTATCCTGGCGGAGACTACTGTTTCCATCTGATCCGTACGACGAAAGGCGCCCGCTGCCGCATCGAGTATCACAGCTACGGCGATAACCGGGAAGAGGGGTTTGACGCGGATACCTTTGCCCTGACCCGCCTGGACACACTGTTGAAGGAACGGGACGTGGCGCAGCTGGACGGTTACTCCGTGCATTCCCCAGGGGCTGCGAACCATATGGACTTGCTGGTGCAGTACGTGGGCGGTGAACGGATCGCGGCCACGGGCCTGCCGCCCCACGACAATCAATATTATAATGCGGAGTGGTTCATTGATTTCTTCCGCAATCTGTCTGGCGCCTTCGGGAAAAACATCTTTACGGATTCCTTTAAGGAAAAGGAACTGGCAGAACGGCGTGCGGCTATGGAAAAATGGAACAATGCCGTAAAGAATGCTGCCAACAATACTTCGGGCGATACAGCTACGCAAGGGAACCGTGTTACGGCACAAGGCAATGGTACTGTTGCGCAAAACAATCAAGTTGCCGCAGACGGCTCCTGGCAATGCGGTGCCTGCGGTCAGCTGAATTTCGGTCCCTTCTGCAGTGAGTGCGGAAGCGTTAAGCCGAAAGAATAGAATTATATTATCAATTACAGGTAAAAAAATTTGCCAATCTTCTGCTTACCTCTTGCTTTTTTGACGTTATCTTGCGATAATTTATAGTAGGGAAGGTATTTGCATCGAAGACGTCATTGCATCTGGGAGAGGAAGGACACACTATCTGTTTCGCAGTTTTGCTGCGGACTGTGCGGGCGACGTTTAGTATGCCCTTTATTATGAGTATTCCGGAATAACATAGTTATCCAAAGCATGACAATGAAGTCAGAGAAGTCTTCTTTGTCGTGCTTTTTAATTTGGGGGGTTGTTTATGAAAACACTGTTGGCACACACAAAAGAGATCAATGAACAACTGGCCCGGTACGGTGTAAAATTCGGAATTTACAAAGACGGAACCTTTAATGAGCGGCTGTTCCCCTTTGACCCGGTTCCCCGTCAGATTCCGGAAAAGGATTACGAAGTACTGGAAAAGGGCCTGATCCAGCGCGTGACGGCGCTGAACAAATTCATCTTCGACATCTATCACGACAAAAAGATTATCAGGGATGGGGTGGTGCCGGAAGAGTTTGTGTACCGTTCCCCCGGTTATCTGGCCCAGTGCGAAGGCATCACTCCTTCCAAAGATGTGTACAGTCATATTTCGGGCATCGACCTGGTAGAAGGCAAGGACGGCGTATGGTATATCCTGGAAGATAACCTGCGCATCCCCTCCGGCGCGTCCTACCCGCTGATCGCCCGCACCCTGTGCCGGCGCTGCAGTCCGGAAACCTTTAAGCGTCACCGGGTCCGGGACAACCGGAATTACGGCGCCCTGCTGAAACGTACCATGGATTACGTGAACACCGGCGGCATCAACGTGATTTTTACGCCGGGCCGTTACAATGCTGCGTATTTTGAACATTCCTACCTGGCGGAACAGGCAGGGGCGGTGCTGGCGGAAAGCAGCGACCTGTTTGTGGAAAACCAGACTTTGTATTACCGCACCAGCCGGGATCCTGTGAAGGTAGGCGCGGTATACCGTCGCGTCAGCGACGAATACATGGATCCGCTCTGCTTTGAACCGACCTCCCTGATCGGGATCCCCAATATCATGGACGCCTACCGGGCCGGCAACGTGGCCATGATGAACGCCCCCGGCAACGGTGTAGCGGATGACAAGGGCATCTATTATTTTGTACCGAAGATGATTTCCTATTACTTAGGTGAGGAAGCGATCCTGAAGAACGCGCCCACCTATCTGCCTTATTATGAAGAAGACCGCAAGTACACCCTGGATAACATCGACCATCTTGTCATCAAAGACGTGGCGGAGGCGGGTGGCTACGGCGTGGTCTTCGGTGAGAACCTGACAAAAGAACAGCAGGAAGACCTGAAGAAGACGATACTCAATGCGCCCCGCCGTTTTATCGCCCAGGAGGTCATCGACTTTAAGGACCTGCCTATATTAGAAAATGGCGAGACGGTGGAACGGAAGGCGGACCTGCGTGCGTTCGTCCTCAGCGGCGAGGATGTGCAGGTTTGGCCCAGCGGGCTGACCCGTTTCTCCCGGAACCCGGACAGCTTCGTAGTGAATTCTTCGCAGGGAGGAGGCTTCAAGGACACATGGATAGTTTGTCAGTAAGTAAATTGAACCGGCTCTTCTGGCTGGGCCGTTATTATGAAAGGCTGTCTACCACCCTCAGCTACCTGTGGGACTGGTACGATGTGATGATCGACGGGGAGATCGATTACCCCGGTTTTTGCCGGAAGCTGAATATCGACTGCTGTTACAAAGATGATAAAGATTTTATGCACAATTATGTGTTTGACAAAAACAATCCCGATTCCCTGCGCACGGTGGCGGATGCCATGCTGGGCAACGGCATGGTGCTGCGGGATGTGATCGGCAGCCGCACCCTGGCATACCTTGAGCTGGCTGTCATGGGGATGAAGAGCGCGGAGGAAAGCGACAGTCCCACCCTGCCCCTGCAGCGGGTCATCGATTTTATCATGGCCTTCCGTGGCAGTTACGATGACACCATCGACGATGAGAATGTGCGGAACATCATCAAGTGCGCGTCCGGCGTGGAACGGTTGAGCCTGTACCTGCGCCTGGGTTGGCATCTGGATCTGGTGAAGCCGGAGATCGGCAAGCTGATGAAGCGGATGAACCGGACCACACTGCAGCCGTCCCATGCTTCGTTGCAGGTATTGTTGTCTGCAAAGAATCCGGAGACCCCGGAAGAGTGTGCGAAGCTGCTGGAAGCGGCAGAGAATTTATTTGTAGTGTAAGGGAGAAATAACGTCAGGCTTGATTACGGAAAGTATTTGCGATGCGTTCCGTAAAAGAGGAAAGGCCTGACTGAAAAAGAAGGTGTCCTATGCGTCGTGAATTATCTTTTTATTTTGATACAGTATTAAATTTTTCCGGCTCGGTGACAGAGCATAATTTCCTGTTGCGCTGCATTCCCGCTGACAGTCCGGAACAGAAGATTCTTTCTTATACGCTGACGGTGTATCCGGACGGGGCGGCGTCTCTGGGCCGGGATTCTTTCGGCAATGTGGTGCGGGCTGGCAGGGTAGTAGAAGCTCATGATTCCTTCCGCTATACGTTGCAGGGCATGGCATACCGGGACGATTCCCAGCGTCTTCCCGAAGAGGCAGCACCCTTTTATCGGTATGCATCGCCGCTGACTCAGGTTACGCCGGATCTGGAAGCGTTTTATGCGTCTGCTGAGAAAGACATGGACGGATGTAACGGGGCCGCGATACAGATGCAGTCGCAAAATGGTGTGCAGGTGCAAAGTGTACCGGGTGGATGCAGCACATTGAACGCGTTGGAGAAAGCAAAAATCCTCTGCGCCAGGGTGCATGATTATTTTACCTACACTCCCGGTGAAACCAACGTGATGACAACGGCGGGGGAAGCCTTTGCGGCAGGTAAAGGCGTGTGCCAGGACTATGCTCACGTACTGATCGTCCTGTGCCGTATGGCGGGCATGCCGGCGCGGTATGTCAGCGGCCTGTTCGTAGGAGAGGGAGCCAGCCATGCCTGGGCGGAAGTCTGGATGGACGGCCTGTGGTACGGCATCGATCCCACTCACAACCGGCTGACCGATGAAACCTATTTGAAATTGTGTATCGGCCGCGATTACAGCGACTGCCCCCTGGAGCGGGGCGTGTTCTCCGGTTGGGCGGAGCAGATCCAGAAAGTATTTACAAAAGTTTCTGATTAACGTGAATTGAGCATGTGCTGTGACGAAGAAAGAAGCAGCGAAGCGGCAAGGCCTCAACGCAAAGTTTGGGGATTGAATTCAACAATAACTAAGGTGATTCCATGATAGAGACTGTAGTAAAAGCGCCTCTTCCTGTGGGGGAGGCGCTTGTAATCCAAAAGAACCGGATTACGGGGACAAGACCGAAAAGTCACCGGCTGGCCATTGTCACCGGTACTCACGGCGACGAGCTGGAAGGGCAGTATGTGGCCTGGCAGCTGGCCCGTGTGCTGGAAGAAAAAAAGAAGAAGCTGCGGGGCACGGTGGATATTTATCCGGCCCTGAACCCATTGGGCATCAGCACCATTTACCGGGGCCTGCCGGGCTTTGACCTGGACATGAACCGCATTTTCCCGGGCAGCCGCAGTGAGACCATGTTTGATTACATTGCCGACGGTATTGTCCGCGATATAAAAGGAGCAGACCTGTGCATCGATATTCACGCCAGCAATATTTTCCTGCGGGAGATTCCCCAGGTCCGGATCAATGAAAAAACGGAAAAGGAACTGGTGCCCCTGGCGAAGCTGCTGAACATGGATTATATCTGGGTGCACAGTGCGGCTACGGTGCTGGAAAGCACGCTGGCCTACAGCCTGAATGACGTGGGTACACCGACACTGGTGGTGGAGATGGGTGTGGGCATGCGCATCACCCAAAGCTACGGCGACCAACTGATCACCGGTATTTTATCCGTCATGTCCCATATGGGGATGCTTACAGAGCCTGCCCCGGCAGTGAAGCAGCCGGTGGTCAGTACGGACGGCAGCGTGTCCTTTATCAACGCGGATGCTTCCGGCTTTTTCATGCCCCGGGTCAGGCATGGGGATTATGTGAAGAAGGGACAGCTTGTGGGTTTCATTGCCGACTCCCTGAACGGAGTGATTAAAGAGGAACTGTTCAGTCCCGTGGACGGCATGGTCTTCACCCTGCGCGAATACCCGGTGGTCAACGAAGGCTCGTTGATCGCGCGGATACTGGGAGGCATCGGAGCATGAGAAGGATAAAACTGTTTACGATAGATGCGCTGCCGTATCGCCAGCCTATCCCGGTGTACGGGTACCGCTTCGGCTCAAGGAAAAAGACGTTGGCCGTCATGGGCTCTATCCGCGGTGATGAAGTGCAGCAGATGTATGTGGCGGCGCTGCTGGTTCGCAAGCTTGCGGAGCTGGAAAAGCAGGGCGCCTTCGCGCCGGATCTTGGTGTACTGGTAGTCCCCTGCGCCGGACAGTTCTCCATGAATGTGGGCAAGCGCTTCTGGCCTCTGGATAACACGGACATTAACCGGATGTTCCCGGGTTATGAAGGCGGGGAGACTACCCAGCGTCTGGCGGCCAGGGTTTTCAAGGCACTGCAGGGTTACCAATGGGGCGTCCATCTGGCCAGCTT
>JAFZIG010000149.1 GCA_017554485.1 Acidaminococcaceae bacterium | reverse complement strand
GATGACTCCCTGCTTCAGCAGTTCCATAAAGGTGTTGCGGGAATTGGTGTAACGGTGCCGGTCCAGCACTTCCGTCCGGGTCAGCAGCACCTGGGCCACGATCTGCCCGTATTCCGCAAACAGCTTTTCATAGGTGTTCATTAAAATGCCCTGCCCAACTGCTGCCGCTGCCTGCTTCCCCGGAATGGTCTTAGGTTTCTCCTTTAGCCCCAGACGCTCCGATCCTACGGCCACGGCGCCGCTGGTCACGAGGATCACTTCAAGACCCTTGTTATGCAGGTCCGCCAGTTCCCGGCACAGATGGTCCATCCGGGTGAAATTACGGCTGCAGTTGGGATAGGTGATGGTACTGGTGCCTACCTTGACAACAATACGTTTTACCTTTGCCAGGTCTTTCCGATTGCGAATCATGCTTCCCACTTCCCCTCAAACGCTGTTGTATATACAAACAAACTTTCTGAGAATCCTATCATTAAAACTTTCAGAATTTAGTATGGCCGTTACTTCCGGTCTGCCCACTTGCTCTTCTGGTAATTGAACACCATGTCCAGGATGCGTACCGTCTGTCCTTCCTGGATGCCCGCTTCCAGCAGTGCTTCTTCAATCTTCAGGCGTTTCCAGATCAGCTGGAAACGGTACAGCGCTTCTTCGTTATCAAAATTCGTCATGGCCACCAGGCGTTCAATGTTTTTGCCTTTTACTTCAAAATCGGCATCCTCGGCGCCCCGGATGATTTCAAAGCTGTCAGGATCGCCTTCATCGATAACCCCGATTTCTTCCTCCGGCTCCGCCACGTACTGCCGTGCCATCTCATAGGCTTTCCACATCAGTTCCTGCAGTCCGTCTCCTGTGGCCGCGGAAACCGGCATGATCTCATAGCCCTTTTCTTCAACATACTCTTTGAGTATTACAAAATTTTCCGGGCTGTCCGGCAGGTCCATCTTATTGGCCACTACCAGCTGCTTGCGCCGGGCCAGTTTGGCACTGTAGGCTTCCAGCTCATGATTGATCTTTTCAAAATCATCAATGGGGTCCCGTCCCTCGCAGCCGGAAACATCGACTACATGCAACAGCACCTTGGTCCGTTCAATATGGCGCAGGAAGTCATGGCCCAGGCCTACGCCTTCCGCGGCGCCTTCAATCAGTCCCGGAATATCCGCCAGCACAAAACTCTGTTCCTCGCTGAGCCGTACCACGCCCAGTACCGGGGTCAGCGTAGTAAAATGATAGGCTGCGATTTCCGGCCTGGCCGCGCTGACCCGGGAGATGATACTGGATTTCCCCACGCTGGGATAACCTACCAGTCCCACATCTGCCAGCAGCTTCAGTTCCAGCCGCAGCCAGCCTTTGGTGCCCGGTTCCCCTTTTTCCGCAAACGTCGGAGCCCGTTTGGTGCTGGTGGCGTAGCAGGCGTTACCTTTGCCGCCACGGCCTCCCTTTGCCGCGATAAACTCCTGTCCGTCTTCTGTCAGGTCCGCGATCATGATATTGGTTTCATCGTCCCTCACTACAGTACCCAGAGGAACTTTTATAATTACATCCTCCCCCCGGTGGCCGGTCATATTGGATATTCCGCCTTTGTCACCGCGCTTTGCGATAAATTTTCGTTTGTACCTGAAATCGATCAGCGTGTTCAGGCTGCTGTCCGCCCGTAAGATCACGCTGCCCCCCCGGCCGCCGTTGCCACCGTTGGGACCGCCTTTTTCTACGAACTTTTCCCGGCGGAAGCTGCTCATACCGTCTCCGCCGCTGCCTGCTTCCACATAGATTCTTGCTTTATCAATAAACATACCGGTCTCCTGTTTTATTACAGCCAGCACAAAAACGTGTGTTGTTTATTTATAATCAACCAAGTCTTCACGTGTTTGCTGTTTTTATGGCTGCATTCTCTTTTGCTTTTTCTTCTTCACTTTTCTGCTTACTGACATTATTAAAAGATATATTTATTAATTATATCATAAATCAACATCTCTCAGCAATAAATGTATTGCTGCATCACCACGCAGCAACAACCCCGTCGACCCTTGGTTCGGTAGCTGCAGCATATACTCCATCAGGCTGCCGAAGAATCATCTGTCCCCGGCCAAAAGAGGTAAAGTCTGCCACAACTTTTATGTCATGTCCCCGCTGCTTCAGCTCTTCCACTATCGTTTTGTTAAAAGAAGCTTCCACTTCCACCGTTTTTCCGCCTGTCCACTGCCAGCGGGGCGCATCCAGGGCTTCCTGTGGATTTAACTCAAAGTCGATCAGGTTATTGATAACCTGGACCTGTCCCTGGGGCTGCATAAAGGCCCCCATAACGCCAAAAGGTCCCACTGCGTCCCCATCTTTCAGCAAAAAGCCCGGTATTATGGTATGGTACGGTTTCTTCCCCGGAGCCAGACAGTTGTCACGTTCCGGATCCAGGCTGAAATTCTTCGCTCTGTTATTCAGCAGGATTCCTGTCCCCGGCACCGACAGTTTGGAACCGAAATTGTTGAAATGGCTCTGGATCAGGGATACCATGTTCCCTTCACGGTCTGCCGTACAGAGATACACTGTGCCGCCGCAGTTCAGGTCCACCGGTCTGGGCAGATGTGCCTCATCACCAATTTCCCCGGCACGTTTTTTACCGTACTCTTCACTGAGGAAATAAGCAACATCCGCTTTCATGTAACGGGGATCCGCAATATACATTTTTCCATCAGTGAAACCGATTTTCATGGCTTCCAGCTGCGTATGCACCGTTTCCGGATCTTCCTTTTCAGCCAAAGCCATTTGCCGCAATATGTTCAACGTCATCAGGACAACCAGGCCGTGTCCGTTGGGTGGAATCTCACAGACTTCATATCCCCGGTAATTCAGGCGGAGGGGTTCCACCCATTCCGGCTTGTAATTCTGCAAATCTTCTGGGGTAAGATAGCCGACTGTTTCATGAGAAAACCGGATTATTTCCCGGGCAATATCTCCGGTGTAAAAGCTGTCGCAGTTGCTTTCTGCCAGTCTGCGCAGCGTTTTACCCATCTCAGGAATCGTTACAACGTTTCCCGGTTCCAGCCTTTTGTTATTAAAAAACGTTTCCAGCATAGGCTGATATATCGTTTCATTTTTTAGCCCGGAAACCTTTGGGACATTCTTCTTCCATAATTTACTGCAGATCGGCTGCAGGGGATAGCCATCTTCCGCATACCGGATCGCCGCTTCAAACAGGGTCGCAAAATCCGCAGCGCCAAATCGTTCATGAAGTGCTTTCCAGGAAGCAGGCGCGCCGGGAATAATCACGGTCTCCCAACCGTTATCCGGCATAGTCGCGGCAGACAGATCCATGATTTCATCGCTGTCCGTATAGGCTTCCTTTGCCTTGCCGTCCTTACGAAGTCTTGTCAGCACTTTTTCCCTTGTGAGAGCCATGGGTGCGGGGCCGCTGCCGTTTAACCCGTACAGTTTGCCCTTATACCATACTAATGCGAACAAATCGCTGCCGATCCCGTTGCTGGGCGGTTCCAGCACAGTCAGGCTGATGGCTGTGGCAATCGCCGCGTCAATGGCGTTGCCGCCTTTCTTTAAAATATCCAGACCTGCCTGGGCAGCTAATGTTTGCGATGTGCATACCATCCCATTCTTTCCATACACCACGCTGCGACGTGAGGGATATTTGTTTGATACGCCGTTAAAAGTCAAAAACGAACTCATGCTTTTCCCCCCTGTACATAACCGTATAACATATATCTCAGGCGTCTTCTTATTCTAAATTATAGCACACAAGTTGATTTTATGCTGAATTATATTCTGACTCATTTTGCAAATTGGCGTGGTTGTTAACGTAGTTCCGGAACAACTTGTCTCCTGGAGGAATCAGGTTATTAATTGTCTACCTTATTGCCCACCTTTTGGCAAAAAAATAAGCATCCGGTTATTTCACCAGATGCTTGGATGCCAGAAATATGGCGGAGTGGCCGAGATTCGAACTCGGGCGAGCCTTGCGACCCCTAACGATTTAGCAAACCGTCCTCTTCAGCCAGCTTGAGTACCACTCCGTTAATTGCCGCAAAGGCAACTCACTTGGCTATTATAGCTTATAAATTTTGAATTGACAAGCTTTTCTTCAATATTTTTTAATTTAATGTCCGAGCCGGCTCCGGAGAACTCCGGAACACCGCCCTAACCGGCAGGGAACAAAAAACAAAAATACTGAGTGGACAGACCCGGATCGCCGGGCCTGTCCATTTTGTGTTAAATTACTATGTAACTAACAAATTTTCCCACAGAATTATTTGCCGGGGAAGAAGGGCCAGAACATAGGAATCAAAATCAGGGAGATAACGAAGCAGACGATTACCAGGCCGGTACCTGCTTTTACATAGTCCATGAATTTGAAGCCGCCGGGGCCTAATACCAGGGTGTTAGGAGGCGTACCAACCGGAGTCGCGAATGCGCAGGATGCTGCAACGGCGATAGCCATCAGAACGGCTGCCGGATCAGCGCCCAGCTGTTTGGAGATCGCGATGCCAATCGGGCACAGCAGAGCTGCGGAAGCAGTGTTGGACATGAACTGGGTCAGGCCGCAGGACAGGATAAACAGTACAGCGGTCACGATCATCGGGGACGGAGAACCGCCCATCAGGCCAACTGCCCATTCAGCGATAACTTTGCCTGCGCCGGTCTTGCTCAT
>JAFZIG010000148.1 GCA_017554485.1 Acidaminococcaceae bacterium | reverse complement strand
TTCATTTTCCGCCACCATCCCAAGCCACCAATCAGCATCCGCTTCAGTGTATGGATACGGCAGCCGGTCCGACAGGAAGGTTCTATCAACGGCGTTGCACAGCACGATCAGTGATTCACGGTCATTATCAGACCAGGTATGGAGGGAAACAATCATCAATATTCAGGCGAATAAACGGGAATTTACAGGTTCTCCTTCAAGAATAACATAGACTTGCTTAAGTCAATAATGACGGTAAAATGCTGCCATATTTCATTTCCTAGGACAGCAATATACTCATCACTTGCCATCGCGCCTGAATGGTCTGTGCTATATCGGGCTTTACCTTGGAAGAGCAGGAGATTGCCTGTCGTAACTTTATCGATACCAAACTCGTAACCGGCTGATTCTCCGCCGACACCGCCATGCTCATGGTGAAAATAAACTTTGTCCTGAATCTTGTCCAATTCATATTTGGCAGCGGCCTTGCTGGTAAAATGGAGGCCCTGGCCTGAGCCAATATCCAGCAACGCTTTACCGGAAATAACCTTACCCGGAGTAACTGTAACCTCAATGGCAAATAGGATTCGCCCCGGATGATTCGTGTCAGTCTCTATCGGAATGCATGTAAAGCCTTCTGCCGGGTCTGTCGTAAGCTTATCCGACAGTGTTAATTTACTATTTTTGTAGTCGATAGTAATCACTTTCCCCTTCAAGTCTTTAAGGCCGAAGATTCCATCGGCCTTATCACCAAGAATGACACGCAAATCAATGATAGGAACCATCATAGGAGAGTATTCCTTTCCATTCATCGAAATATTAACTCCGGAGAATATAAGCGTTGTTTTCTTAGCCTCATTTCCTGCTCCTCGCACCATGGCGTTTCCCATCTGTGCATACTTGATTCCACTTTCAGAAAGCCATGTGCTATCCAAATACACATCGGCGGAACCCGTATCGAAAACCAGCCGTGCGGGCTTCCCGTTCACCTCCGCATTCAGATAGATGTGATTGGAAATAAACTCAAAATTGTGTTCCTGAGCGTGGAGGAGAGCACCCAGAAGCAGAATAAAGAAAGTTGAGAATAAGTGTTTCATATCAGCATATGCTGGCAAATCCCGATTTATCAGTGGATATTGGAGACAATCAGCCAGAGGCTGACGGCAATCATCACGCCTGCGACGATCTTCTGATAGCGTTTCCGGTTGACATTACGGATACAGCGCATGGCGATGAAATTCCCGAGCATCATGGCGGCACCGATCATCAGACCGCTCAGCAGGATGTTTCCGCTCATCAGGTTCAGTTTGCCATAGACCATCGCTTTGACGATATGCATCACCGAGGCGGCAGTGGCTTCGCTTGCGATATAGCTTACCGGGGCGAGGTCCAGAGAAAGGAATACGGCACTGCTGAGAGGTCCGGAAATGCCCAGAAGGCCGTTGATGAGCCCGGTCACGCCGCCGCCGACAATCATCGTGGCCGGCTTGTGCGGAAGGGTCATCTTTCCCCGCAGTTTCAGGATGGCAAACACGATGAGGAAAACGCAGAGGATAATGGTCATGGGCCCTTTCGGGAACTTGGCGAAACCCAATGCACCCAGCGCCGTGAAAGGCACTGCCAGCAGCAGGAATTGACCGGCAGCCTTCCAGTTGATCTGTTTCCAACCCATCCCTACCCGTGAAAGATTGCTCACCAACTGAGCTATCGTGCTCACGGGAACAGCGACCTCGACTCCATAGAAGTAGGTGATGACAGGCAGCAATACCATACCTCCTCCGAATCCGACCGCTCCGGAAAGCAGGCCTGCTAACAAGCCGACCAATATGAGAATCAAGTATGTCACCTGAAAATCAAATTTATAATATCCTTTTCCGGAACATGTAGTAAGTGTAGTCTTCTTTATCTGTGCTGAACTCAGGAGCAACGCCTTCGCCAATCTTTTCGAAACCGTGATTGACGTAGTACTGCCAGTTGCAGGCGCAGTCTGTCCAGAGATACAGCCACTCCACTCCCCGCTGCCTGAGCAGTTCGATGAGGGCGTTGAGAACAGGAGTTCCGTAGCCTTTCTTACGGCTGATGAAAAAGGATAGTTTGGCCGAGTTCGGAACCATCTCCCTGAGAATCTCCGCATCGATCCGTTTCAGGTAATTCTCATTGGTAAGCAGCGTATTCCGTTCCTCTTCCGAAAGGGTCGCAAACTGACTGCGTACCCATACATCCGCGTCATTCGTGTCTCCAGGCATCCACGCGAAGGCAATGGCCTGAGGCACGTCTTCATCCACCGCCTGCAAGGCGAGTTCAGGAGAATAGAGACTGTGTCCACAGAACACACGGGCGACCTCTACCCCGTGTACGCCTTGTTCCTTTCCCCAAACGGAAGCCGCCATCCGGGCGACTTCATCAATCTGTGCAGGGTTGAACTGACTGATTTCCATAAATTACGATTTATCTGTCTGACAAAGTTAGCATTTATTTAATAGTGCGACAATGTCTCACTTGAAAGCGTCAGGATGGATAAAATGAAGATTCATATCATTCAAGAAATTGCGGAAAGAAAAACGCCCACCGGAGTGAGCGATAAATTGGAATTTATAAAACTGATGCAAACACCCTCTCCTTGCTGAAATACCTGTCATACAGATACAGACAAACATCCATCATCAGCAGGACGATGAAACCGGCCAGGCCGGCACCGCCGTAGAGAAGGTCGTTTGCCGGCGTGACAACCGCCGCGCTGATGCCCACTACCGCATTGAAAGTGCCGTGCATGATTGCAGGGACAATGACAGAACCGCTCTTTTGCCGGAAATACATCAGCATCGGCGTGAGCAGCAGGCAGAAAACCACCATCATAAAAACGCCAGCCATCGGATGCTGGGGATAATTATGGCCGTTCAGGATGATAGGCGTATGCCAGAGGCCCCAGATGATGCCGATCCACTGGGCTGCCAGCAGGAACTTCTTTCCTTTGAATTCCTTCATCAGAAAGCCGCGCCAAGCGATTTCCTCGCCGAAAGCAAAAACTGCATTGATGGTGATTCCGCTGATGAGCCCGCTGACAGTCGTAATTGCTATTATGCCCCAGACGCCGATGCCTTCCGGCATTGAGACAATGGCCGACTGCATCATCTCGCTGTCCGGTGTCCACTGCGCCCCGGGCATCAGCAGCGTCACGCCCAGGACGGCAAATGCAATGACAGGCATCAGCAGCCAGCCGATCCACCACCAACGGTTGAGCTTGAAGGATATGCCCAGGTTCTTGAGTACCGGTTCCTTGAAGATCAGTTGCGTAAAGATAACGGCGAGTAGCGGAATGAGCATGGCTCCAGCGCTGAAAAGCAAGCCTTTAATCGCGGCAAGCGGGTCGATGGTAGAAGGTTCCTCCTGAAGACCGACGGCGGAAGCTCCGCTGAAATGCATCACCAGTCCCACAATCACCATCGGCAGAAATGCCCATAGCAGAAAGACAATCAGCTTTTTCGTATTCATCAGTTTGTTTAAATTCCGATTTCTCGAATACAAAGTTAAGCATTTTCGGCCATTCGGTCATCAGGATTCATTCCTTTCCCTTCATTTGGCTGCGGACACCTCGTTTTAACATTTTTTCCGTTACGAAATAATTGCGTACATTTGTGTTTGAACGCGAATACATGCCATGGAGGACATTATTTATTTCAATATTTCCAGAGACGGAAAGGATCTGAATGATTACAAGGGGGTCTTCAATATCTTTATGCTTTGCAATAAGAATCGTGTGACCTTTCATCAAGGTAACGTC
>JAFZIG010000147.1 GCA_017554485.1 Acidaminococcaceae bacterium | reverse complement strand
CGGTTTTTCTGCATTCATCGAGAAACTGCTCCTTAGATTTGATCCGGCACTTATCGAGCAGTTCCTGTTCCCGCTTTGCAAAATAAGCTTTCTGTTCTTCTTCGGTCATTTGTTTTTCCTCTACAACTTCCGATTTGTATCACTGCCATCATTATAACAAAACAGCCGCAGAAAAATCTACGGCTGTTAGAAAAACTGCAATTTTCTTCATTCTCGGCGATGAAATACCATCGCCGCTTTTGCAATGTGAAAAAATGCTAATTTTTGACTACTTTGACTGTCATGCTAATCCCTGGGCAGCAAAGATTTTATGCAGGTTTTGTGTAGGAATTGAATTATGTGGTCGTACACTTCCGATGGTAGTTCAATTCGTATACAAAATAGCCTTTTTTTATTGCAAATTTTATGTCAGTCTATGCCACTCAAATCCGCATTGTTCCCGGATTTTCAAAGTTTTACACTTTCTGAGCATTTACTGATTAAATGCAATTCAAGCCTTGCAATTTTAGCTACTCTTCTATTCAAAATACTCTTCTATTTTCAAGTTTTTATGACTAAAAACATCACTGTTTTTTTACACTTTTCCTGCGTCTTTCGTTAACCCAGTGTATGGTTTTTTAGAACTGTAGTGAGTTTTTTTCCTTCTCTTTTTCCCGTCAGAACCGGTTTCCATGTTGCTTCGTTCTGCAAACAATCTTTGTACCTCATCAAACATGTTCTGGCTGATAATCCCTTTATGGTGACCGGTGGCTTTAAACCACTGTTCCTCATTTGTCTTGGGATCTTTTGCGCTTGCCTTCACCACCACGTTCCCTGTGTATTTCTCGTTCTTCAAAATGTTTTCTATGGTCTTGGTTCGCCATATCTTCTTTCCGGACGGGGATTCAATCCCCCTCTCTTCCAGTATCCTTGCTATCCCGGAAAGGCTGCGGCCATATTTGTAATACTCAAATATCTCTTTCACAACTCTTGATGTTTCCGGTTCTGGAACCATCCGTCCCTCATTGTACCTATACCCATAGCAACGCCTGTTGTATAAACGTGAATCCGGACTCTTAAGGCTCTCCCGGATCCCGAACTTGATGTTCTCGGATTTGAAGTAACTCTCCTCCTGGGACACGCCTTCAATGATGGTGATGATGTTATCGTTTGCCTGCGTCTTCGTATCCAGGTTCTCCACCTCAAAGTAGACATAACCACCGGCATGGCGGATGTCATTTATGGCGCTCATTACGGTCGCAGTGTTCCTGCCAAATCGCTGGATGCTTTTAGTCACCACAACCTTTATCTTCCCGGCTTTCACGTCATCCAGCATACGGTTGAATTCCGGGCGCTTGTTCTCCGATGTGCCGCTGTAAATATCGACATATACTTCTTTCAAATACGACAGACAGCCCCACCCCTGCACGGTCTTGATCAGTCTTGTTATCTGGTTGGAAAGGCTGCGCAGCTGCCGCTGTTCCGACGTGCTTGCCCTGCAGTATATCCCTATACCCGCTTCCTGGAGTTTAAACTCTTTCAACCATTCCGGTAATCCAAGAATCTTTTTTACCTTCGGGTCGGCCATCGTATCACCCTCTCATTTTTGACTACATTTCATTATATCACGGCTTGTCAAAAATGAGACAAAAAACACGTTCTGACAAAACTGATTGCCAGAACGCGTTTTATGGGTTTAATACAATCTTAATATTTGCTCCCTGTTTCCTAAATTTTTAATATGAAAATTTGTTTTCCAGGAATTCTATTATTTTCGAATGGATTCCAAACACATCCCACAAGGGGCGGTTCATTGTTTTTGCTACATCTTCCCATCTCTGTGAATTCAGATATCTTAAACTTAACACGGTTCTCATTTCAGAATTCGGCATCATTTCCATCAAATGTAAAAGGTCACGTTTTTGTCCCAATAACTTATCAATACTCTCTTTAATATCGTTTTGCAAGTCTTGCATTAATTCCCTGCTAATTCCTTGAACAGCTTTTACTTTTTTACCTCCAAAAATCCTTTCTTCCAATTCGTTTAAATGACTGGATTGTTCCTCAAGACTTTTGATGCGAGTGTCAATATAGCTACTTGTCGCTAAAAATCTCCAGATTTCGTATGCCAGAACCTGCTTCTCACCGTTCATGAATATTAACTTTTGGCTGCCATTATTTTTTGCCATTGACTTCACCTCCCATGCTATCTATCACTCTAAAGCAACGGAAAGTCAAGTCCATAATATAGTATACTCTCCACCCATCATACAAAACAGCCGTGGTATCCACGGCTGCTGTTAACATGTCCCAAATTCTATTATTAACACCTTTATAATTTTGCCCATTCCGATTTGATGAGCGCTTTGTTCAAGTCGCGCAGGTACGGAACTGTACGTCTCGCTTCCGTGCATTTATCGATATTAATTTCCGCAATCAGGACTACGTCTTCGTCTCTGCCTGCCTCACAGATTACGGAACCGTCCGGCGCCACTATACGGGAATGCCCGCCTAAAAACACTGTATTATCATCTATGCCCGCTCTGTTTACAGCAATAACGTAAATACCGTTTTCCAGTGCGCGTGCTTTGGACTGGATATCCCACACATAATACCGGGCGCGCCCGAAAGCAGCCGGATAAATGATTACATTAGCGCCTTGCAAAACCATAAGGCGGGAAATATCCGGGAACCCTATTTCATAACAGATTTGCATCCCAATGCGCAAATCACCGTAAGGTATCGGCGACGGAACTTTGGAACCATTTTGGAACCGCAGTTCTTCATTATCCCAAAGATGCACCTTGTCATACGCTCCCAGCACGCCATTTTCGTCCACAGTCAGAGCCGTATCCGTAATAATGCCCTTATTTGGCGTATTGGCTAAAATACACCCGGAAACCAGAATCTTATATTTTTTTGCCTGTGCGATCATCCACTGCGTAGTCCGGCCTTCCGGAATGTCTTCGGCAAGTTCAACGTCCTGTTTTGGAATCCAGTAGGCAGTATTGAACAGTTCGGGAAAGATTGCCCACTCAGCGCCTTTTTCTACAGCTTCTTTTAATAAACCTTCAGCTTTTTCAAGATTTGCGTCAACATCGCCAAGCTTACAATTCATCTGAATCGCGGCCACTTTGATTTTCACGTTAACACCTCCCGTCACTGATAAAAACAAGCGCTGATTAAGAGTTTTAATCAGCGCTTGCCAGATCCTACATTATTTCTTTCTCGGGCAGCGTTTCAGGAAGTCGTCTGCCATTTCTTCCATGGTTACCCAACGAACGCCGTTGTACTGGTTGATGTGGTTGATCAGATGTTCGTGCATGCGCAGTACGCGCGGACGGCCGCTTACATCCGGATGAATCGTCATCGGGAATACGGCGTAATCCATATTCGCATATACCCAGTCGAATTCATCTTCCCACATCTGGCCGATGGTGCGCGGATTCGTAAAGCCGTAGCTGGTGGTGGAATTCTTAATGAACATCATGGGAGGCAGGTCGTCCAGATACCAGTTTGCAGGAATCTCCACAACGTCCGTTTCCTGGCCGCGAACCAGCGGTTTCATCCATTCGTGCGCAGAATCAGCTTTGTAGTTAATCTTGGTCCAGGTATCGCCTACGCGTACATAGTAAGGAGTGTAGTCGTTATGCATTAAGCTGTGATCGTATTTAATGTGGTATTTATCCAGCAATTCATTGGTAACATGGGAGAATTCCCACCAGGGAGCCGTATAACCCACCGGTTTTTTGCCAGTCAAGTCTTCAATCAGGCCAATGCATTTTACCAGAACTTCTTCTTCCTGTTTCGGGGTCATGGCAATCGGGTTTTCATGGGAATAGCCGTGTAATACGATTTCGTGGCCTGCGTCAACGATCATCTTCATCTGTTCCGGGAATGTTTCGATGGAGTGACCGGGCGCCGACCAGGAAGTTTTAAGGCCATACTTTGCAAATAAATCCAGCAAACGGGGAATGCCTACTTCACCTGCGAACATACCGCGGGAAATGTCATCCGGGGAATCTTCGCCGTTATAAGAACCTAACCAGCCGGCAACCGCATCAATATCAATATCGTAACAAACAAGAATTTCCTTTTTAGCCATTATGATTTCCTCCTGCTTAATTATTTATTTTTAATTTTCATTTAAAAAGCAGAATGCATTCTTACGATAACGGTTTTGGAAATTTCCTTTAACTACCTGTATTGTAAACAAAGATGAATTGCTTGGGAAGAAGAAACTAACTTGCAGGGTGCAGGGTCAGCCTTGCATCTATTACGTTTTATTTTTTTGCCCAGTTAAGGATTCTTCGGGAAGAGATTGTCTTGACCCGTTCCCTTGTCTTCTGTAATATGTTTTCTGCTTCCACTACAATCCGCCTGTGGGTACCGTGCCCGATTGTCCCCTGTTCATCCCAAGCTTCGACAGTCAAAAGCACGTCGCGCTCCCCGATTTCTTTTACCGTAACATGCACCGTGACCGTCATGCCCACGCTGGTAGGGGCGGTACATTCAAACTGTATGGCTGTACCTATACTGGCATACTCTTCCGGTAAATACGGATCAATTGCATCCGTTGCCGCATCAATTGCCCAATGGATCAGCCGTGGGGCAGAAAGCAATTCTTTGAATGCGCTGATATACTTGTCAGAAGCATCTTCCGGCTTGACCACTTTTTGGACTACAGCGTTCTGACCAACTGAAAGATACTCGTGTAAATTAATCATGAAAATACCCCCTTGTATGTTTATAAAATATTGAAAACGAATTCATTACCCAGATTAACCACTTTAGTTTCAACATCGTTACCTTTTGCAAGCATAAGTTGCTTTTCCGTTTACTACAAAAAGTACCGGAGGTAAAGATATATGCCGGAAATCAGCAAAGTAAGCAGCATGATCGGAAAACAGGCTTTCATAAACCGGGTAAACGAAATATGATAGCCGGAACGGGCCGCTTCAGCCATAATGATGACATTCGGCGAAGCGCCGATCAACGTACCGTTTCCGCCAAAACAGGCGCCCAGCGAAAGGGACCACCAAAGATAATCTGCCTGGATCCCCATCAGGTTCTGCATATCCTGGATCAGTGGAATCATCGTTGCCGTAAACGGGATATTGTCCACAAAAGCAGAAGCAATGCCGGACAAGGCTAAAATCACAAAGGTCATTGTTTTCACGTCTCCGTTAACCAGCGTGATCCCCTGCTGTGCCATTGCGTTGATAACGCCGGTTGTTTCCAGCCCGCCAACCAGGACAAAAAGACCTATAAAGAAAAGAAGCGTATTCATGTCGATCTCCTTCAACGCTTCTTCCGGATCGACACCGCAGACAATGATTGCTGCAATTGCGCCGGACATAGCTATCGTCGCGGACTGCAAACCGAAACTGCCGTGTATTACAAAACCGAGAACCGTCAGGGCGAGAACCGCCAAAGAGCGGCGCATTCCTCCCATGTCGCGAATCGCCGAACGAATATGAATGGCTGCCAGTTCTTTTTCCGTTAATTCCCTGGAATGCAGTGTACCTCTGTAAACCAACAGGATCACCATAATGGTCAGGGCCATGGTCACTATTACCACCGGAGCCAGATTGACAAGAAACTGCATAAACTCCAGCTTCGCCGCCGAACCAATCATAACATTCGGAGGGTTCCCGATCATCAGCGCCGTCCCGCCTATATTGGACATCAATACTTCAGAGATCAGCACCGGCATCGGATTGATCTTTATCATGCGGCAGATTGAAATCGTCATCGGCGCAATAAGCAACGCAGCTGTGACCGAATCGATGAGCGCGGCGCCTATGCCTGTAATCGCGGACAAAAGGATTAAAAGCGTCTTCGCTTTCCCCCGGCTTTTTTTCACGGCCCACAATGCCATTGCTTCAAAAAAACCGGATTGCTTTACGATGGAAATCAAAACCATCATGCCTGCCAGTAAACCCAGCGTATTAAAATCGATAAATTCTTTTATCGCCATATCCTGCGTAACATGATGAAAGTAAATCATCATGCCTCCCCCCACAAGAGCGCATATCGTACGGGGTATTTTGTCGAAAATGATGCCGATATAGGTAACCGTAAAAATGATAACCGCTTCATAAAAAGCAATCGCATTATCCATAGACATTTCCTCCCTCGCGTTTTCCGGCAGAAATCTTGTTTACGCATTATAGTAAAATCTGTCGCATCCGAGAAGAATAACTATCATTACCAGAGGCAAGTAAAAACCTGCACCAGGAACAAACCCGCTGTAGGCATTTCAAAAAAACGAAATAATGATATAATGTATATATGATAATTGCGTTCTGACGAAACACGCTTAATTATGGGAGATGCAAACTATGTTAGACGAAGTATTGTTAAAACGTCTCAAAACCATTCACGAATGCGGCAGCTTCGCTCGTGCCGCAGAAAAGCTTTTTATTTCCCGGCAGGCTTTGGTTGAGCAGGTTTCCGTGTTGGAAAAGCAACTCAGGTTTCCTTTGTTTGAACGCACAAACCGTGGAACCCGGCTGACGTCTGCAGGCGAAACCTACCTGAACCATTCCTTCCAGCTTGTCGGATCTTATCAGCAATTGCTGCGCAAGTGCAGGGAAAAAAGCGCAGGGGCGAATTCCATAACCATCGGATCGTTGTCTAACCTTCCCAGCGTAACGCTGCCGAAAATATGCCAAGAATACCGCAAACTGCATCCGGAAATCGCCTTTAACTTTCAGGATTTTCCGTTGCGCTATTATTTTGAGCAATTCAGCAACCATTATTTCGACGTAACATCCGAATACATTATGAACTACAATCACAATGTGGAAGACTTATGTTTTCTGCCGTTGAAAAAAGTACAGCAGCATATCGGCGTACTGCACGGCAGCCCGCTTGCATCCAAAAAGAAGCTGTCCTTTAAAGACATTCGCGGCCATTCGCTGATCATGTATAAGGAAGGTATCGGGAAAGCGGAAGACACTCTACGTTCGTACATCATTAAAAATGAGCCTGATATCCGCATTGTTGACATAGACAGCTATGACAGCTCACTCATAACACAGTGCATGCTTTCTGACGCAGTCGCGCTTCTTTACACTACCAGAAGCTATCCGGCCCTTGTCAGCATCCCGGCCTCCTGGGATATTTCCATCGACCTTGGCATCGGGTTTCATAAGAATCCTGACTTCGAAATCCAGGAATTTTTATCTCTGGCGGAAGATTTGAATAAAAGGATAAATCTGTTTTAAAAAGTGTATATAACATGACAAACTGTAAATAAAAAATGAGCGGCTGTCGCAACCAATCTTGCGTTACGATAACTCTAATATCAATTTCACTTCAACTTCGGTAAATTGTCTTGACATCCCCGTCTTCATCTTTCCTGCTAAACTCCGTATTATGCTTTTTAAAGAAACCGTAATATGTCCGTACATTAGGCAAATCAGTCCATTTTTTAGTGGTTACGGGTAATTCATCCAAATCATATATCTTAGCTTCTTTCATGGATAACAGGAACGGTGAATGTGTTGCCATGATAATCTGGCATCCAAAAAACCGGACACTGTTTTCCAAAAATTCCACCAGTTCCAACTGTCTTTCTGGGGACAGGCTGTTCTCCGGCTCGTCCAAAAAATACAACCCATTATCCTGGATTTTTTCGGTGAAGTAGATGAAAGCACTTTCTCCGTTAGAATGCTCGGGTACGTTATTCATCATATTTTCTCTGACGAATTGCGATTGTGTGGTGCGTCTTGCTTCCATCACTTTCTTCATTTGATCATAATCATCTAAAGATTGTAAGCGGAACTGTGAATATTTCCGGTCAAGATATTCTTGAAATAGCACCTGGCGGTTCGTATCCAGTCCTTCATTAAGCGACCGGATATTTAACATGAAGTCAAATACATCATCACTGGTAATGCATCTAATATGCTTTGGTTTTATTAACCCCGTCTTATGATCACATAATTCCAGATAATCTTCAAAAAAGCTGGAACGATTATACAATGTATCCCGTTCTGCGCCGATTGTTTCCGCGATAATATTGAGCATCGTCGTTTTTCCGGAGCCGTTTCCACCGTAAAAAATGGTAACAGGCTGAAAGTCTAATGTATCCAGTTCCTTATCGCTCAAGACACGAAACGGATAATATGTGTTATAACAGGTACGTTTTATTTCATTAAGAAAACCTTCTTCCGTCCGGACAGACGGAAAACTAAACTCCTTAAGATACAACATGAACATACCTCCGTTATAAGACTTCCATTATTATTCTATAAGCCATGTGACGTTAACTTCTTTCTCTTCAGTTACCTTAGGACTTTGCATTTTATTTGAGCTGCTCATACCACAAATCTTACAACCATTCACCGGTGGTGGCAGATAATCAGTATCTTTTACGTGATAATGACTATAATCCCCGTCTAAGTTTACTTCTTCACATCCTACGATTTTTTTCTTCATCGCCTGAGCTATCTTTTCAGCCTTGTTCTGTGAATTCAATACCGCTTCCTGCAACAAAAGTTCACGGATTTCTTCTATGTTTGAAACAATATACTCCGTGTCTAAACTGATATTATATTGCTCACGCCGAATCATGTCTACAAAGCTGTTGTATTCTTTAATATGAAACGGCATCAGAAATTCAATTCTCCGTGTTGCCTCATATGTTATTTTTTCAGAATAGCTATTCTGTTCAATATCATCATCCAATAAATGAATTTTACTCAAATCGAAACCGGCCTTATCCAGTTTTGTTAAAAAATGTTCGCATTGATCTGTTGCTTTAAACAGAGCTTTTGTGGCATTTCTGTCTACGACCTCAAATGTCAGCTTAATGTTTACCATATCGGCATTTACTTCTTGCTTTGCACGTCCAGTAACATACAGTTTTCCCATTTTCTTGCCTCCTAAAATACACTAACTTTTTCATTTAAAGGGATACACGTTCCCACTATCTAAATTGTAATCTTTTTATTGTCCAAAAGTCCTCCCGAGTAGAAAAACCTGTTAGCCCAGTAATATAGCGGGTTAACAGGTTTTCTCATTTTTATTATCTTAACTTTTGTCGATTTATATTTGAGATTGGTCTTTCCTTTGCCCTCTATCAGCTCATTTATGCCTAATCTGAAATCATGTTACGAAATCAGCCTGTGTATAATCCTCTTTTATCTAAACAGCCATAACATACATAATCCGACTATAACCATAGCTATGCAGAAAAACGGGTTGGAAACATACAACAGCATAATTGTCTTTACAAAAGCAAAAATACCCAACAGCACTAATCCGACAGAAATTGCTTTGTTGTTTTGCCAATTAGACAGTACAGCCATACCCAGGAAATAAATCAGGCAGACTTCTAATGTCAGCCCCAAAACCCAGGTGTCTACCAGCATGATTTTAATTTCCCTACAGATTACTTCAAACATACTAACAGCTCCTGAATGGCTATCATGTTCCTTTAAATCGCGATTTGTATCAACAGTCTCATCTATAATTCATTATAACAAAATAGCCGTGGAAATTAAATCCACGGCTGTAAGCAAAACTTCAATTTTCTTCATTCTCAACGATGAAATACCTTCACCGGTTTGCAAAGTGAAAAAACGCTAATTTTTGACTACTTTGACTGTCATGCTAATTCCTGGGCAGCAAAGAGTTTATGCGGGTTTTTGTGTAGGAAGTGAATTGTGTAATAGTACACTTCCGATGGTAGTTCAATTCGTATACAAATAAACCTTTTAGTTGTATCGCCCTATGTCAGTCTATGCCACTCAAATCCGCACTACAAGCGGATTCTTTTCCATTTGTGGGTTTTCAAAATTATTTCGGTTTCCGCCCAAATTTAGACCACTCATCTATTCAATTTTGCCGTTTTAGACCACTCACTTTATTTCTTTTTGGAACTATAGTGAGTACTTTTCCTTCTCTTTTTTCCATCAGGGCCGATTTCCACATTGCTCCGTTCAACAAACAGTTTCTGTACTTCATCAAACAGCTCCTGACTGATGATCCCTTCATGGTGATGTACGGCTTTGTAGTACTCTTCCTCGCCTGTCTGCGGATTCTTCCCTATGCACTTTACTACCACGTTTCCTGTGTATTTCTCATTCTTTAAAATATTCTCTATCGTTTTGATCCGCCATACTCTCTTACCAGACGGGGATTTAATACCCAACTCTTCCAGTTTCTTTGCTATCCCTCTCAGGCTACGCCCGTATTTGTAATAGAGAAAAATATCTTTCACTATTCCAGCTGTTAAAGGATTAGGAGCCAGCTTCCCGTCATAATGCCAATACCCGTAGCAACACCTGTTGTATAAACGTGAATCCGGGCTCTTAAGGCTCTCCCGAATCCCGAACTTGATGTTCTCGGATTTGAAGTAACTCTCTTCCTGGGCAACGCCCTCAATGATAGTGATGAGGTTGTCATTATCATGCGTCTTCGTATCCAGGTTCTCCACCTCAAAGTAGACATAACCCCCGGCATGGCGGATGTCATTTATGGCGCCCATTACGGTCGCAGTGTTCCTGCCGAATCGCTGGATGCTTTTAGTCACCACAACCTTTATCTTCCCGGCTTTCACGTCATCCAGCATCCGGTTGAATTCCGGGCGCTTGTTCTCCGATGTGCCGCTGTAAATATCTGCATACACTTCTTTCAGATACGACAGACAGCCCCATCCCTGCACGGTCTTGATCAGTCTTGTTATCTGGTTGGAAAGGCTGCGCAGCTGCCGCTGTTCCGACGTGCTTGCCCTGCAGTATATCCCTATACCCGCTTCCTGGAGTTTAAACTCTTTCAACCATTCCGGTAATTCAAGAATCTTTTTAACCTTCGGGTCGGCCATCTTACCACCCTCTCGTTTTTGACTACATTTCATTATATCACGGCTTGTCAAAAATGAGACAAAAAACACGTTCTGACAAAGCTGATTGCCAGAACGCATTTTATGGGTTTTGATTATTCTTTATAAGATAAACCGGAAGTTGTCGATGCAAATTCCTAAATCAATCAACTCGCTAAACCCCGATTTTAATTTGTAAACATCATTTTCCTTAATTATAACAAATCAGCCGCAGAAAAATCTACGGCTGATGGCAACACATGCGCTTTTTTTACAAACTCTCCACCCATTTCCTGAGTTCCGCTGCATCGGGGATCCGGTTTAATATCTTTCCTTCCGCAATCTCCGCGCCGGGGCAGCTTCCTTTCAGGGATTCTACTGCTTTCCCGAAGCCGCTGCCGCCGGAAGTAGCAAAGAGCACGATCTTTTTCCCTGCAAAATCGTAACTTTCAAGGAATGTGTTAATGATAGTGGGAGCCACGTACCACCAGATGGGGAAACCTACCAGAATCAAATCGTAGCTGCTGATGGCAGCGCTCTTGTCCGCCAGTTCCGGCCGGGATGATTTATCGTTCATCTCCACGGAGCTGCGGCTTTTTTTATTCATCCAGTTCAGGTCTTCTTTTGTGTAAGGCACGGCGGGCTTAATCTCATACAGGTCTGCGCCTGCCGCTTCTGCCAGCTTTTTCGCTGCTACTGCCGTCGTTCCCGTTGCACTGAAATACGCCACTAACGTGTTCTTCATTTTCTGTCGCCTCCCGAATCAATATCCTAACTTTAACATGCATTTGGTTATAACGTATACCTGATCAGCATCGCGCCGTCATCATATGTAGTGACGCCTTTCAGTTTCAGCCGCACAGGCTCGTGTCCTTCCGGCAGCCCGTCGAAAACTGCCTTCATGTTGGCGCGGCCGTCGATAGCCGGGCCAAGCAGGATCGCCACCTCGTCTAAAAGGCCTGCGTCCAGAAATGCCCCGTTCACCGTCCCGCCGCCCGTGACCATCATGCGGTCTACCGCAAATTCCGCTTTCAGGATTTGAACTGCCCTGGCAAGATCAACGCGCTCCGTTCCGCAGGCAATCCAGGAAATATGCTGTTGCTCCAAATAGCCGAGATAAGATTCCGGAGCCTGTTCGCTGACAATGATCAGGCGCGGTTTTTCCGCGTCAGAATCATCCGGCCAAAGAAGCGTGCCCCGTGAATCGACGACGATTTCATAACCGGAGGCTTCCCTCATTTTGCAAAACCCTTCTTTTCCATACGGACGGGAATCGCCTTTTTCAAAAGTTCCCGGCAGCGCGATTTCAAGCCGCGCCGTTTCTCTCCCATTAAGGTTAGTGGGCGCGTCCAGCTGCTTCATAATGACATCGTACCCGATGCCCTCGCTCACTTTTGTCAGCATAGGGCAGTCGATGCGCCCGTCAACGGTCATCATCATATAACAAAGAATATATGGCCTGTTGTTCATCAGTTTATCCTCAACTAAAAATAATGTTACCTGTTATCCATCTCTACATATTGATTATACAGCAAAACAGAGAAAGAAGAATCCTTTTTTACTTCATTTCTTCCCACCAGTGGCCGGTCGCCTTTGCCTCCGTCCCGATGGCAACCGGTTCCCCGATGCGGGGCGTCAGCAGTTTATACGGCTTGTCTTTACTTTCCGCGGTCAGCCGGATAAACGGTTCGTCCCAGGGATGCCGGGCCAACGCGAACTTGCCGCCGTGACAGGGCAGCACGGTTTTCGCTTTCAGGTCCGCGCCCGCCTGGGCCGTTTCTTTCGGGTTCATGTGGATTTTCGGCCAGTCCCGGTTGTACTGCCCGTTTTCCAGAATGGCAAGGTCGAAGCCGCCAAAGGTATTGCCGAATTCCTTGAACTCTTTGGCGTACCCGCCGTCACCGCTGTAAAACACCCTGCGCTGCGGCGTAATAAACGCGAAAGCGCAGGCCTCCGACTGGTTCTGGCTCAGGAAGCGCCCGGTAAAATGCTGGGCCGGTAAAATATGGACAGTCAGCTGTTCCGTAATTTTAACAGCCGTGTTCCAATCCTCCTCCGTTACCGTATCCATGTCAAAGCCCCAATACTCAAAATGCTCGCCCACGCCAAGAGGCATCACGATTCTTTTGATCTTCGGCTTCAGCGCCATCAAGGTGGGATAATCCAGATGGTCCCAGTGGTCGTGGGATATGACAAGCAAATCGATCTCCGGGATATCCTCCGCCGCATAGACGTTGCTCCCTGCAAAGGCCTTGTTGATAAAAGGCAGCGGCGAAGCCCAGCCGCTGAAGACCGGGTCGATGAGGATCCTGCTGCCGCCCAGCTGCATATAAAATGTGGAATGCCCCATCCAAACCACAACGTCCTGTCGCGGATCCAGCTTACGCAGATCTGTCTTGCGGGAAAGCACGGGTTCCTCCGGCGCCAGCCGTTCCGGCGTGCCGCCGAACAAAAAGCGCATAGTTGCCTGGAACTGGCTGGTCTCCACCGCTTTTTCGATGGGGTTGATGGCCCAGAACCTTCCTTTGTAATAATGGGGCGACTGCCGGATCCGTTCCAGCCGTTTGCCCGTGGGCGTGCGGCCAAACTCCGGGCGCTGGCTGTAAAAGTACGCGCCAACAGCAACAATTAATATAAAAAGTAAAATAAATTTCAGTAAAGTTTTCATGAAAAGATATCCGTTATTTCCTGACAAACCTGTCGTCTTCTGAGGGTTCGTCTGCTTTTTGATATCGCTCAACCACCATGTGCAGGTCATGTTTTTCCCGCAGTTCCGCCAGCTGTTTCATCATCGGCGAAGCATGGTGCCTGTCCAATGCCTCCTGGCTGCTCCAACTGTCAATCAGCAGAATTGTTTCCGGATCTCTCATGGGAATATAATACTCGTACTTCTCATTTCCCTCTTCCGCACGGATTTTATCCGCAATCCCGCTTTGTTCCATTTCTTCGGCAAACTTTCTGGCGCTTCCGTTGCGGCCTTTGTAATACAAATTAACAGTGAGATTCATCGTCTTTTTCATAACAATTTCTTTTCCCTAACTTACTTCAACAGCCCGTTTTCTTTCAACCAGTCGTCAATAAAGCCGGTACTGTTCGCCAGCAGGCCGTCTTTAATCTGGGAATTCGGCAACGCCTTCCGTAAATCGGCTACACTGCCTGTAATATCGCTGCCGCCGCTGGTGGCAAAGGGAAGAATTGTTTTTCCGGACAAATCCTGCTCTTCCACAAAGGTCTTTACAGCCATGGGTTCAATATACCACCAGATAGGATATCCAAGTAATATCACATCGTATTTTTTCATGTCAGGCAGCGGTCCGGCCAGTTTCGGGCGGGCGTTCTCCGCTTTTTCTTTTTTGGCAATCTCCGTCGTTGGTCCATACTCTTTCGGATACGGTGTTTCCGTTTTGATTTCAAACAAATCGCCGCCGGTCTTTTCCTGTATCGTCTGCGCAACCTTCCGGGTAGTTCCTCCCCAGGAGAAATATGCAACCAGTACTTTGCCATTTACGGGGGCAGGCGCCGCTTCTGCTTTTTTGGTCTCGGTTCCGGTTTGTTTGGCAGCCGGGGCCGCTTCTTTCTTCTCCGCTTTCTTTTCACCGCCGCCGCAGCCAACTACAGCCAAAAACATGAATACTGCCGTCAAAATACAAATTAGCTTTTTCATGAAAAATCCCCCTTTTTAAATTCAACGTTTTAATCAATACTCTCGATCCGGTAATTTCGCTTGCCCGCACCGGCTTCTTCCGCATATATCGTCACGCGGGTTTGATGCTTCTTTTCCCAGGCTTCCCGGATTTTTTCCGTTTTCGCTGTTCCGAAGGCAAAATCAATGGCCGCCTGGTCGACTGCAACCGGATCCAGTGAGGCAACAATGCCGATATCCGGAATGGCAGAAGCTCCCTCGCAGGAATCCTTCTGATCCATCCCTGCCAATACATTGATAAATACCCACCGGTCTTTTTTCGCATCCTGCGCCGCTTTGGCCGCTTCTCCTACGGATTGCAGGAAGCTTTCCATATCCGGCTCGTAGAAACGCCCCAATTCCTTACCGCCACTGTGGATATTCGCCTTGCCGGACGTGGAAGCCAGACAGATGGACAGGTTTTTCAGCGTCCCGCCGTAATCGCGCAGATGATGTACTTTAAACCGAACGATGGAGATAACGGAATCATAGTTGGCAAAGTGAGAACCTGTCCGGTGGAATTTCAGATGCTTTCCGCCCTGGACCGGAAGATTCATCTCCCCCTCTGCATCCAGTATATCAATAGGACCGATTTCCTTCGTGAAACCGTTATCCACAGCGGTTTTTATATGGCCTTCCGTGTTATGCCGCGGCGCGCTGAACCCGTTGGAATCAATGAATGTGCCGTTGACCTTATCCCGCAACGGTTTCAGCATAGCAGGATCCAGATGCGGGCCGCCCGGCGTCTCAAAGCTTATCTTGATGCCGACTTTCCCTTCCGGCTTGCGCCCCAGTGCTTCATAAATCCGTAATAGTCCGGCTGCGCTGGCGTCTTTTGTAAACAACACCAGCGGTGCCTTATCGTCCTGCGTACTGTGAATCAGCCGCTTATCTGTCATGGCTTTTACCGCCGTCTGCGTTTTTGCCGGAACAGGCGGTTCACTCTTTGTGTTTTGTGCAGGCTGCGCTCCACAGGCAGAAAGCAGCATGCACATGATGCCGCACAATAAAAAACCGGTTATCTTGTTCATAGCCCCTCCCTGTTTATCCTTTCCGGTTTGGATCATCCGGTGCTTTTCTTCCCGTTTCCTTCTCGTAATCGTCAAAGGAAATTGCTTTTTCCGTGCCGGCTGCCAGCGCTTTATTGTAATACCAGTCTTTAAAGTCCAGTTCTTCCAGATAAAACTGCAGTTGCCTTATCTGATCCATTACAAAACGCCTCTGGGCTTTGATGATTTCATATCTCTCCTGCAGGCTGGCATCGCCTTTCTTTGTCAGTTCCACATATTCCCGGATGCGCTTGATAGGCATCCCCGTATCTTTCAGACAGGTCAGCAGTCCCATCAGCCGCAGGTCGATATCCTCAAAGACACGGATACCGTTCTTGCGCTTAATGTTGGGCAGCAGGCCTTCTTTATCGTAATAGCGGATGGTCGTAGCCGGGATGCCTACCTTCTCCGCCGCTTCTGAAATCGTATAAGACATAATGTACACTCCCTTCTTTCTATACAACCTGACTTGTTTACACAGATTAATTTCCCCGCAAAAAAAACAGACTACATTTGCTTTTTGCCTTCGCAAATACAGTCTAATACTTAAAGTTAGCTTTAAGTCAAGGGATAATTTATAAAATTATAAGATTTTTTCAAGCGTTATTTCCTTATTATGCCATTGGTTATAATGTATACCTGATCAGCATTGCTCCGTCATCATACGTAGTAACGCCTTTCAGTTTCAGCTGCACGGGTTTGTGTTCTTCCGGCAGTCCGTCGAAAACCGCCTTCATGTTGGCGCGGCCGTCGATAGCCGGGCCAAGCAGGATCGTCACCTCGTCTAAAAGGCCTGCGTCCAAAAATGCCCCATTCACCGTCCCGCCGCCGGTAACCATCATGCGGTCTACCGCAAATTCCGCTTTCAGGATTGCAACCGCCCTGGCAAGATCAACGCGCTCTGTTCCGCAGGCAATCCAGGAAATATGCTGTTGCTCCAGATAATCGAGATAAGCTTCCGGAGCCTTTTCGCTGACAATGATCAGGCGTGGTTTTTCCGCATCAGAATCATCCGGCCAAAGAAGGGTACCCCCTGAATCGACGACGATTTCATAACCGGAGGCTTCCCTCATTTTGCAAAACCCTTCCTTTCCATACGGACGGGAATTGCCTTTGTCAAAAGTTCCCGGCAGCGCGATTTCAAGACGCGCCGTTTCTCTCCCATTTAGGTTTGTAGGTGCGTCCAGCTGCTTCATAATTACATCATACCCGATTCCCTCGCTCACTTTTGTCAGCATAGGGCAGTCGATACGCCCGTCAACGGTCATCATCATATAACAAAGAATATATGGCCTGTTCTTCATCCGTTTATCCTCACTAAAAATAAGTATTACCTATGCTGTGACATTCGCATTTTGCTTTTTATAAACAGGCTATTTCAGTATTTCAAAGGTCACGTCAACGTCGCCGGCGTTGCGGAAGAAATCCACATTGTTACTGATGTGCCCCATGTGCTGGCGTTCAAACTCTTCGCCGTTCTGCAGGTACAGGATCACAAAACTGCCCCGGGGCGGCCAGTAGATGATGTCCCCCACTTCGTATCTGTCGGAGCGCAGCGTACCCACAGGAAACGCACCGTTGCCATAGTGGTAGCACATCTCACGGTTATACAGGTTTTCCATTTTCAGCGTCACCGGCAGTTTTTTAGCAAAGGCCTGCACAGTAGAATTGTTTTCCATTACCGCCGTCAGGGTTTTGTCCTTGGCGGTAATTTTTAATTTTATCGAGCCTGCCGCCGCGTTTTTATCTGACGTTGCGGCTGCAGCACTGGCCTGTGCCTTCGGCGCTTCGGCCCCGCCTTTCTTGCCGGGCGTTTCCGCACCGCAGGCCGCTCCTAATACAAGCATAGCAATTGATAATAACACCACAGTCATTTTTTTCATAATTGTTTCCTTTCCCTACCGAAACAAATCGCCCCAAACTTGCAGGCCGCCTTGCAAATCCGTATTCGGGAAATGATTTATTTCAGTTTCCCGTACTCTGCATCCGATACCGGTTCGCACCACTCGTTGCGGGTCTCCACGCCTTCCACTTCAATGGCCAGGTGGCTCATCCAGGAATCCGCCGCCGCGCCGTGCCAGTGCTTCACGCCTGCCGGGATATTGACCACCGTGCCGGGCATCAGTTTTAACGCCGGTTTGCCTTCTTCCTGATACCAGCCTTCCCCGCCCACGCAGATCAGCATCTGACCGCCGCCGGATTTCGCGTGATGGATGTGCCAGTTGTTGCGGCACCCGGGCTCGAAAGTAACGTTGTAAATCGGAACCTGGGCAGTGGAAACTGGGGCCAGGTAGCTTTGGCCGATGAAGTACTTGGCGTAGGCCACGTTAGGTTCACCGATGGGAAACATGATTTCCTGTTGGTATTTGTCTTTGTCTGTCAGCGTCACAGTTGCTGCCTTTGCATCGTCTGCGTACACTTCCTTCGCCATGTTAAAGACCGCCCACGCTTTGGGCCAGCCGGTGTAGAAGCCAAGCTGGGTGATGATTTCCACCATTTCCGCTTTGGTGACGCCATGGTTCTTTGCGGACTGGATGTGATATTTCAACGAGCTGTCGATGACGCCGCTGCCAACCAATCCCGAAACAGTTACGATGCTGCGGTCGTGCAGGGAAAGCACGTCATTCTTGGACCACACTTCGCCAAATAAGATGTCATCATTGTAGCGGGCAAAGTCCGGCGCGAAATCGCCTAACCTGTCCCTGCCTGCCGTCTGTACAATTTTCTGCGGTACTTTCTTCTGATTGTTCATTGCCGCTGCCTCCACATTCGCTAAATTTGCTGTTACCAGAATCGACGCGCCCACGATAGCCATCGCTATTCTTTTCCATTTTGTTTTCATAATTCATCTTTCCTTTCGCAATTACTGTCTCTATCGTTATTATAAAGAGGCAGGATGCGGAACACAAATACCTGTTTTAAATCGCGAACTATGCCTTGCAGGCATAGTTTCTTGTTTTTTATGCTTTCACTCCTGGGCCTGCCACTCCGGCTGCCGTCTCTCCGACCATTTCACGCAGCCGATGCTGATCTCAAACAATAAAACTGTGGGCAGCGCCATCATGACCTGGCTCACCACATCCGGCGGCGTAAGGAACGCGCCCACGATAAAGCTCAGCAAAACTGCGAAACGCCGTCCCTTCCGCAGGGTTTCCGAATGGAGCAGTCCCGCTTTCGCTAAAATGGTGCAAACCAGCGGCATTTCAAAAATCAGTCCGAAGGGAATGACAAAAGCCAGCAGGAAGTTCACATACCGGTCGATGGCCAGAAGCGGCAGCGCCATGTCCGCCCCCACATACACAAAAAAGCTGAGGGCCGACAAAAAGACCGCTGTATAGCCGAAAGCAACTCCTGCGGCAAAAAGGAAAACCGCCGCAAAGAGCCAACCCAGGGCCAGCGTCCGCTCTTCCGGATACAGGGCGGGCCGCACAAAGGCCCAAAGCTGCCACAGCAGAACCGGCGATGCCAGCAGCACCGCACAGAGAAAGACAACCTTCAGCTGTACATACAGCACGTCCGCCAGCCCCAGGTAAATGAACTGCACGCCCTGGGCCTTCACCGGCCCGCTGACCAGATCCATGACCCGCTCCGGCCCAATGTACATAAGGCCGGCGAAGGCCGCAATCACGGCAGCCACGCCTTTCAGAACCCGGCGGCGCAGTTCCCCGATATGGTCCCAAAGCTCCATATCCGCTGCAGGTTCGTTTGCCGCAGCGTTGCCTGCTGTTTGGCGGTTCTCTGTTTGCCCGTTGGCTGCATTCCAATCCGCTGTATTATTTTTCTGCAATAACGGTTCCGGCGGTCTCATCTTTATTCTCCGTCCCTTTATTCAGTTCCGTGCGAAATTCCCGCAGGCTGGTGCCCAGGGCCTTGCCCAGGCCGGCCACCCGGCTGCCCCCGAATAAAACTACCGCAATCAGTAAAATCACCAAAAGTTCTGTGGTTCCGATACGTCCCATTTTTTATTCCTCCTGTTTTTCCGCTGCGCCCTCTGCCAGGGCCAGCCAGTTCTTTTTCATAAATCCCCGCGCCGCCAGGTACATTGCAGCCGACTTTCTCGCGATGCGCGGCAGGTCTTTCGGTTCCAGCAACAGAATTGCCAGGACAACGATGATAAGTAATTCGCCTAATCCGATTTCCATGATTCACACCTGTTTGTAATTTCGTTTTGTAAACGTTGCGCCATTGTCGTACCGCAATAACGGCCAACTAACTTTACACGCTTTTGCCTAATTCAAACGCCTTCTGGGGAAAATCGGAGCGCTCGATCATACTCCGGGTACCGCAGCCGGTGGCGTAAATCGCGCCCTGGCTCCGCCACTCCATGTATTCGCACAGACGAGTGTAATGGGCTTTCAGCGCCGTCATGGTCCAGCTGTCGTTATTCCAGGACGTGGCCAGCAGCGCGGACTTTTTGCCGTGGATATGTCCTGTCCGTGAATAGAAACGGTCGATGACCATCTTGATCTGGGCGGAAAAGCCGAAATAGTACAGCGGCGTCACCAGCACGATCATATCGCAGTCCACCAGCTTCTGAATCAGTTTTTCCGAAATCGCGTCCGGAATCACGCAGGGACCGTTCATGCCGCAGGCGTCGCAGCCGCGGCAGGGGTTGATGTTCTCAAACGCCGCGTTGAAGCGGAACACTTCGTGCCCGTTGCTCTGGGCTCCTTCAATAAATTTGTCCGCCAGCAGCGCCGACGTACCGGCCCTGTGAGGGCTGCCGGTCACAACAACAATTTTCATTTTGCGCCTCCTCTGTACTCTCTTATAATTTCTTACCGATATTGAATGCCTGTTCCGGGAACTCCGTGCCTTCAATGGCAGAGCGTGTGCCGCAGCCGTAGCCCAGCACCCGGCCAACGTCCTGCCACTCCATGTAGCGCACAAGGGTATCGTAATGCTCCTGCAGCGCGTTGAAGGTGATGCCTGAACTGTTCCAGGCCGTGGCCATCAGCATGGATTTCTTGCGGTGGATCGCGCCGGTCTGAGAATAGAAACGGTCGATGACCATCTTGATCTGGGCAGAGAAGCCGTAATAATACAGCGGCGTCACCAGCGCCACCATGTCGCAGTCCACTAACTTCTGCATCAGCTTCTGGGAAATGGCGTCGTTGATCACGCAGGGGCCGCTCATGCCGCAGGCGTCGCAGCCGTTGCAGGGATGAATGTCCTCGAACGCCGCGTTGAACCGGAACACTTCGTGCCCCGCAGCCTGGGCTCCCTCGATAAACTTGTCCGCCAAAAGCGCCGACGTACCTGCCTTATGGGGACTGCCGCAGAGTACCACGATCTTCAGCTTCTTCCCCTGGGACACGCCGCCGGGCTTTGCTTCCGGGCTGGCCGCGGCGCCGGCCTTTTTATCGCTGCTCACCGCGTTGATCCCGCAGCCGCTCAGGAACAACGTAAGCGCCCCGGTCCCGGTCACTTTTAAAAATTCTCTCCTGTCCATGTTCACCTCTCCTTGATCATCCAACTTCAGGAAATACCGGTCGTACGAATTTGCGCGTTTGCCGGATCAATCCGCGTTTCCTTTGCTTTTCCCGTCTTCTTTCTTCAGTTCAAACAGCTGGTAATCGATTTGGTCCAGCTTTTCCGCCGCTTCATGGTAATCCCGCAGCGCCTGACACCGCTCCCGTTCCAAACGGCGAATTTCATTTTGTCTGTTTTCTTTTTCCATGTTTTCCCCCGACTAATTAAAAATGAGCGCTACAGAAGGCTTGCGTTTCCTTTCCCGGTCTTACCCCGTAAAACACTGAAAACGCGCACCGCTTTCTGTTGCGCTCATTATATTTTCTTTTATTCTGAAAGTCTAATGCCTGTTTTTAATTCCCAATTATGCCTGAAATGTATGGATTCTTAGTTTCCCTACCTCTGCCGTTAAATCCTGAACACACTTGCAAACACCAAAAGTCTATAACGAGCATTCGCTAATCAGTCGTTTGGCATCCACGTACATGGCGATACCCGCCGCCACTTTTTTGGATTCCTTCATGGCCAACACTACGGTTGCAGGCCCATGAACCACATCGCCGCTGCTGAATACACCGGCGCGGGTCGTCATGCCATAGGGACGTTCTCTGGTAATGACGAACCCTCTTTCATCAACCTGGATCCCGGTAGTTGTGGAAACGATACGGGCCGCCGGTTTGTTGCCGATTGCCTGTACAACACAGTCACAGACTACATACTCTTCTTCCCCTGTTGGGCGGAACTCTCCCGTTTCATCTTTTGCAAGTTTCCGCAACAGCATACCGCCCACCGGTTTTCTGATGTCCGCGCCTTCGCTTCCTCCAAATACGTCAGCGCCCGATTCTTCTTTATCCGTCAATGCTTTGCCTGTAATCTGCTGCATCTCTTCACGGCTTAGGAATTTTACCGGCTCACTGAGATACCGGATGCGGACCCCTTCCTCTTCCGCGGCTTTGATTTCTGAAGGAAATGCGGTCATTTCCGCTTCTGTACGGCGGAAATAAATCGTTACTTCCTTTGCGCCCCGCCGTATCGCCGTGCGAGCCGCGTCCATGGCCACATTGCCTGCGCCGATGACAGCCACCCGATCGCCTTCTTTCAGCATCGTTTCTTTGTCATCCAGCATGCCGCTGTTCACCAGCTGCACCATAAGTAAATAATATTGTGCCGTTAGGACATTTCTCAATTCCTGTCCGGGAATATCCAGGGTGCGGGGCAGCGCCGTGCCTGTCCCCATAAAAATCGCGTCAAAGCCCCGGGCAAACATATCGTCTACCGTAATTTCCGGTCCTGCCATCACATTACATTCAAATTTAACACCGATGTTACGTAACTGTTCGATTTCCCGGCGAACCACATCCTTGCTTAAACGAAAATCCGGAATGCCGAACATCAGCACGCCACCCGGTTCGGACTGTTTCTCATATACCGTGACGTCAAAATTCATTTTCGCCAGATCCCCTGCCACCGTCAGTCCGGCAGGCCCGCTGCCGATGACGGCAACCTTTCCCCGTTCCCCGGTAGATTTGGGAACAGGCTTTAAACCATACTGATGCGCAAAATCAGCCACAAACATCTCCAGGCTGCCGATCTGGATCCCCCGCTTGCTCCGTGTCAGGACGCAATGGGCTTCACACTGTTTTTCATGAGGACATACCCTGCCGCAGATAGCCGGCAGATTGCTACGGATAGAAATGATCTCATAAGCCGCTCCGATATTCCCCTCCCGCAACGCACGGATAAAATCCGGAATATTGTTCTCAATTGGACATCCCTTACGGCAGCCGGGAATTCCGCAGTGAAGACAGCGCCGCGCTTCCGCGAAGGCTTCTTCCATGGTAAATTTTCTGCTCATAGTGTATGACCTGCCTTTCCAAACAAAAGGAGACGAATTCGCATCGTCTCCTCGTTTTTTCTGTATTTATTTTATCAGATTCTTGCCGGCCTGCAACGCCTTTTTGTTAGCTTCTTCCGTTCCTTTGGGTACACGGTTCAGCACTGCTTTTTCCAGCGCCTCTTCCGATACGCAGTGAGTCAGTTCATTTACTGCCCCCAGCGCCACGATGTTGGCGAATAAGGATTTGCCGCAGGTCGCTATTGCCGTATGGGTGATAGGCAGGTCGATCCGTTCTTTATAAGTTCCCGGTACTTCCTTGACAAAGAGAGAATCAGTAATAACTACACTGTTCTCTCCGCAGTCATGGGTGTACTTATCAGCGGCTTCCTGACTCATGGCCAGCAGTACGTCCGGACAGGTGACACGGCCGAAGTAAATCTTGTCATCGGAGATGATGGCTTCTGCTTTGGAGGAACCGCCCCGGGCTTCCGGCCCGTAGGACTGGGACTGGATAGCTTCCTTCCCGTCCAGGATTGCCGCTTCCGCTAAGATGATGCCTGCCGTGATCAATCCCTGGCCGCCGGTTCCGGAAAATCTAAAATTATGTTTCATGGTTATTTCCCTCCCTGTGCGCGTTTGATGACTTCATCATAAGCTTCGGTGTATTCCTGTACGG